>NZ_JBQEPK010000012.1:0-157800 GCF_052045615.1 Methylobacterium sp. 22177 | reverse complement strand
CGCCGCCTGCCCGACGTTGCGGACGATCTCGTGGGTGGCCGCGCCCTGCTGCTCGACCGCCGCCGCGATGGAGGTCGCGACGCCGTCGATGTCGCGGATCCGCGCCGTGATCGTCCCGATCGCCGCCACGGCCTGACCGGTCGAGGCCTGGACCCGCCCGATCTGGCCGGCGATCTCCTCGGTCGCCCGGGCGGTCTGCTCGGCCAGCGCCTTCACCTCGGTGGCCACGACGGCGAAACCGCGACCGGCCGCACCGGCACGCGCGGCCTCGATCGTGGCGTTGAGCGCCAGCAGGTTGGTCTGGCCCGCGATGGTCGAGATCAGCCCGACCACGTCGCCGATCCGCGTCACCGCCTCGCTCAGCTCCTGGACCAGCGCGCCGGTCTGATCGGCCTCGGCGACGGCCGCGCGCGCGAGGCTGGCCGAGCCGTCGACCTGCCGGCCGATCTCCTGGACCGAGGTGCCGAGCTCCTCGGCCGCCGCCGCCACGGTGCCGACATTGCTGGCCGCCTGCTCGGCCGCGGCCGCGACGGTGCTCGACTGCTCGGCGGTCTGCGCGGCGGTCTCGGTCATGCTCCGGGCCGTCGCCTGCAGGCCGGTCGCCGCGGCCGAGACCTGCGCGACGATCCCGCCGACGGTGTCGGCGAACCGATCGGCGATCTGCCGCATGACGAGGCTGCGCTGGCGCTCCGCGTCCTGCCGGGCCGCCTCGGCCTCGGCCTCGAGCTGCCGACTGCGGATCAGGTTGTCCTTGAACACCTGCACGGCCGCCGCCATGGCGCCGATCTCGTTGCGCCGCCTCAGGCCCGGGACGGCCACGGCGGCGTTTCCGGCCGCGAGGGCCTCCATGGCCGCAGTGATCACCCGGATCGGCCGCAGCACGCCGCGGAACAGGGCGAGCAGACCGAGCGCGACGAGCAGCAGGGTTGCGACCAGGGCCGCTCCGTCGCGCCACAGGGTGCTGCGCGCCGCGTTGGCCAGGGTCTCGGCCCGCGCGACCATCTCGTCGAGGCAGACGAAGGCGAGGTCGACGAGGGTGACCTGCTCGGGCGTGTCGAGCTTGCGCGCCTGCGCGAGCGTCAGCCCCGGCGGCGCGCCGCGAGCCAGTGCCTGCGCCACGGCGCGCCGGCGGGCGAGGGGGCTACCCGCGAAATTGTTCTCCCCGGCCCGCCGGAACGCGGCCCCGACCGTCTCCGAGGCCTCGGCCGCCGCCTCGGTCGCCGCGCTCCACGCCGCGTCGAGCCGTCCCCGCTCCTCGGCGGCCGCGACGGTCTCGTCCAGCGACCACGATGCCCCGGCCGCCAGCGACGTCTGCACGCGCAGCGCGACGGCGCCGTTGGCCATGCGGGTCGCCCACGCCGCCCGCTTCAGGGCGAGGTCGCGCCGGAGGATCGCGTCGGACAGCGGGATCGCGCCGTCCACGGCGTCGCTGGTCGCGATCAGGGCATCGAGCATGGCCTGGAAGGCGGCCCTCGCCTCCGCCATCACCGCGCCGTCGCGCTGCGCGCCCGACACATTCAGAACCGCGTCGACCCGCGGCCGGAGGCGCTCGACGCGTCCGCTCGCCTCGTGCAGCCGGCCGAGGGTCGCCGTCACGGCGGGAAGTTCCAGGCCGTCGAGGAGCGGCCGCGCCGCGGCGAGCCCCGCGACCGCCCGCTCCCGGTCGGCGTAGAGCGACGCGCGGGTCTCGGCCTCGACCGGCTCGGCGGCGGCCAGGAACTGCAGTGTCGCGCCCCGCTCGAACCGGGTTACGTTCAGCGTCTGGAGGAGGGCGCGGCTCGCCCGCACCAGCGCGATGACCCGGTCGGCCTCGGCGGCCTGCTGCCGCGCCTCCCGCACGGTGCCCGTCGCGAAGCCGAGCAGAATCGTGGCCATGACGACGAGGACGAGGCTCATCGTCGTCCGGATGGACAGGTCCCGTACGCGCATCGTGCCTGGTCTCCGGTCGCCCGATCGGCCGGGCGAACCGGATCATAGCAATTTTTTCCCGGCACGATCCGGGCAACGCGCGAGGATGCAGGCAGCGTCCGACCTCGAATTGACTTTTCGCACCCGGATATGTCGCGGACCGGCCCGAAAAAGACCGCTCATCTCTACCGAAACACTCTGCCTGGTCTCGATAGACAGCGGAGACGGCGCGAGAGAGACTTCTATCTTCCCTGTGCGCAACGGCCTTCGGCCCCGGAACGAGTCACGCCGTTTGGCGAGTCCGGCTCGGATACTGGCGGCGAACCCGCAGGGCGGCGTCAGCCGGCCAGCAGGGCCGCGAGATGGGCCACGAGCCGGTGCGCGACCTCGTCTTTTCCCAGGCGCGGCCAGGTCTCTACCGCGCCGTCCCGCCCGATCAGGTGCACCGTGTTGTCGACGCCGCCCATGACGCCGCCCTCCGCCGACACGTCGTTGGCCACGATCAGGTCGCAGCCCTTCCGGGCGATCTTCGTCCGGGCGTGCTCGACCACCGCGTCGGTCTCGGCGGCGAACCCGACCACGAGGGGCGGGCGCCCGGACGGCCGGCGCGCCACCGTGGCGAGGATGTCGGGATTCTCGACCAGCGGCATCGGCGCCGGCCCGGTGCCGTCCTTCTTGATCTTCTTGCTGCCGGCCTCCTGCTCCGGGCGCCAGTCGGCGACCGCGGCGGCGAAGACCGCGATGTCGGCCGGCAGCGCCGCCTCGACGGCGGCCAGCATCTGCCGGGCGGTCTCGACCCGCACGACGGCGACGCCCGGCGGGTCGGGGATCGCCACCGGCCCGGAGACCAGGGTCACGGCGGCACCGGCCGCGGCGGCGGCCGCGGCGATGGCGTGACCCTGGCGGCCGGAGGAGCGGTTGGCGATGTAGCGGACCGGGTCGATCGGCTCGTGGGTGGGCCCCGACGTCACGAGCACCCGGCGGCCGGCCAGGGGCCTGTCCCCGGCCGGGGCGCCGAGCATTTGTTCCAGCGCGTCGGCGATCTCGTTGGGCTCGGCCATGCGGCCCGGCCCGGATTCGGGTTCGGCCATCCGGCCGGCGTTCGGGCCGACGATCCGGACGCCGTCCCCCTCCAGGACCGCGCGGTTCCGGCGGGTGGCGGGGTGCGCCCACATCTGGACGTTCATGGCCGGCGCGATCAGGATCGGCAGAGTCGTGGCCAGCAGGATCGTGGTCGCGAGGTCGGCCGCGTGGCCGCCGGCCATCCGGGCCATCAGGTTGGCGGTCGCGGGCGCCACCACCACGGCATCCGCCTGACGGGCGAGCTTGATGTGGCCGATCTCGGCCTCGGAGGCCCGGTCGAACAGGTCGGTATGCGCCCGCTCACCCGCGAGCGCGGCCGCCGCCAGCGGCGTCACGAATTTCTGGGCCCCCGCGGTCAGCACCGGGCAGACGCTGGCGCCCCGCTCGCGCAGCCGCCGAATCAGGTCGAGGGCCTTGTAGGCCGCGATGCCGCCGCCGATGACGAGGAGGACGCGGCGTTGGGCGAGGGTCTCGGTCATGCCGCCGACCCTCTGCGCGCCGGCGCGCGCGCGTCAAGCGGCCTCAGGCCGCGGCCGGGACGGCCGGTGCCTTCAGCCCGCCGAACCGGCGCTCGCGGCGGCCGAACTCGGCCACGGCCTCGGCGAGGTCGTCGGGGCCGAAATCGGGCCACATCCGCTCGGTGAACAGCAGCTCGGCGTAGGCGGCTTCCCACAGCATGAAGTCGGAGAGGCGCCGCTCGCCGCCTGTGCGGATCAGCAGATCGACATCCACCGGGGAGCCGTGCATCGGGCCGGCGACCAGCTTGCCGAAGCTCTCGCGCGTCGGCTCCTCGCCGGCGAGGCCTTGGGCCGCCGCGATGATCGCGTCGCGGGCCGAGTAGTCGACGCAGATCCGCAGGTGCAGCCGGGTTCCCCCCGCCGTGGCAGCCTCCGCGGCCGCGATCGCCTGGGGAATGCCGTCCGGCAGACGGTCGCGCCGGCCGACGACGCTGAGGCGGGTACCGGTGCGGGCGAGGCGCTGCGTCTCGTTGCGCAGGTACGAGCGCAGGAGCCGCATCAGACCGCCCACCTCCTCGGCCGGCCGCTGCCAGTTGTCCGCCGAGAAGGCGTAGAGCGTGAGCGTGCCGATGCCGTGATCCGGGCAGGCCTCGGCGGTGCGGCGGATCGCCTCGACGCCCCGGTGGTGGCCGGCCAGCCGCGGCAAGCCGCGCTGCGTCGCCCAGCGCCCGTTGCCGTCCATGATGATCGCGGCGTGCAGGGCTCCCGGCACCGCTTCGCTTTGCATCGTAAAGTCTCCCGGCATGGGCGTGGCGCAGAGGTCTATCGAAACGGGGTTAACATTCCCGGCGGGACGGGCGGTCTCACGCCGTTTTCGTGGCCGGATCGAGGCCGCGGACACCGGATTCGGGGCCGCGCTCGGCCGCATCCGCGGCGTCGCGCACCACCTGCTCCAGCACACCGAGATAGCCGATGAAGCGCTGACGCCCGACCGGGGTTAGGCGGCAGATTGTCTGCGACCGGCTCTGCGCGAAGCGTTTCTCGAGACTCACCAGGTCCGCCTCGCTCAGCACGGCGAGGTGGCGGCTCAGGTTGCCGTCGGTGAGCCCGCACAGGCGCTTGAGGTCCGGAAAGGGCAGCCCCTTCGGATGCGCCACCAGCGACGTCAGGACGCTGAGGCGCGCCCGCTCGTGGATGATCCTGTCGAGCCCCTCGTAGGAGAAGCGCCCGTCGGAACGGTCAGCGGTCGTCATCGAAGGCCCGGGCCCCGTGATGGATGATCCCGGCCAGCCACGCTTGGCCGAACAGGAAGGGCAGGCCCATCGTCCAGGGTGACAGGGCCCGCGTCTCGGCCGAGATCGCCAGCACGGCGAGCCCGGCGAGCAGGTACCAGGCCCCGACGCCCTGGACCGCCCGGGGCAGGATCCGCGCCGAGGCGAACAGGCCGAGGCCGACCAGCACCTGCCAGAGACCCGGCAGCATCCAGACCTCGTCGGGGGCGAAGCGGGCGATGACCAGGGCGAGGCAGGCCCCCGCGCCCGCGGCCGGCAGGAACACCTCGATGGCGTTCCACACCATCGCGTCGGCGAGGCCGGAATGCAGGCGCCGGCTGCGCCGGACCGCCTCGACGCCGATCATCGCGAAGGCCGCCAGCGCCGCCGCGATCCAGAGACCGAAGAACAGGCCCGGCCGCGCCGCGGGATCCCCGAGCCACAGGGCCTGTCCCGCCGCGCAGGCGAGCGCGAGGCCGCCGGTGCCGGCCACCGTCGCCGCGCCCAATCCGCGGAACGCCGTATCGCGGGCGATCTGCGACCGGATGGCCACGATGTCGGCCAGCGCCTTGTCCAGGTCCTGCATGTGCCTCAAGCCCCCGGCCGCAGCATGCCGTCCACCCCGCTTTGCATCGCAAAGTATCGCCGGGGTCGGCCCACGGCAAGCCGATTTCCCGTGTACGGAGGCGGATCTTCTCAGCATCCGGGACCGCGGTCGAGTTCGCTCCCGGGTGAATTCTACCTAACGGTTGTATTCGCCACACCGTCTTTAGTGGAAAGGCGCGGCGCTCCGCGGCCGGTCCGCAGCCGGTCCCCGCTGCCGCCGGCGGCAGACGAAAGCCGTCAAACCGCACCCGCGCAGGGTTTCTCGGAGCGCGGTCCGGGCCCATATTGTTCTCATGCCCGCACCGAAGAAACCGCGCGCCGCCTCCGTGACGGCCACGTCCGCCAAGGCGTCGAAGCCCGAGCTAAAGCCCCTGGACACCTATCTGGCGGAGCTGCTGAACCCAGCGCTCAACCGGAACCGTCCGGCCGCCGTCGAGCCGCCGCCCGAGGCGCCCGCGCGGCCCGGCCGCAAGACAGGCGGCAAGCCGGGCGGCGGGAAGGGTGGTCCGAAGGACGGGACGTCGGCGGCCGCGACCCGGAGGGCCGAGATCGCCCGCGACGGCTTCGCGGAGGCGCCCCAGGCCGGCTACGCCCTCGGCGACGCGGCCGACGTCGACCCGCGCCTGGCCCAGGCGCTCGGCCTGACGCCGCCCGAGGACGGCCCCGCGCCGGAGGGTGCCGACCTGCCGGATCCCGGCGGCGACGGCGGCGCCTCGGCGACGGTGACGGCGCTGGAGCGGCTGCTCACCGAGGGCAATCCGCTCTTCAAGGACGGCAAGACTTGGACGCCCCACCGGCCTGAGCGGCCGCAGAAATCCGAGGGCGGCGTCCGGTTCACGCTCAAATCCGACTTCACGCCGGCCGGCGACCAGCCCCGCGCCATCGCCGAACTGGTCGGCGGCGTGCAGGCGCTGGAGCGCGACCAGGTTCTGCTCGGCGTCACCGGCTCGGGCAAGACCTTCACGATGGCGAAGATCATCGAGGAGACGCAGCGCCCGGCGCTGATCCTCGCCCCCAACAAGACGCTCGCCGCGCAGCTCTACGGGGAGTTCAAGGCGTTCTTCCCCGACAACGCGGTCGAGTACTTTGTCTCCTACTACGACTACTACCAGCCCGAGGCCTACGTCCCGCGCTCCGACACGTTCATCGAGAAGGAATCCTCGATCAACGAGCAGATCGACCGGATGCGCCACGCCGCCACCCGCGCCCTGCTGGAGCGCGACGACGTCATCATCGTCGCCTCGGTCTCGTGCATCTACGGTATCGGCTCGGTCGAGACCTACACGGCGATGTCGTTCACGGTCTCGCTCGGCGAGCGGATCGAGCAGCGCCAGCTGATCGCCGACCTCGTGGCCCTGCAGTACAAGCGCATCCAGTCCGACTTCGCCCGCGGCACCTTCCGGGTGCGCGGCGATTCGATCGAGCTGTGGCCGGCCCACTTGGAGGATCGCGGCTGGCGGATCGGGCTGTTCGGCGACGAGGTCGAGAGCATCGTCGAGTTCGACCCGCTCACCGGCAAGACCATCTCCGAGCTGAAGTTCGTGAAGGTCTACGCGAACTCGCACTACGTCACGCCGCGCCCGACGCTGCAGCAGGCGATCAAGGGCATCAAGCACGAGCTGAAGGGCCGGATCGAGGAGCTGACCAAGATGGGCCGGCTCATCGAAGCGCAGCGCATCGACCAGCGCTGCACCTTCGACATCGAGATGATCGAGGCCACCGGCGCCTGCAACGGGATCGAGAACTATTCGCGGTACCTCACCGGCCGGAAGCCCGGCGAGCCGCCGCCGACCCTGTTCGAGTACCTGCCCGACAACGCCCTGGTCTTCACCGACGAGAGCCACGTCACCGTGCCGCAGATCGGCGGCATGTACCGGGGCGACTTCCGCCGGAAGGCGACGCTCGCCGAGTACGGCTTCCGGCTGCCCTCCTGCCTGGACAACCGGCCGCTGCGCTTCGAGGAGTGGGACGCGATGCGGCCCCAGACGGTCCACGTCTCGGCCACGCCCGGCAAATGGGAGATGGAGCAGACCGGCGGCGTCTTCGCCGAGCAGGTCATCCGCCCGACCGGCCTCGTCGATCCGGTGATCGAGGTGCGCCCGGCCCGCAGCCAGGTCGACGACCTGCTGGGCGAGGTCCGCGAAGTGGCGCAGGCCGGCTACCGGACGCTCGTGACCACGCTGACCAAGCGCATGGCCGAGGACCTCACCGAGTACCTGCACGAGAACAGCGTGCGGGTGCGCTACATGCACTCCGATATCGACACGCTGGAGCGGATCGAGATCATCCGCGACCTGCGGCTCGGCGCCTTCGACGTGCTGATCGGCATCAACCTGCTGCGCGAGGGCCTCGACATCCCGGAATGCGCCCTGGTGGCGATCCTCGACGCCGACAAGGAGGGCTTCCTGCGCTCGGAGACCTCTCTGATCCAGACGATCGGCCGCGCCGCCCGCAACGCCGACGCGCGCTGCATCCTGTACGCGGACTCGATCACCGGCTCGATGGAGCGGGCGATGGCCGAGACCGAGCGCCGACGCGCCAAGCAGCTCGCCTACAACGAAGAGCACGGGATCACGCCGCAGAGCGTGAAGCGCGGGATCGCCGACATCCTGAGCAGCGTGTTCGAGCGCGACCACGTCCAGGTCGATACCGGGCTCGCCAAGGACGCGATCACGGTGGGCCACAACCTCAAGGCCGTGATGGCGGACCTCGAGAAGCGCATGCGCGCGGCGGCTGCGGACCTCGATTTCGAGGAGGCGGCGCGGCTGCGCGACGAGCTGAAGCGGCTGCAGGCGACCGAGCTGCTGGTCTCGGACGACCCGATGGCGCGGCAGAGCGACGTGGAGCGCGAGGCGGGGAAGTTCGGCCGGAAGGCGCCGCGCGGGGGCGGGGGCAGCCGCATCGCCAAGCCCGACCTCGACCATATGGGCCCGGGCACGGACCGGGAGCTGCCGGTGGGCGGCGCGGCGCCGGTCTGGCAGGAGCGGCCGAAGCCGCGCTCGACGCAGGGGCTCGGCGGGCAGAAGCCCAAGTACAAGGGCGGCGGCGGGCGACGGCGGGGCTGACCCGGCCGCCCGCGTCTCAGGCGGCCTCGCTGCCCCGGCCAAGGCCGTGCCCGCGCCCGGCTTCGCCGGCATCGACGATGGCTTCCGCGATGCGGACGACCAGGACGTTGCAGGCCTCGTCGAAGGCCTGGGAATCCGCGCGGACCGCCGCCTCGACGACGGCTCCCGCCCGCTCGCGCACGATCTCGCGGGCGGTGCGCAGTGCGTCGGCGTACGGCTCAAACGGTCGGGGCATCGTCGCGCTCCGGAGACGCCGGGCCTCGCCCGGATTGGCGGCTGGAACGAGCCGCGCGACGAAACTGTTCCCGCCGCCGCTGGACGTCGATGCCGCAGCGGCCCAGATCAGCCGCGATGAGAGACGAGCACGCGATGGCCTCAGAGACGAACACGCCCCCGACCCTCGACGACGCGACCCTGGCTTTCGCGGCCCGGGTCTTCCAGTACGCGCGGATGGGCCACGCGGAGGAACTCGCCGACCTGTTCGGGCAGGGGCTGCCGGCGAACCTGCGCAACGACAAGGGTGACAGCCTGCTGATGCTGGCCGCCTACAATGGCCAGCCGGACGCCGTCCGGGTGATCCTGGAGGCCGGCGGCGACCCGGAACTCGCCAACGACCGCGGCCAGACGCCGCTCGCCGGCGCGGCCTTCAAGAACGACCTCGCCATCGCGCAGCTCCTGCTCCGGCACGGGGCCGCGGTGGACGGGACCGGCGAGGGCACCCGCACGGCCCTGATGACCGCGGCCATGTTCGACCGCACCGACATGGTCGACCTGCTCCTCCAGCACGGCGCCGACCCGGATCGCCGCGACGCCTCCGGCCAGAGCGCCGCCGACATGGCCCGGGCGATGGGCGCCCAGGCGACGCCGGCGCAGCTCGACGCGGCGGTCCGTCGGGAGGCCTAAGGCCACGCTTCGGGAACACACCTGCTCGGGCGCCACGGTCGCCGCACACGGGAGCACAGCTTTGACGCGATGGATCGGGGCCGCCCTGCTGGCCTGCCTTGCAGGACCTGCTTCCCTTGGCCCGGCCTCCGCCGCCGAGACGCCCTGGCCGGCCTTCGGGCACGATCCGAGCAACCGCAATTTCTCCGACCTGACCCAGATCAACCGCGACACGGTCGGGCGTCTGCGCCCCGCCTGGATCTTCCAGACCGGGGTGACCGGCTACTTCCAGGCCCAGCCGGTGATGGTGGACGGCACCCTCTACGTCTCTACGACGCAGAACAACGTCGCCGCCCTCGACGCACGGACCGGCAAGCCCCTCTGGACCTACACCCACAGGCCGCGCACCGAGAAGATCTTCGGGCCGCCCTCGAACCGCGGGGTCGCGGTGTCGGGGGGCCTGGTCTACGAGGCGACCATGGACGGGCAGCTGATCGCCCTGGACGCCAAGACCGGCAAGGTCGTCTGGGAGAAGGAGGCGGTGCGCCCGGAGGAGGGCGAGACCGAGACCGCCTCGGGCCTCGCCGCGACCCTCGGCGGCAAGCCCGTCCAGGGCTCGAGCCGCCTCGGCTTCAAGATGCCGCCGCTCGTCGCCGACGGGCTCGTCATCGTCGGCGTCACCGGCGCCGGCTACGGGCTCCACATCGAGGACGAGGCGGGCGGCCTCGACGGCGGCGCGGTGGTCGGCATCGAGGGCGGCTACGGGCGGCGCGGCTGGCTCGCGGCCTACGACGCGAAGACCGGCGACGAGCGCTGGCGCTGGTACGTCACGCCCGCGGAGGGCTGGGAGGGGGGCTTCGTGGAGAGGACCGCCGACGGCACGGCGCTCCACCGCGACATCGCCGCCGAGAAGGCGGCGGCCCCCGCCAACCGCGACGCGTGGCGGGTGGGCGGCGGCTCCCTCTGGATGACGCCCGCCTACGACCCCGATCTCGGCCTGATCTTCCTCGGGACCGGCAACCCGGCGCCGCAGAATTTCGGCCTGTCGCGTCCGGGCGACAACCTCTACACGATGTGCCTCGTCGCCCTCGACGTGAAAACCGGCACGCTGCGCTGGTACTATCAGCAGGTGCCGCACGACGAGTGGGGCTACGACGTCGCCGCGCCGCCCTTCCTGCTGGACATGCCGGGCGGCGCCAGGGCGGTGGCCTCGGCGAGCAAGACCGGCTGGATCTACGTCCACGACCGCGCCACGGGGAAACTGCTAGCCCGCTCGGCCCCGCTCCTCGCGCAGAAGAACCTGTTCGCGCCGCCGACCCCGCAGGGCACGGTGGTGGCGCCCGGCCCCCTCGGTGCCGTCTCGTGGCCGCCGACCGCCTATGACGGGACGCGCGCCTACGTGCAGGTCCGCCACGGCGCGACGACCTACACGGTGAAGACCGTGCCGGCCGCCGCGGGGCGACCGGAGATCCGCTACACGGAGACCGGCGAGGCCAGGGGCGAGCCGTCCTTCAGCACGCTCACCGCCGTCGACCTCGCGGAGGGCGGCCGCATCGTGTGGTCGGTCCGCGGCGCGAGCCGCCTGTCCGGGGGCACGCTGGCGACCGCCGGCGGGCTCGTCTTCTCGGGCGAGGAGGACGGGCATCTCGACGCCCACGACGCGCGGGACGGCCGGATCCTCTGGCGCTTCCAGTGCGGGGCCGGCATCAGCGGGCCGGCGATGACCTACGCGCTCGACGGCAAGCAGTACGTCGCGGTGGCGGCGGGCGGCGCCTCCTTCACCCGGGCGTCCGGCTTCGGTACCGGCGACGCGCTGCTGGTCTTCGCACTGCCCGACTGACCGCGGCCGGGCGACGGTTCGCGGAAGTCCGCCGGCGACGTCCTCGCGGGCTGGCGGCCGGCGCGTTCGGAGGTCACGGCGCGCCGGGCTCTCGACGCCGCGGCGCGCGGCGTGACGGGAGCGGCCGCGCGGGCCGATCCGCGTGACGGGCCTCGACGCGGCTCCGCGGCTAGTGCGCTACGAAGAGGGACAGTGCGCACAGGATGCTCACACCCAGGGCGAACGTCACGTCGGTCCAAGCGAAACGAGTCCTGCCCGGCATGCAGAATCTCCGCGAGAATTCTGGCCAACGAATTCCCGGACAAGTTGTTGCCGTCCGCTAACGGACGGAAGCCGTCAGCGCGGGGCGACGGGGCGTTCGCGCGGGGGCGCCGGCCGGGACAGGCGCGCCCACGACGCGCGGACTCCCGGGACGGCGCGCGGACTTCCGGGGGCCTGGACCGCCTCAGCCCGCCGCGACGGCGTAGCGGGTGCGCAGGCGCAGGCCGAACACCGCCATCATGAACATGCAGCAGGTGGCGTTGTTGCCGTTGTAGAGCACCGTCTCGAAGGAGGCCGAGACGAGCCCGAGGAACCACAGCCTCAGGAACAGCAGGGTCTCCGCGTCGAGGCGCGTGCCGCCGGCCACGCGCTGCAGGTCGCGCACCGGGGCGAGCACGAAGGCCACGACCGTCAGGGCGAGGAACGGCAGGCCGCCGATCAGCGCCGTGTCGAGATAGGCGTTGTGGGCGTGGTCGACGGTATTGACCCAGGTCAGCGCCTCGGAGCCGGCATACATGGTCCGCTCGGTCATCCAGAAAGCGCCGATCCCCCAGCCGCGCCAGGGTCGGATCATGATGTTGTCGATAGCGAACTGCCAGATCTCGCTGCGGCCCGTGAAGGTCGCGTCGGTGAGCAGCGAGCCCACCGCCTCCTGGATCGGCGGCGCGAGCACCGAGCCGATCGAGATCAGCGAGAACCCGATCACCGGGCCGAGGAGCAGCAGGCGGCGCAGGAACCCGCCGGTCAGGACTTGGCACAGGCCGGTCACGGCGAGGATGACCGGCAGGAGCAGGATCGCGGTCTTGGAGCCGCTCGCAACCAGGAACCCGGTCGCCAGCAGGACGATCGCCCAGCCGAGGACGCGGCTCGCCACGGTGGCGACGTAGAGGCCCACGATCACCAGGATGACCATGGCGGCGCCGGCCTCGTTCTTCTGCGGGAAGATCCCGCGCCAGAGACCCGGATGGCTCGGATCGGAATTGACATCGAAGGCCGAGTGGATCGCGAGGTTCGGCACGAGACCGACCGCGAGGTAGGAGGCGAGCACGATCACCAGGGCGGACCCGGCCATGGTCAGGGCCAGCTGCCGGGGGGAGCGGGCGACGATCAGCACGCCCGCCGAGAGCATCGCGGCGATGGCGAACAGCGCGAGCCGCCGCAGCGACAGGCTCGGCTCGATGGAGAGCAGCGCCGTCGCCCCGAGCCAGAGGGCGCAGAGCACGAGCGGGCGCGTCACCAGAGGACGGAGGTGGCGCACGCCGATCCGGTGGATCGCCGCCGCCATGGCGGCGCCGGCGGAGAGGAACAGGATCTGCGTCAGCAGGCTGCCGTCCTCGGAGGCCGCCAGCATCGACCGGTCGGACAGGTCCTTCAGCCAGACGTGGTTCCAGAGCAGGACGAAGACGGCCCCGTTCAGGAGCACGCGCAGCACGTCCGGCACGTCGCGGCCCGCGACGCCGCGCTGCCGCCCGTCGGCCGGGATCCCGATCGCCGCGTCCGCAGAAGCCATGCCGTCCCACCGCGAGGCCGCGCCGCGCGGCCAGGATCATTCTAGCGGGCCGCGGGTGCCGGGCGACGGGAAATCGGACGGTTGCGGCCGACGATCGCGCGATAACCTTGACGCGGGCCCGGGGCGATCACCGCCGCATCGTGTACTGCGAGCGCCCGGCGGATTGCCGCATCAGGAAGGACGCCATCTCGGCGAGTTCCGGCGCCTTCGAGCGGAAGGTGACGGACAGCGCCAGCAGCGTGTCCTTGTGGTCGAGGCCCGGGTAGAGCCGCTCCTGGACCGGAACGTGCTCCGCCCGCAGCTTGGCGGCGAGGCTGACCGTGTGCCGCGGCTTCACCACGGTGTCGGCGTCGCCGGTTGCCAGGAAGGCGGGGGGCGAGAGCGGGCCCGCGAAGGCGACGGGCTGCGTGGCTTCCGGGTCGGGGGCCTTGCCGAACACCTTGACGGTGGTGTCCTGGTCGAACGGCAGGAAGTCGTAGGGGCCGGACAGGCCGGCGACGGCCTTGATCACCTTGGGATCAACCCCGGCGGCGATCACGTAGCGCGGGTCGAGGCCGAGCATCACGGCGTTGTAGGCGCCCGCCGAGTGGCCGGCGAGCACGATGCGGCGCGGGTCGCCGCCGTATCCGGCGATGTTGTCGCGCACCCACGCGATGGCCTCGGCGCCGTCCTCGAGGAAACCGGGGAACGGCGCCTCCGGGTAGAGCCGGTAATCGGGCAGCACCGTGACGAAGCCCTGCGCCGCGAGGGCGTGCCCGACGAAGGCGTAGTCGTCCTTGGCGCCGCTCTGCCAGGAGCCGCCGTAGAAGAACACCAGGACCGGCGCGTTCTCGGCGCCCGCGGTGGGTACGTAGACGTCGAGCCGCCGCCGCGGGCCCTCGCCGAAGGGCTGGTCCTTCGCGGCGAGCCGCCCTCCCGGATCGCGCGGGCCGATCGCGTCGAACAGCGCGAGCGGCGAGGCAGCGGTGAAGCCGAACGCGGCGAGCCCGAGGCAGAGGAGGCTAGCGAGCGCGGTGAGGAGACGTGTCATATCCCATCCGGTTGTCCCGACCGGGCCATACCGCACCGCCCTCGGGGCGGATTGATGACGGTCTCGGGGCGGGGCACGAAAAATCAGGTCCGCAGCACGATGCAGGCGCCGCCGACCTTGCGGATGCGGCCGCACAGGTCGTCGGCCGCCTGTCGGCTCTGCGCCGGGATGCGGATCCGGTAGAAGGCGCGGGTCCCGCGGTTGCGCAGGCGCGTGCCGATGATCATCGGCCGCACCTCGCCGATCACCCCCGCGTAGGCGCTCCGCGCGCGGTTGAAGCTCTGCAGCGCCAGCGCCTTGGAGAAATTGCCGGCGAGCTGGATGCCCCACGGGGCGGCCGGCCCCTCGTTGAGGCCGAGGGCGAAGCGGTCGCCGCGCGACGGGACGCGCAGGCTCGCGGTGACCTGCAGGCAGGTCTGCGGCGCATCCGGCTTCACCTCCACCTTGGCGTCCTTCTGGTCCTTCGCGTCCTTGCCCTCGGGCTTGCTCTCGGGCTTGGCGGGCGCGCCGCCTTCCGGAAACTCGATCCCCTTGGCCGGGCCGGTCCGCCAGTCGTCCACCGGCCGGCCCGTGATGGCGGCCACGTAGGCCCGGGTCTCGGCGGGCAGGCCACCGTCGCCGGCGAGCCACTTGCTGACCCGCGCGGCGCCGCCGTTATAGGCCGCGGCGGCGAGACCCAGATTGCCGAACTGGGTCCTCAGGTCGGCGAGCAGATGGGCCGCGTGCGGGATCGCCTGCTCGGGGTCGAACGGGTCGAGGAGGCCGCGCTCGCGGGCCGTCCCGGGCATGAACTGCGCGACGCCCTGCGCCCCGGCCGGGCTGACGACGCCCACGCGGAAGCTGCTCTCGCGCCAGATCAGGCGTGTCAGGAACGGCACCGGCAGGCCGCGGGCCTTGGCGGAGTCGTCGATGAGGCGGCACAGCGCCTGCTCGACCGTCTCGGTCGCTCCCTCGGACGGGGCGGCCGCGGCCGGATGCGCGCAGGCGAGGGCGAGGAGCAGCGCGCCGAGGCGCAGGGGCGGGGCGGTCACGCCGCGCATGTAGCGACGCGCCGGGGCGGATCAATCCGCGCGGCCAACCTTCCTGGGGGAACATCCGGCCCGCGTGCCCGAGCGTTGCACCTTTGCCCACTGGCGCGACCGGGCCGCACCGTCGTAGCGTCCCGGGTTCAGAGAGCCGCCTCCGAGGCGGCCCCTTGGAGGAACCGCCGATGTCCGATCTGGCAACCCTGCGCGGCCTGTCCGGCCTGAGCCCCGCGCCGGCCCCGCTCAAGGGCTCGGCGCTCGTGATGATCGACCTGCAGCAGACCTACCGGGAGGGCGTGATGCGGCTCGACGGCGTCGAGCCCGCGCTCCGGGAGGCGGCCGCGCTCCTGCGACGGGCGCGCGATGCGGGGATCCCGGTGATCCACGTCCGCCACGATGCCGGGCCGGGCACGCCCTACGACGTGACCGCCCCGATCGGCCAGATCAGCCCGGAAGTGGCGCCGCAGGGCGACGAGCCGGTCATCACCAAGGCCTATCCGAGCTCCTTCGTGGGCACGGACCTCCAGGCGCGGCTCGAGCAGGCCGGCGTGAAGGACGTCGTCCTGGCGGGCTTCATGACGCACATGTGCGTCAACTCCACGGCCCGGAGCGCCTTCAACCTCGGGTTTCGCCCCACCGTCGTGGCCGCCGCCACGGCGACGCGGGACCTGCCCGGACCGGACGGCGGCGTGGTGCCGGCGGCCCAGCTCCAGGCGGCGAGCCTCGCGGCCCTCGGCGACCTGTTCGCGGTGGTCGCGCGCGGGCAGGGCGACATCCCGGACTGAGCCGCGGCGAGGGCGGCGAAAGGGTCCCGGGACCGGTCGACGCCGCGTTCAGGCCTGGAGCCGCCCGATCTCGGCGATCACCGCCCCGAGGTCCGGCCGCCCGTCGACATCCGGCCCCGTGCACGCCTGCGCCAGGGCGCGCAGGGTTTCCGGCGGCGCCGCGCAGCGGTCGAGCAGCTCGCCGATCAGGATGCCGACGGCGCGGACCTCGACCCGCGCCCAAGCCGCGCCGAGCGGCCCGTCCGGCAGGGCCGAGGCCGCCCCGAAATCGCTGAGCACGGCCGCGCCGGTTCCGGCGTCCCAGAGCGTGTTGTGGGCGTAGACGTCGCCGTGCAGCAGGCCCCGCCCATGCAGGTGCGCCACCGCCTCGGCCACGGCGCGGGCGATCCGCAGGGCCGCGTCGCCGTCGAGGCGCAGGTCCGGGTCGTAGACGTCGCGGCTGCAGCTCGCGAGGCTCGGCGGCCCGGCGAGCGGGCGCCAGTGCGCCGGCAGGAGCCGGAGCAGCAGTCCCGTCGCGCCGTCGGGATGGCCGTCGAGCCGGCCGAGCGCGCCCGTGAGGGCCGGGTGCATCCCGGCGGCGAGGCAGGCCTCTATCTCCCGCTCGGGCAGGCCGTCGCTGGTCATCGCGCCCTTGAACAGCTTCAGGGCCACGTCCTCCCCGCCGGCCGGCCCCCGCCAGCGGGCCCGGTGGACCCGCCCCGAGGCGCCCTCGCCGAGCAGCTCGCCGAGGGCGAGGTCCGCCCACGGCACCGCGGGCGCCGCCACCGGCGCCGTCGGCGGCTCGGCGGGGTTGCCGGCGTAGGCGATCCAGGCGAGGCGGGGCAGGCGCGCGAGCCACGGCGGGAGCGCCGCGAGACGGTTGCAGGCGAGTCGGATCAGCTCGAGTTCGTCCGCCCCCGACAGGCTGTCGGGCAGCGCGGTGAGCCGGTTGCCCGCCAGCATCAGCTTCCGCAGGCGCGGCCGCTCGCCGAGGGCGGCGGGCAGCTCGGCGATCGCGTTGTCGGTCAGCGTCAGCCAGCGCAGCTCGCGCGGCAGCGACTCCGCCGGAACCTCGCGGATGCCGCAGCCGCGGAAGCCCAGCTGGCTCAGCGCCGGGCAGGCGCCGAGCACCGGCGGCAGGCGCGGGAACGGGTTGCCGGAGCAGAACAGGACGCGCAGGCGGTGGAGGCGGCCGAAATCGTCCGGCAGGTCGACGAGGCTGCCCCGGCCGAGATCCAGTACCTCCAGCGTGTCGGCGAGGGCGAAGACCTCGCGCGGCACCGCCGTCAGCCCGTCGGGCAGCCGCAGCTCCCGCGCGCCGCCGAGTTCGCCGCGCCGCAGGGCGGCGAGGGTTTCGCTCCGGTCCAAGCCTCAGTCCCGCTTGAAGAAGGCGTCGGCCGCGCCCTGCGCCGCCTGCTTGGCGGCCCGCGCCGCCTCGAGCCGGGCGATCTCGGCGCGCAGGAGCGCGACGCGCTCGTCGAGATCCCCGAGCGAGAGCGTGTCGAGGGGCTGCCCGATCTCGTGGGCCACGGCCTTGCGCGGCCGGTCGTCGTCGTCCCGCACGTCTTGTCCTCCCTACAGGAACGGTGTTCCGGCCCCGTCCCAGGCGAGGCCGAGATGGGCCGCCACGGTGGCGCCGATATCCGCGAAGGTCTCGCGCCGCCCGATCGGTCGGGCGGCCACGCCGGGGCCGAAGGCCAAGACCGGGACCTGTTCGCGGGTGTGATCGGTCCCGGTCCAGGTCGGGTCGTTGCCGTGGTCGGCCGTGATGACCGCGAGGTCGCCCGGTGCCAGCGCCGCCAGGATCTCGGGGATCCGGGCGTCGAACGCCTCCAGCTCCGCGGCGTAGCCCGGCACGTCGCGGCGGTGGCCGTGCTCCGTGTCGAAATCGACGAGGTTGACGAAGATCAGGCCTCCCTCCGGCAGCGTCGCCAGCGCGTCGAGCCCCGCCGTCAGGCAGGCCGCGTTCGGGCCCGGCTTGATCTCGCGGCCTGTGGCGCGGTGGGCGAAGATGTCGCCGATCTTGCCGACGCTCACGACCGCGCGACCGGCCGCCTCGGCGCGGTCGAGCAGCGTGCGCCCGGGCGGGGCGACGGCGAGATCCTTGCGGTTGCCGGTCCGGCGAAAGCCCGCCTCCGGCGAGCCCACGAAGGGCCGGGCGATCACCCGGCAGACGCGGTAGGGGTCGCACAGGCGGCGCGCCACGCGACACAGGTCGTAGAGCCGCTCCAGCCCGAACGCCTCCTCGTGGGCGGCGATCTGGAACACGCTGTCGGCCGAGGTGTAGCAGATCGGCCGGCCGGTCCGGAGGTGCTCGGCGCCCAGCGCGTCGATGATCGCGACGCCCGGCGCGTGGCAATCGCCGAGGATGCCCGGGAGGTCGCCCTCGGCGACGAGCGCGCGGGTCAGCTCCGGCGGGAAGGCCGGCCGCGTATCGGGAAAATGCCCCCAGGGCTCGGTCAGGGGCAGGCCGGCGATCTCCCAGTGACCGGAGGGCGTGTCCTTGCCGGCGGCCGTCTCCACCGCGTGGCCGTAGACGCCGCGCGGCAGGCCGACCGGGGTGAGGTTCGGCGGGATGCGGCCCGAGGCCCCGGCGGCCGCCAGGCCGAGCCCGAGTTCGGCGAGGTGGGGCAGGCGCAGGGGACCCGCGCGCAGCCCCGCCCGGTCGCCGCGGCCCTCCGCGCAGCGCTCGGCGATGTGCCCCAGCGTGTCGGACCCGGCATCGCCGTAGCGGTCCGCGTCCGGGGCCCCGCCGACGCCCACTGAATCGAGGACGATGATGAGGGCGCGCGCCACGGTCAGGCGGACTCCAGCTCGGCGGCCGCGTCGCTCTCGAGGGCGAAGGCGGCCTTGAACAGGGCGCGGGTGTAGGGGGTCCGGGGATTCGCGAAGATCGTCTCCGCGGCGCCCTCCTCGACCACGTGGCCGTTCTGCATGACGATCACGTAGTTGGCGAGCGCCCGCACCACCTTCAGGTCGTGGCTGATGAACAGGTAGGCGAGTCCCCGCTCGCGCTGGAGGTCGCGCAGCAGGGTCACGATCTGTGCCTGGACCGAGCGGTCGAGGGCCGAGGTCGGCTCGTCGAGGACGACGAAGCGGGGGTTGAGCACCATAGCCCGGGCGATGGCGATGCGCTGGCGCTGGCCACCGGAGAACTCGTGCGGGTAGCGGTCCATGGCGGCCGGATCGAGCCCAACATCGGTCAGTGCCTTGGCGACCACGGCCCGGCGCTCCGCCCGCGAGCGCGCGGCGCCCTGCACCACCAGCCCCTCGGCCACGATGTCGGCCACCGACATGCGAGGCGACAGCGAGCCGTAGGGATCCTGGAAGACCACCTGCATGTCCTTCCGCAGCGGGCGCATCTGCGCCACGCCGTAGCCGTCGATCGCCTGGCCGAGGAAGACGATCGGCCCCTCCGAGCCCGTGAGCCGCAAGAGGGCGAGGCCGAGGGTCGTCTTGCCCGAGCCGGACTCGCCGACGACGCCGATGGTCTCGCCGGTCCGGACCCGCAGGGAGACGCCGTCCACGGCCCTGACATGGCCGGTGACGCGTCGGAGCAGGCCCGACTTCAGCGGGAACCAGACCTTCAGGGGGCCGGCCTCCAGGAGCGGCGCGGCGTCGGCCGGGACGGGGTTGGCCCGGCCCTTGGGCTCGGACGCGATCAGGCGGCGCGTGTACTCGTGCTGCGGGTCCGCGAAGACGGCCTTGGTGGCGCCGGCCTCCACGATCCTGCCCTTCAGCATCACGCAGACGCGGTCGGCGATGCGCTCGACGATGCCGAGATCGTGGGTGATGAACAGCATCGCCATGCCGAGGCGCTTCTGCAGGTCGGCGAGCAGCGCCAGGATCTGCGCCTGCACGGTCACGTCGAGGGCCGTGGTCGGCTCGTCGGCGACCAGGAGGTCGGGCTCGCAGGCGAGCGCCATGGCGATCATCACGCGCTGGCGCTGGCCGCCGGAGAGCTCGTGCGGGTAGGCGCCCATGCGCCGCTCGGCGTCGCGCAGGCCCACGAGTTCCAGAAGCTCCAGGATCCGCCGGCGGGCCGCCTTGCCGGTGAGGCCGCGGTGCAGGCCGAGCACCTCGCCGATCTGCCGCTCGATCGTGTGGAGCGGGTTCAGCGAGGTCATCGGCTCCTGGAACACCATGGTGATGTCGGCGCCGCGCACGTCCCGCATCGCCCGCTCGGGCAGCCGCGCGAGGTCGCGGCCCGCGAACAGGATCCGCCCGTCCTGACGGGCCGCGGGGTCGAGGAGGCGCAGGATCGCCAGCGCCGTCACCGACTTGCCGGACCCCGATTCGCCCACGAGCGCGACGGTCTCGCCCCGGCGGATGGTGAAGGAGACGCCGTCGACCGCCACGGTCTCGCCCTCCCGCGCGCGGAACGCCACGGAGAGGTCCTCGACGGCGAGGAGCGGCTGGGGATCGACCTCTGACATGAGCCCCTTATAGCGCGCCCGGCCCCGGACCCTAGCCCGCGCGGACGCCGCACGGGGTCGAGCGGGGAGGGCCGCGCGGACAGAGCCGGCCGGACGGATCCGCCGGCAGCCTCGGAAGATCGGCCCGGCGCCCTGCGGCGCCGCGGAGCTACCGCACGGGCGCCCCGGGATCGATCGCCGGCAGCTCGTTCGCCGGGAGCCCCGTTCCCGCCTGGGCCTGCGGCCCTGCGGCACCGCGGGCGCGGTTCGCGAGGGCCACGGTCAGGCGCTCGGCGGTCTCGGGCTGCATCACCGCCAGCACCTCGGACATCTTCCGGGGGTTCATGGCCAGCACGATCGGGACCAGCACGTCGAGCCCGAGCCGGTCGAACACCCGGGCGGCGTCCTTGGGCTTCATCGCCTCGTACATCGTGACGATGTTCTTCAGGCCCTGCTTCTCGGCCTCCTCCTTGGCCTTCGCGGCGGCGTCGACCTTGTCCTCGGCCTTCTTGAGGTCGCCGAGGCCGGTCTCGAGCTTGCGCTCGGCCTCGCCCAGCATCTTCTCGCGCAGCTCCAGCTCGTCGCTCTTCTGGCGCAGGGCGTCGCGCCGGGCGCCGAGCTTCTCGAGGAGCAGGCGTTCGGTCGGCGAGGCCGGGCTCCCGGCCGCGGGCGGTCCGGGCCGCGGCGGGGGCGGCTCCGGCGCCTTCTCGGTCGCGGCGGCCGGCGCCTCCTTGGCGCCCACCGATCCGGTCGTCACCGGGTCGAAGGGCTCGTAGCCGGTGCGCGCCCGGGCGACCGCGCGCCCGTACTCCGGCAGCGCGGCGCTCTCCGGCAGGCCGGCCTGCAGCAGGCTGAGCAGCTTGAGCACGAGCAGCCCGCCGGCCGCGAGCGCCACGGCGTCGATGAGGCGCAGCCGAAACTGCCGGACGGGCTTCCGGCGCGCGCGCCGCTCCGGCGTCGCGGCGCGGCGTATCCTCTCCTCGGGATCCGGCTTCGGCGGCGGGATCTTCGGGGCCTTGACCCCGGTCACGCGGCGCGCGCCCGGACGCGGGCGAGGGCGCGCTCGCTCATGGCGAGGGCCGCCGCGGCCGCCACGCCGAGGCGCTCCCCGTTCGGACCGGCGTGCTCCGGCCGGCGCTCGGCCGGGATCTCCGGCGCGCGCGTCGGCTCGGGGACGGCCTGCGGCGCGGGCCTCGGCTCCGGCGCGGGCTCGGGACGGACCGGCACGGCGCGCATCTGCGCCACGATGGCGCCGATGCGGGTGATCACGCCCTCGCCGGCCTCGACCTGCAGCCGCAGCTCGCCGGCGCGGATCGTCGCGGTCTCCAGGCTCGCGTTCAGGGTGCGGTCGCCCTCGTCGATCGCCGCCCGCAGGCCCGCAATCGCCCGCTCGGCCGTTCCGGTCGCGACCATCAGGTCCCCGATGGTCTGGCGGAGCGCGGCCTCGTCGCCCTTCATCTGACCGATGCGGCGCGAGAGCCGGAGGGACGTGACGATGGTCGCCGCCAGGAGGACGGCGACCAGGATGTCGGCCGCGAGGGTGACGAAGAGACTCATGACCGGACCCTCATCGGCACTAGCTGTCCGAGCGGTTGTTCATCGAGGCCTCGTAGGCCTGGATCGTCGTGCGGGAGCGGCGCAGCGGCCGGGTGACCTGGACGGCGATATGCCCGTCGACCCGGCCGATCCGCCCCTGGGTGAGCGCCCAGTCGCCGCAGCGCACGGTGATGAGGTCCGAGGGCTTGGCGTCGAACATCAGCGTCTCGCCGACCTTCAGGCTCATGACCTGCTTCAGCGGCAGCATCATCTCGTGCAGCACCGCGTCCATGGTCACGTCGGCCTGCCAGATCTCGGTGGCGAGGTGACCCTCCCAGACATGGTCGCGGCCGAGCTTCTCGCCCATGAAGCTCTGGGTCAGGAGCTCCCGGATCGGCTCGATCGTCGCGTAGGGGAACAGGATCTGCAGCATGCCGCCGCGCCCGTCGACGTCGAGGCGCAGGCTGATCAGGATCGCGGCGTTGCCCGGCCGCGTGATGGTGGCGAAGCGCGGGTTGGTCTCGATCCGGTCGATGCCGAAGCTCACGGGCGAGAGCGGCTGGAACGACATCTCCAGGTCGCCCAGCACGATCTCCACGAGGCGGCGCACCAGCGTCATCTCGATGGCGGTGAAGGGCCGCCCGTCGAGGCGGCTCGACGAGCCGCCGCGCTTGCCGCCGAGCAGCAGGTCGAAGGTCGCGTAGGCGAGGTTCGAGTCGACCGTGACGAGGCCCGAGTTCTCCCACTGCTCGGCCCGGAACACGCCGAGCAGCGTCGGCAGCGGGATCGCGTTCAGGTAGTCGCCGAAGCGCACCGAGGTGATGTTGTCGAGGGTCACCTCGACGTTGTCCTGGAACAGGTTGCGCAGGGAGGTCGACAGCAACCGGATCATCCGGTCGAAGACGATCTCCAGCATCGGCAGGCGTTCGTACTGGACGACGCCCGAATCGACGATGGCCTGCACGCCCCCGGCCCCGGAGGCCGAGAGCTCGCGCATGGAGAAGCCGAGGACGCCGTCGATCTCGTCCTGGTTCAGCACCCGGTCGTTGCCGGCGAGTTCGGGGAGGTTGTCGCTTTCCCCGTCCTCGATCATCGTCGCCCATTCGGCGGCGACGTCGCCCGCGTTGCGCGTGGTGCCCTGCTCGGCGAGCGCCGCGCCCCATTCCTCGGCCAGCGACGTGTCGCCGCCCTCGGCACCCTGCTCCAGGAGTGCTGCCGACCAGTCGTCCTCGGGGAGTTCGTCCTCGGGTTCCATCAGGCGTGCTCGATCGGGGCCCGGCGCGGCGCGGCGCTCGAGGAGAGGACCGGAATCGCGGGCGCGCTCACTGGACGATCACGTCCTTGAACAGCACCGCGTCGACCTTGGCGGGGTACAGGGCGATGTTGACCCGGCGCAGCAGCTCCTCGCGCAGCCGGAACAGGCCCACCGAGTTCGTGATGTCGCTGGCGCGCAGCTCGCGCATGTAGACCTGCAGCGCGTCCTCGACCCGGGGCATCAGAGGCCGCACCTCCTCCTCGACCTTGGCGTCCTTCAGCTCCAGGGAGATCCGGACCTTCGCGAACCGGCCCTTGTCCTGCGGCAGCTCGGGCGAGAGGTTGAGGAGCATCTCGCGCACGTCGACGAAGACCACGGGCTTCTTGCCCTCCGGGCCGGCGCCCTTGGCGTCGCCGCCGCCGTGCCCCCCGCCGTGGTCGCCGCCCTGCGCGGCTTGCTTGCTGTCGCCGCGGCCCATCATCACGAACGCGCCAGCGCCGGCGCCGCCCACGACCAGGACCGCGACGGCCACCATGATCATGAGCTTCTTCTTGCCCTTCGGGGCGCCCTCGGCTCCGGTCTCGCCTTCCTCGGCGGAGGCCTTCTTCGGCTTCTTGGCCATGGAATAATGCTCTCTCGCGGGAGACTGCGCGCCAGGTACACCTGGATATCGGAGCATCACGGTTAACGTGCCGTTAAGGAGGCAATTCCTGCCGGGTCAGGTTTGCCGCGGCGCAGCCCCGGCGCGGCCGGAAGTCCCCGGAAATGCTAATTAAGTCTCTGTCACAGCGATAGAATTTGCCGCGATTGAGGTTGGCACAGCGGATGCTGAATGGATCGTTGCCGCCTCCGCGGCCCGCGAGTCCCAGAGTCCACGATGCAGAATGCCCTCTTCGTCGGCGTGTCGAGCCAGATGGCGCTCCAGCGCGAGCTGGACGTGATCGCCAACAACATGGCGAACGTCTCGACCACGGGCTTCAAGGCGCGCAACACCCGCTTCGAGGAGTACCTCATGCCGGTGGCCAGCGCGGACTCGTTCGCCCGGCCCGACCGGCGCCTGTCCTACGTCATCGACCAGGGCACCACCCTCGACCTCGGGCAGGGCCCGATCGAGCAGACCGGCAACCCGCTCAACGTGGCGGTCAAGGGCGCGGCCTTCATCGCCGTGCAGTCCCCCCAGGGCGAGCGCTACACCCGGAACGGCGCCTTCGAACTCGACGCGCAGGGCACGCTCGTCACCAGCGACGGCTACAAGGTCGTGGGCGAGGGGGGGCCGATCAGCATCAACCCGCAGGAGACCGGCCTCGCCATCGGGCCCGACGGCACCGTCTCGACCAATCTCGGCATCCGCGGGCGGATCAAGCTCGTGACCTTCGCCAACCCGCAGCGGCTGACCAACGAGGGGGCCAACCTCTACGCCTCGCCGGAGCCCGCGCGCGCCGCCGGGATCGACGGGCGCCTCGAGCCCGAGTCGCTGGAGCGCTCCAACGTCCGCCCGGTGATCGAGATGACCCGGCTCATGGACGTGAACCGGTCCTACGCCATGGTGTCGAGCATGATCTCGCGCCTCGACGACCTGCGGGGCACGGCGATCCGCCGCCTCGCCGACGTCGCCTGAGGAGGCCTGACCGATGCGCGCCCTCTACTCCGCCGCCACCGGCATGGCGGCTCAGGAACTCAACGTCCAGGTCATCTCCAACAACATCGCGAACCTGCGCACCACCGGCTACAAGCGCCAGCAGGTGCACTTCCAGGATCTGCTCTATCAGAACCTGCGCCGGGCCGGCGCCTCGACCTCGCAGCAGAACACCCAGCTCCCGGCCGGGCTCAGCCTCGGCTCGGGCGTGAAGACCACCTCGACGGCCCGCGTGATGTCGCAGGGGACGCTCTCCTCGACCGAGAAGGATTACGACGTCGCGATCCGCGGCGACGGGTTCTTCCGGGTGACGCTGCCGGACGGCCGCACCGCCTATTCCCGCGACGGCTCCTTCGACCTCTCGGCCCAGGGCCAGCTCGTCACCCGCGACGGCTACCTCCTCGATCCGGCGATCACCGTGCCGCAGAACGCGACGTCCGTGACGATCAGCGCCACGGGCGCCGTGCAGGCGAACATCCCGGGCCAGACGGCGCCGCAAGCGCTGGGCCAGTTCCAGCTGTCGCGCTTCGTCAACAAGGTCGGCCTCGAGTCGATCGGCGACAACCTGTTCGTCGAGACCGCCGCCTCCGGACAGGCGATCAGCGGCCTGCCGGGCGCCGACGGCTTCGGCAACCTCCAGCAGAGCTACCTGGAGGAGGCGAACGTGAACGCCGTCACGGAGATCTCGTCCCTGATCGCCGCGCAGCGCGCCTACGAGATGAACTCGAAGGTCGTCACCGCCGCCGACCAGATGCTCTCCACCACCACGCAGATGTTCCGCAGCTAATCGCGCGACCCGCACCCCGCTTCAGGCCCCTGACCATGTATGCCGGCATGCATCCCGACCCGCTCGATCCCGATTTCGAGACCCTCGACCTGCCCCGCGTCGCCGCGGGGGACGGGGACGACATCAGCCCGATCGTCCGGCGCGTCCCGCCGCGGGTGATGCCCCTCGGCGGCGCCGTCATCCTGCGCGCGGTGCTGGCCTTCCTGACCTTCGCGGTCCTCGGCGCCCTGGCGATCCCCGCCATGGCGCGGGCGGACGTCCTGCGGCTGCGCGGCGACGTCACCGCCCGCGGCGACGTCCTGACTCTGGCCGATCTCGTCGAGGGCGCACCCGATCGCCTCTCCACGCGCCCCCTGTTCCGCGCGCCCGCCCTCGGCGCCACCGGGACGATCCAGACCCGTCGCATCCTCGACGCGGCGTCCGCCCTGGGCCTCACCGGCCTGGAGACCGGCGGTCGGCTGCAGATCGCCGTGCAGCGCGCCGCCCGCCGCCTCGGCCCGCCGGAGATCGAGGCGGCGCTCAAGCGCGGCCTCGAGGTCGGCTACGGGCTCAACGTGCGCAACATCGCGGTCCGCTTCGACGGGGACGGCCCGACCCTGCTGGCGCCGGTGGACCTCGAAGGGCAGGCCGTGGCCCTGGACCTGACCTACGACCCGCGGACGCGCCGCGTTGCGGGCCTCGTCAGCCTCGGCGAGCGGCAGGCGTCGCTGCGCGTCTCCGGCGTGGTCATGGAGCTGCGCGAGGTCGCGGTGCTCACCCGGAACCTCAACCGCGGCGAGCCGGTGAAGGAGGGCGACGTCGCCCTGGAGCAGCGCCCGCGCGACTCCGTCGCGCCCGACGCGCAGGGGAGCGTGACGACCATCCTCGGCGAGGTCGCCCAGAACACGCTGATGGCCGGCACCGTGCTGCGGGTCACCGACACGGCTCCGCCCGAGCTGGTGGCGCGCGGCGAGACCGTGACCATCGTGTACGAGACGCCGAGCATCAGCCTGTCGATGCGCGGCCTGTCGAACGATTCCGGCCGCATGGGCGCCGTCGTCAACGTCGTCAACGTCGCCTCCAAGAAGATCCTGCAGGCCACCGTGATCGGCCCCGGCCGGGTCTCGGTGAGCCCCAGCCCCGCGGCTCAGCAGGCCGCCGCCGCCCCGGTCCAGGCGACCGCGTCCCTGCGCTGACCGCCCGCCCTGCACGCGTCGAAGAGTGATTGCCCGATGGCCCGTCGCACCGTCCTGAACCCGCTCGCCGCCGCTCTGATCGCCGGCGCGCTCGGGGCCTGCAACACCGCCGACCGCCTCTCGCAGGTCGGCGCGACCCCGGCGCTGTCGGCGATCGAGGACCCGACGGCGCAGCCGGGCTACAAGCCGGTGCGGATGCCGATGCCGGACGTGCAGCCGGTCTCCTACGCCCCGAACTCGCTGTGGCGCACGGGCTCCCGCGCGTTCTTCAAGGATCAACGTGCCGCCAAGCTCGGCGACATCCTGACCGTGAAGGTCAAGGTCACCGACCAGGCGAACATCAGCAACGAGACCAAGCGCTCCCGGGCCAACACCGAGAGCTTCGGCCTGCCCAACGCCCTGGGCCTGGAGAACAACACGGTCGGCAAGTCCTTCGGCGTCGGCAGCACCGCGCTGCTCTCCGCCACCTCGGCCACCGCCAATGACGGGGCCGGGTCGGTCCAGCGCACCGAATCCGTCACCACGAACGTCGCCGCGGTGGTGACCCAGGTCCTGCCCAACGGCAACCTCGTGGTCGAGGGCAAGCAGGAGATCCGGGTCAACTTCGAGGTGCGCGAGATGATCGTCGCCGGCGTGGTGCGGCCCGAGGACATCGAGTCTGACAACACCATCGACTCGGCCAAGATCGCCCAGGCCCGCATCGCCTACGGCGGCCGGGGCCAGATCACCGACGTGCAGCAGCCGCGCTACGGCCAGCAGATCGTCGACATCCTGCTGCCGTTCTGAGGCCCCTCAGCCCGGCTCCTCCGGCTCCGGCCCGCGCGTGACGTCGAGGCCGGAACCGGCGCCGGGGGGCGGCCCGACCTTGACCGGCGTGCCGGTCCGGGCCGCCTCGTAGATCGCCTCCATCAGGACCTGGTCCTGCAGCCCCTCCTCGCCGGGCGTGCGCGGCCGCAGGTTCTCCTGGATGCACCGCGCGAAATGGTCCAGCTCCAGGGCGAACTGGTTCTTCGGGCTCAGAACCTTCTCGTCCCGGGCGGCATTCTTGCCGTCGCGGTGGCCGACATAGAGACGCTGGCCCTGGTAGGCGAAGGCGTTCTGGAGATCGACGGAGGCGGTCCCGGTGTGCAGGGTCAGGCTCCGCGCCTCGTAGACCCCGTAGCTCGACAGGCACTGGGCGATCACGCCGGACGGGAAGTGGAGGGTGAAGCTCGCCGTCTCCTCGACCTCGCGGTACTTGGGATCGTCCGGCGGCGAGTGGATCTGGGCCTGGATCAGGTTCGGCTCCTCGCCGAGCACCGCGCGGGCGGTGTTCAGGCAGTAGAGCCCGATATCCGGCAGGGATCCGCCGCCCGCCAGCGCCTTCCGCAGGCGCCACTGCTCCGGCAGTCCCGTGGTCTGGCCGTTGAACGCCTGGATCAGCCGGGGCCGGCCGAACTCGCCCGAGCGGGCGAGCTTGATCACGGCCCGGTTGTGGGGCTCGTACTGGCACCGGTAGGCGATCATCAGCTTGACGCCGGCCTTCGCGCAGGCCGCGATCATTTCCCGGCACTCGTCCGAGTTCACGGCCATCGGCTTCTCGCAGAGGATCTGCTTGCCGGCCGCCGCGGCCGCCACGACGTTGTCCCGGTGCACGCCGTTCGGCGTGACGATGTAGACCGCCTGGACATCGGGGTTGGCCTTCAGGCGGTCCCACGCGTCGTAGCCGTAGACGGCGTCCTCCGGCAGCCCGTACTGCCGCGCCACCAGCTTCGCCTTGTCGGGTGAGCCCGACATCACCGCCGCGAGACGGGCGCGCTTGGTCTCGCCGAAGGCCGGCAGGATCTCGTCGAGGCTCAGGCGCCCGAGACCCACGACGCAGTAGCCGACGCGCTGGGCCGGCGGCTGCGGCGCCGGGCTCGGGGCGGGCGGCCTGTCGCCCGGCCCGCGCCAGTTCGGGAACATCACCCGTCCGCCCTGAACGGCGCCGGTATCGGCGGGAACCGAGGGGCCAGGCGGGGCGGCCTGCGCGCCGCCGCCCACCGCGGCGCCGGCCAGGGCGCCTCCGGCCGCGAGGAGAGTGCGTCGTGAGAGCCGGGTGTCGTCCGCCATGTGCCTCGCCGTGTTGCCGGATCGGGAGGGCCGCGCCCGGGGCGCCGCCCGCGCCGGGAACCGCCGGGTGGCGGGACCGCGCCCTCAGTGAACGCGACCCGGCTCCGGGCTGTTTCCGTCGAGCAGCGCGGCGCGCAGACGCGCCACCTCCGCCTCACTGGCGGCGAGCCGGCGCGCGATCGCCTCGGGCTCCGTCGCCGCGCGGGTCTCGGCGAAGCCGAGGCCGACCGACTCGCCCGACCGCCAGGCCACGAAGGCGCGCCGAGCCTCGCCGCGACAGGGGATGAACAGCTCGACGCAGTCGGAGAGCACGGCCTCCGCCGGCAGCCGGACTCGCGCCCCGTCGAGGGACACGTCGCGGACCGTGCAGTCGATCTCCGGCAGGAAGGCCGCGACGCGCAGCCGACCGCCCAGGCAGACGCGGCGTCGGGCAGTACGGCGGCGCTCGGGCACGATCGCTTGACCCTGGTGGTTCCGGTTGCGGGGACAACCACCATCCAGCCCGGACGAGCCCCGCCCGTCCACCTTAACCGCGCGTTTACCTTAACGCCGGGCTCAGGCGGGCGGCGGCGGGTCGGGCGCCTCGACCTCGCCGCGGCGCTGCAACTGCAGGGCAACGAACCAGCACAGGGAGGCCCAGGCGGCGCCGATGCACCAGCCGGCCAGGACATCGCTCGGCCAGTGCACGCCGAGATAGATGCGGCTGATGCCGACGAGGAGCGTCACGCTCACCCCGAGCGCGAGGACCAGCGCCTTGGCGCGGCGGTTGCGCTCGACCCGGGCGATCAGCGTCGCCAGGGTCAGGTAGGCGATCGCCGACATCGTGGCGTGGCCGCTCGGGAAGCTCGCCGTGAACACCTCCATGCCGTGGGGCACGAGGTCCGGCCGCGGCCGATGGTAGAAGATCTTCAGCACCGTCGAGACCAGCTCGCCGCTGCCCACCGCGGCGAGGACGTAGAGGCCGATGCGCCGGCGCCCGGACACGCCGAGATAGGCCGCCACCGCGCAGGTCAGGAACAGCACGGTGAAGACGCTGCCGAGCCCGGTGATGTCGCGCATCGATTCCTCGAGCCAGGGCGGCCCGATCGGGTCGGCGAGATCGGCGGGGTTGCGCAAGGCGAGCAGGATCCGCCGATCGAGGGCCGCGGTGGAGCCCTCGCCGACCTCGTGCGCGAGGTAGAAGAAGCCGTAACCGAGGATGCTCAGGCAGAGCAGGGCGACGAGGGGGCCGACCTCGTTCAGGCGCAACCGCAGCCACACTGCCAGGGCGGGCTCGATCAGCCGGTTCTGCCGCAGGTTGCCCGGCGCCCTCATGCTGCCGTCCTCCGGCGCGCGTCGATGACCATCAGGTATTCTCTCCGAAGGGCAGGCGGGCGACGGCGTCCCAGGGGCCGCCGCGGTAGCGCCAGAGCAGGGTGCCGGGCGCGGTGAAGCGGAACGGCGCGAACCCGGCCGAGAGGTCTGCGTGCAGCGCCCGGGCCGTGTCCGGCGACACCTTGTTCTGCACCGTGACGTGCGGGCGCCAGCCCTGCCGATCCTGGGCGGTCAGGTGGGCGGCGAATTCCTGCGCGAGACGGGCCCGGAACCGCGCCAACGCGTCGGAGTCGAGCGCGTAGGCGACGCCGCGGCCGGTGAAGCGCAGGCCGGTCACCGCGACCTCCGGCGGCGGCACCGTGCGGGCGAGGGCGGTGATCGCCTCGATCACGCCCCGCTCCCGATCCCCCGGCAGGTGGTGGAACAGCGTCGCGTGCGCCGGGATGCGGTTCAGGGCTTCGGGGAAGTGGCGCCGCCGCTCGCCGTCGAACCGCGCGAAGGTCGGTTCGTCGAAGGCGAGCGTCAGGATCAGGGGGTCCGCGTCGATCATCGGGGCCAGATGGCGCCCGTGGGGCTCAGGTCCAGTACAGGATCCGCGCCGCCGGCAGGTCGCGGGCGAGGCACGCGGTGAGATGGGCGCGCATGGCCTGCATCAGGGGCTTCGGGAAGACGTGCTTCACCGAGCCGAACTTCGTGCGCTTCTCGACGCGCTCCGCCTCGTCGAGGGGCAGGTCCGAGCCGGGATACCAGCCGCGCAGCACCGCCTTCGAGCCCGGCGTGAACCGGTGGGTGATGAGTTCGGCGGTGAGATCCAGATCGGGCACGCCGGCCAGCGCGTCGGCGGCGGCGCGGATCAGTCCGGCATAGGCGCCCTCCCAGTCCGGGACGGGCAGGATCGGCGCGACGGTGAGGCCGACCGGATAGCCGGCCCGCGCCGCCGCCGCCATGGCGGCGAGCCGCGCGTCGAGGGGATCGGTGCCGCCCTCGTAATGCGCGGCCGCCCGCGGATTGACCGAGAAGCGGATGCGCGTGCGCCGGTTGTGCGGCAGGTCGAGGAGCGGCTCGACCGCGGCGAACTTGGTGGTGAAGCGCAGCTGCACCGGCGCGTCCCAGGCGCCGAAATGCCGGATCGCCGCCGAGAGCGAGCCGGTGAGGTGCTCGATGCCGAGGGGATCGGTGTAGCAGGACGCCTCGAAGGTGGTCCCCTCCTGGGCCCGCTCGGCGGAGGCCGAGGTCACCGCGCCGCGCCCCGCGTAGTCCGCGAGGCTGCCGAGAATCGCCGCCAGATTGGCGTAGGCGCGGGTCACCGGCGGCCCGGACAGCGAGCCCGCGAGGTAGCAGTACTGGCAGTGGGCTGGGCAGCCCTCGGCGAGGTCGAAGCGCCAGTCGGCCGAGGGCGGGATCGGCTGCAGCCGCAGCTTGGTCGGCGGCGCGACCGTGAGCGCGAGGGTCGCCTTGGCGGCCGCGTAGGCCCGGCGAGGATCCGCCTCGCGCGGGCTCGGCAGGCGGTTCGACGGCAGCCGCTCCACCGGCAGGCCCAGCGCCTCGGCGCGGGCCAGCATGGCTCGCCCGTGAGCGTGCTCGAGGGCAGCGGGCATCACCAGCACCCGGCGCGGGCGCCACAGGCGCGCCGGGCGATCGGGCGCCGGGCCCGGGCGCTCCGGGCGATCGCGGGTCTCAACGGCCGGGGCGGGCGAGGGCGGCATGCCTGACGAACGCGCGGTGCCGGCACCGGGTCCGGCCTAGTCGCCCGGTCGCGGTGCGGCTAAAGCACCGTCATGGCTGCAGGCAGGGAGAGCGTACATGTCGGCCGCGACGGCTGGTTATTCCTCACCGGAGGGACCAACCGAGTCATGGACCGGTATCGCGGCGGCCTGCGGCACTGGCTGCTGCTGCGCGGCTGGGCGCGGCTGATCAGGGCCCGCGCGAGGCGGGCCGAGGGCCTCGGCATCCGCTGCCTCCACGTGATCGTGCCGGAGAAGCTGTCGGTCTACGACGACAAGACCGACGGCCTGCGCTACGCCCCCGGCAAGGCCTCGACCCGGCGGCTGGCCCGGAGCCTCGCCCGGGACCCGGCCTATCTCGATCTCCTCGCCCCGCTCCGCGCCGCCCGGAACGGACCGGTGCCGCTCTACCTGCGCACCGACACCCACTGGACGGCGCAGGGCTGCCTGCTAGCCTACCGCGAGATCATGCGGGCGCTCGGGGCGATCCCGCCGGCCGATATCGGCGCGCGTCCGGGCATCGTCTCGGACCAGCTGATGGACCTCGGCGAGAAGCTGCCCGATCGGCCGCGCGAGCGCCTGGAGCGGTTCATGCTGCAGCGCGACGCGACGCGGGTGGAGACCGGGCCGCTGCTCGCCGCCTACGAGGCGGAGGGGCGCGACCGGGAGGTGCATGTCGGCGCGCATGTCGTCTACCGGAACGCGTCAGCGACGGCCGATCCGCGCCGGCTCGTCCTGTTCGGCGATTCCTGCGCCCATTTCGACCCGTTCCTGCTGACCGGGCTGCTCGCCGAGAGCTTCAGCGAGGTGCACTTCGTCTGGTCGTCGAGCCTCGACTGGGCCTATATCGAGCGGGTCCGGGCCGACATCCTGCTGTTCGAGCTGGCCGAGCGCTTCCTCGCCAAGCTGCCGAAGGACGATTTCGACGTGGCCGTCGCCGGCCAGCGCGGGACCGGCGGCCGCCTCGCGAAGCTCCGGACCGGCGGCCTCGGCGCCGTCGGACGCGGGGCGCCGCCTCAGTAGATCGCCGGATCCAGACGGGCGAAGTCGGCGACGCTCGCCGCTTGGTACTTCGCGAAGGATTCCGGCGCGCACGCGATGCCGATCATCAGGACGAGGAGCGTCGCGAGGCACGCGAGCGTCGCGGTGACCACGTCGGCGTGGCGCCGCAGGGCGTGGATCACCAGGCACCCGAACGTGAACAGGGCCGCCTCGGCGACGGGCACCAGCGCGAACGACATCACTTCACCTCCATCGATCCCCACCGGGTCGGGCAGCTGCGGCACGCGCACGGCGACGGGTGGGTGACGCGACAGATGGCCGAGTTTGCTGCACCGCAACAGACGGGCGAGCGCAGGCCTGCCTTGCGTGGCGTTCGCGGGCTACGGGGGACCGCCCGAGGGCGGCGCGACCCCGGATCGACGTGGCGCGTCGCGCGCCGCTCCGCACGCGCCTTCACACCGGCCGCGCGAAGCCCATCTGGTCGGATAATTCGAGCAAGCGGAGACGACGATGGGCCTCCTCGTGGACGGCATCTGGTGCGACCAGTGGTACGACACCGCCGCGACGGGCGGCCGCTTCGAGCGCAAGGCCTCCGTCTTTCGCAACTGGGTCACCGCCGACGGGTCGCCCGGTCCATCCGGCGCGGGCGGCTTCCGCGGCGCGCCGGGGCGCTACCACCTCTACGTGTCCCTGGCCTGCCCCTGGGCGCACCGCACGCTGATCGGCCGCGCCTTGAAGGGGCTGGAGGACGCGATCTCGGTCTCGGTGGTCGACCCGCACATGGGCGCGGAGGGCTGGGTCTTCGGCGACACGCCGGGCGCGACGCCGGACCCGATCCACGGCGCCCGGCGCCTCTACGAGGTCTACCTGGCGGCGGATCCGTCCTACAGCGGCCGCGTCACCGTCCCGACCCTCTGGGACCGGGAGCGCGCCACCATCGTGTCGAACGAATCCGCCGAGATCCTGCGGATGCTGAACGACGCCTTCGGAGGGACCGGCCCCGACCTCTATCCGCCGGACCTGCGCGCCGAGATCGACGCCGTGAACGCCCGCGTCTACGACCGCGTGAACAACGGGGTCTACAAGGCGGGCTTCGCGACGAAGCAGGAGGCCTACGCCCAAGCCTTCGAGGCCCTGTTCGCCGAACTCGACGCGCTGGAGGCGCGCCTCGACCGGAGCCGCTACCTCTGCGGGGAGCGGCTGACCGAGGCCGACATCCGGCTGTTCACCACCCTGGTGCGGTTCGACGCCGTTTATGTCGGGCACTTCAAGTGCAACAAGCGCCGGATCACCGACTACCCGAACCTGTCGAACTATCTCCGCGACCTCTACGCGTTGCCCGGCGTCGCGCCGACCGTGAACCTCACCCACATCAAGCGGCACTATTACGAGAGCCATCCGACCATCAATCCGACGGGAATCGTGCCCCTCGGGCCGGAGCTGGACTTCGCCGCGCCGAACGATCGGGCCCTGCGGTTCGCGGGCTAGGGCCGGCCCCGATCGTGCTGCGACGGCCTGCAAGACCGGCCTCTCCGGTCCGGACGGCCGCGACATGCCCCCTCTCCCCTGCGGGAGCGGGGGATCCGCGCGTCGTTCCGCCCGGCGGGCCCCCGACTCACCCGCCGTCGAGCCGGTTCTCGGGCGGAGACCCTCGACGGCAGTCGCCGCGCGCCTAGTTCGGCTCTCAACCGGAGGATGCCCGACACGCCATGACCGACCGCCTGCGCCTCGCGCTGCTCTGCGCCCTCGTCAGCCTGCCCTCCGCGGCCCGCGCCCAGGCGGCGCTGCGGCTGGAGGGGACCTGCGAGAAGCTCGTCATCGGCACGCAGGACCTGAGCCGTGCCTGCAGCAACGTCCTGACGAACGCGGTCAGCCGCAACCGCACGAGCTTCGACTTCACCACCGCCGACGGCCAGACCCTCAGCTTCAGCGGCAACGGCGCCCAGCAGGAAGCCACCGAGGAGACCGATCCGCTGCAGCCGATCAACGTCGTCACCACGGGCAAGGACGGTGCCCCGATCCTCGCGATCGGCGCCTGCCGCTTCTCGACGCCGGAGCCCGGGCGCACCGCGATCACCTGCGAGGCCAGCACCGCCGACGGGCGCCCCTTCGCCGGCACGTTCGTGACCGCCGCCAAGGCGGCGGCGGGAGCGCCGGCCGCCGCGCCGCCGCGCTGAGGATACCGGTCTATGGGCTGGTCAGATCGGGGCGGAAGCCCCATTTAAGGGGCTCCACGAAAAAGGTTCCGAAGCCAGACCGATGCTCAACGACACCCTCGCCGCGGGCGGTGCCCCGGCCGGCGACACCGGCTCCCTCATCAAGGACACGACCACGGCGAGCTTCCGTCAGGATGTCATCGCCGAGTCGATGCACCGGCCGGTCCTAGTCGACTTCTGGGCGCCCTGGTGCGGGCCGTGCAAGCAGCTCACGCCGGTTCTGGAGAAGGTGGTCCGGGAGGCCGCGGGCGCGGTCGTCCTGGCCAAGATGAACATCGACGAGCATCCCTCGATCGCCGGTCAGCTCGGCATCCAGTCGATCCCGGCTGTGATCGTCTTCCAGAAGGGCCAGCCGGTCGACGGCTTCATGGGCGCGGTTCCGGAGAGCCAGATCAAGGAGCTGATCGGGCGCGTGGCTGGCCCGCAGCAGGACCCGCTGGAGGCGGCCCTCGCCGACGCGGCCGCCCTGATCCAGGAGGGCGACCTCGCCGGCGCCGCCGAGATCTACGCGGCCGTGCTGGAGCAGCAGCCCGACAACGTCACCGCGCTGGCCGGCCTCGCGAAGATGCAGCTCGACGCGGGCGAGATCGAGAACGCCAAGCGCGTGCTGGCGATGGTTCCGGAGGCGAAGGCCGGCGACCCGGCCCTCGTCGGCATCCGCGCCGCCCTGGAACTCGCCGAGCAGGCCGCGTCGCTGGGCGATCTCGCGGGCCTGCAGCGGGAGGTCGAGGCGAACCCCGACGCCCATCAGGCGCGGTTCGACCTCGCGCTCGGGCTCGCCGCCCGGGGTGAGCGCGGCCAGGCCGTCGATCACCTGATCGAGCTGCGCAAGCGCGACAAGGACTGGAACGAGGACGGGGCGCGCAAGCAGCTGCTGCAGTTCTTCGAGGCCTGGGGTGTGATGGACCCGGACACGATCCGCGGCCGCCGCAAGCTCTCGGCGCTTCTATTCTCGTGAGGCACCGGCTCGCACCCCGGCCCACCGATCGGCCCCTCTGGGAGGCGCCATGAGCACCCATGCGAGCTACAAGGGCCCTGCGGACTGCCCTCCCGTCATCCCGGTCTTCCCGCTGTCCGGCGCGCTGCTGCTGCCGCGGGGACAGATGCCGCTGAACATCTTCGAGCCGCGCTACCTGGCGATGGTCGACGATGCCATGCGCACCGACCGGATCATCGGCATGATCCAGCCCGATCCCGAAGGCTCGAGCGGGGCGAACCCGAAGCTCTACCGCGTCGGCTGCGCGGGCCGCGTGACCCAGTACGCCGAGACCGGCGACGGTCGGTACCTGATCTCGCTCACCGGTGTCACCCGGTTCCGGGTCGAGAGCGAGCTGGCCTCGATCGGCCCCTATCGCCGCTGCCACGTCTCCTACGACGAGTTCGCGGTGGACTTCGAGCCGCGGGCGGGCGAGGAGCAGGTTGACCGTGACGGCGTCCTCAAGGCGCTGCGCGATTTCGTGGAGTCGAACGACCTCAAGGTGGACTGGGCCGGGATCGACGAGGCGCCCGACGAGGCGCTGGTCAACGCCCTGTGCATGATGAGCCCGTTCGGGGTGCGCGAAAAGCAGGCGATGCTGGAGGCTCCCGACCTGAAGACCCGGGCCGAGATCCTGATCGCGGTCACGCAGATGGAACTGGTTCGCGGCTCGGGCCCCGAGTCGCCGATGCAATAGGTTGCCTCACCGATGTCCAACGATCTCACCGCCCCCGTCGAGGCGACCCGCGTCGACCCGAAGCTCCTGGAGATCCTCGTCTGCCCGCTGACCAAGGGCACCCTCGAATACGATTCGGCCCGGCAGGAGCTGATCAGCCGCTCGGCGAAGCTCGCCTACCCGATCCGCGACGGGATCCCGATCATGCTGCCCGAGGAAGCCCGTCCGCTGATTGACTGAGCGCCACCGGCCGCTCCGGCCGTCGTGCGGCGGAGCGGCCTGACACGACGCGCGGGACGGGCGGGGGACTGGAATGCTGCCCGCGCCCGCTGGCAGATCCGAACGCGGCCGGCCCGGACCTTCCGATGCTATTTCGCCGAGAGCCTATTCGGCCTCCGGCGCCCGGGGCACGCCCGCGGAGAGGGGATCAGGAACAGTTCGAAGGCGCTCGTCCGCGGGCCCGGCGGCTCCGGTCCTCCCCGTTGAGATGCTGGGCTACCTCCGCGCGTGTCCGTGATGAGCGGAGACCTGGACGGCCCGATCGCCAGATCAGGCGACAGCATCGGCGGCGTCGAGCTTGACCATTCTTCGCGGGCTCCTCAGCCGTAATCTATCTTGAACAGGCGGGAGGCGGCCATACTCTTGCCGCTTCCATCGTTCAGCGTCGGGTCATCCTCGATCGATGATTCTGACCGTGCACGCCGCTCCGGACGGCGCTCGCTTCGCTGAAAGATTGCATCGCATGATTAAGCTGACCGCGGTCGCGGCTCTCGCCGCCGGCCTGTCCCTCCCGACGTGCCTGCCCGCCAGCGCGGGGTCGAGCACGCATAACGGGCGGTGGTCGGTGGAGCTCGTGACGGAGAGCGGCCTGTGCAGCGCCCGCTACACCTACGCACTCGCCATCCGCGAGGGGCAGGTGCAGCTCATTTCCGGCAGCGCCGGGGCACAGGTGAACGGCCACGTGCGGCCCGACGGCAGCGTCGGCATCACCGTCAGCAACGGGACGGCGAGCGGCACCGGCACCGGGCGGCTCCAGGCCGGCAGCGGCGCCGGCACTTGGAAGGTCTCGTCCCTGTGCTCCGGTCACTGGACCGCGCGGCGCAGCGACACCCGCACCGCGCAGGCCGATTGAGGTCGCTCAGGCCGCCGCGGCGAGCCAGCTGCGCGCCTCGTCGATGCGGGCGCGCTCGAATACCTTGATCTGGGTCGGCGAGACGAAGTTGAAGGTCTCGGCGAGCGCCTTCAGCCAGGGAGCGTCCGTGACCAGGGCGACGTGGCTGACGCTCTTCATCATCGAGAACCCGAAGCGCGGGTCCTTGAAGAAGGCCGCCGGCTCCATGCCCTCGAAGGCGCGGATATCCTCGAGCAGCTTGATCTTGCCGCCCTTGTCGAGGTCGGCCTTCATCGCGGTCATCGCCGCGTTCATCTCCTCGTCGGTGATCTTCCCGTCGACCACGATCTCGGCGACATTCGAATCCGGCGTCTTGGTGTAGGTCAGCACTGATCGCTCCTCCGGGAACCGCACGCGTCCCGTAGCCGGTCTCCGACCAGGGTCCGCCGCCCGTGACCTGAGCCATACCCGATCGCGGGACGAACCGGTATGGCCCCGGACCCTCGCTCTGACGTGCCTCCCGACGGTGAACCGGCGTTCACAAGGCCGGGAGGTCCGCGAAGTCTCCTACAAAAAGCTCTGCGGGTCGACATCGATGGCGACCCGCACGTTGCCCCGCACCTTCGGGCCCCGGGCGATCCAGGCGCGCAGGTAGGCCTGGAGATCGACGTTGCGCTCGGTCTTCACGAGCAGCCGGAAGCGGTAGCGGCCGCGCACCAGGGCGAGCGGCGCCTCGGCGGGCCCCAGCACCATCACGCCCTCCGGCGGCTCGGCGGCGCGGGCCAAGGCCTGACCGTGCGCCTCCGCGACCTCGCGCTCGCTCGCCGAGACGATCAGGGCCGCGAGCCGCCCGAACGGCGGCAGGCCGGCCGCCTCGCGGGCCTGGATCTCCTCCGCGTAGAAGCGCTCGGCGTCGCCCGAGAGGAGCGCCGCGATCACCGGGTGGTCCGGCTGGTAGGTCTGGACCAGGGCGCGCCCGGGCTTCTCGCCGCGTCCGGCGCGCCCGGTGACCTGCTGGAGCAGCTGGAAAGTCCGCTCGGCTGCCCGCGGGTCGCCCGATGTCAGGCCGATATCGGCGTCGAGGACGCCGACCAGGGTCAGGAACGGGAAGTTGTGGCCCTTGGCCACGAGCTGCGTGCCGATCACGACGTCGCACTCGCCCGCCGCCACCGCTTCGAGTTCCTGGCGCAGACGCTCGGCGCCGCCTGGGAAGTCGCTCGACAGGACGACGATGCGCCGGTCGGGGAACATCTCGGCGGCCTCTTCGGCGATCCGCTCGACGCCGGGCCCGCACGCGGTGAGATTGTCGAAGGTCCCGCACTCGGTGCAGGCCTCCGGCCGGCGCTCCGCGTAGCCGCACTGGTGGCAGACCAGCGCCCGGCGGAACCGGTGCTCCACGAGCCAGGTCGAGCAGTTCTTGCACTGGTAGCGGTGGCCGCAGGCCCGGCAGAGGGTCAGCGGCGCGTAGCCCCGGCGGTTGAGGAACAGCAGCGCCTGCTCGCCGCGCTCCAGGGTGCTCTTCACGGCGTTGACCAGCGGCGGGCTCAGGAAGCGGCCCCGCTCGGGCTGGTCGAGGCGCATGTCGATGGCGGCGATGTCGGGCAGGCGCCGCCCGCCGAAGCGCTCAGGGAGCAGGACGTGCCGGTAGCGCCCCCGCGCGGCGTTGACGCGGGTCTCGATGGCGGGCGTCGCCGAGGTCAGGACGACCGGGCAGCCCTCGAGGCGTCCGCGCACGACCGCCATGTCGCGGGCGTGGTAATGGACGCCGTCCTCCTGCTTGTAGGCGGTCTCGTGCTCCTCATCGACCACGATCAGGCCGAGCCGCGCGAAGGGCAGGAACAGGGCCGAGCGCGCGCCGACCACAACGAGCGCCTCGCCCTCGGCCACGGCGGCGCGCAGGCGCTCGCGCCGCCTGCCGCCGATCCCCGAATGCCACGCGGCCGGCCGGACCCCGAACCGCGCGGCGAACCGGTCGAGGAACTGCGCCGTCAGGGCGATCTCGGGCATCAGGATCAGTGCTTGGCGCCCGGCGCGGATGCAGGCCGCCACCGCCTCGAAGTAGACCTCGGTCTTGCCCGAGCCGGTGACGCCCTCCAGCAGGACCGGGCGGAGATCGTCGGCTTCCTGCGGCTGCGGCCGGTCCCACGGGAAGGGCGCGACGAGGGCCGACACGGCCTCGGCCTGCGCGGGCGAGAGCGGCGCCCGCGGGAAGTCTGGGTCGGGCCGCGGCGCGACCGGCTCGGGCTCGACCGCCACGGTCTCGAGGACGCCGTCGTCGATCAGCCCGTCGACCACCGAGAGCGAGACGCCGGCCTCCTTGGCGAGCGCGCTCTTGCCGCGCAGGGCGCCGTCGGCCGCCGCGGCGAGCACCTTGGTGCGGGCCGGAGTCGGCCGGGACGGGGGCTTGTCCGTGAGGCGCACGGCGACCCGGGCGGTCTCGCCGGCCGCCGCCTCGTCGGGCAGCCGCAGCACCATGGCCAGCGCCGAGCCCTTGGGCGCCAGCGTGTAGCGGGCGATCCAGTCGACGAGGCTGCGCAGCGGGTCCGAGAGGGGCGGGTAGGGCAGGCGGCCGGTCACCGGCCGGAGGTTCGAGCCGCCGGGCGTCTCGGCGACGCCCCAGACGACCCCGACGATCTCGCGCGGGCCGAGCGGCACCTGGACCACGTCGCCCGCGGCGAGGTCGAGCCCGGCCGGCGCCACGTAGCTGTAGGGCGTATCGAGGGCGAGCGGGATCAGGATCTCGGCGACGACGGGCATGCGGGGCTTTTCGGGCGGGTCCGTTCCGGGTCCGTACCATAGGCGCGGGAAAAGAACCCGCCGCTTCAGCGATCCCGCAGCGCCGGCACGAGCGGCAGGGCCGCGAGACTCAGCGCCGCCATGGCCCAGAAGGCCGGTGCGCCGAACGCGCCGTACAGAACCCCGGAGGCCAGGGTCGCGGCGACCCCTGAGAGGCCGAGGCCCAGCGTCCCGTAGAGCGCCAGCGCGGTCGTCCTGAGATCGGCCGGCGTCGACGCCTCGATGAGCCTCAGGCAGGCGAGGTGCAGGAGGGCGAAGCTCAGCCCGTGCAGGGATTCGACGGCGGCCAGCCACGGGATCGCGGTCGTGGATCCCAGCACCGCCCAGCGCAGGGCCCCCGCGCAGGCCGCCACCGCGACGCCGGCCGCGGGGCCGATCCGCGCCAGCAGGGGCGGCCCGATCAGCAGGAACACCAGGACCTCGGCGGCCACCGAGACCGACCAGAGCAGGCCGGCGGTGGTCGCCGCGATCCCGGCGGACCGCCACAGGATCATGGCGAAGCCGTCGTGCATCGCGTGCGCGCCGATCACCAGGCCGGCGACGAGCACCGTGCGGCGGAAGCGCGGCAGGGTGACCAGGGCGGCGAAGCCGTGCCACGGCGCCCCGGCCCGAGCCGCGACGCCCGGGCCGGCGGGCAGGGCCAGGGCCGCCGCGCCGGCGGCCAGGAACAGGCTGCCGCTCGCCACGAGGGCGGCGGCGAGGCCGTAGAGGCCGATCAGCCAGCCGGCCGCGGCTGTGCCGGCGATGAACGCGGCCGAGCCCGCGCCGCGGACCCAGCCGTACTGGAACGCCGCACCGCCCCGTGCGGCGGCCAGCGCGAGCGCGTCGGCGAGGGGCGCCGGGGCCGCGGTGCCCGCCGCGTAGAGGAGCGCCGGACCGATCAATTGCGCCAGCCCGGCGCCGGGCAGGTGCGCCAGGGCGCTGAGCCCGGCCAGCGCGAGACTCGCTGCCAGGACGGATCGGCCGGCCCGGTGGCGGTCGGCGAAGGCGCCGGCCAGGGGCCCGATCCCGAGGCGCAGGGCGCCCGCGGCCGCGAGGAGGAGACCGATCTCGCCGGGTGTCAGACCGCGCGCGGCGAGGAAGCCCGGCAGCACCGGCGACAGGACGCCGTAGGCGCCGTAGAGCGCCGCGTACAGGGCGAGAAACCGGGCGAGCCCGCCGCGCCGTTCCGCGCTGCTCCCCTCGGCCCTCATCGGGATGTTCGCACCGGACGGGTCTTCACCCCGTCATTCCGCGCGGGGGACGGCCTGCCCGGGACGACGGCGCCCGGAGCGAGTCCTCGAGCAAAGTCCCGCACGCCACAGCCTCCCGCCCGGACGGGCGGAGCCTAGCATTGCGGGACGGGCCCGCGTCAGCGGCTCGGCACGGCGTTCTCAGCAGGGCCGGCGGACGGCGTAGCGGTAGCGCCGTCCCTGCGCGTCGAGCAGCTCGCTGTCGGGCCCCTCCTGCCACACGACCTCGTCCTCTGGACCCGCCGCGTCGGTGAGGGTCGCCCCGCGGACGATGTCGAGGCTGAGTCCGAACCCGTAATTGGTGGCGGTCGCGTCCGTGATCGCGGCCGAGATGTCGGCCTCGTCGGGCAGGCAGGCGAACAGGACGCCGTCGGCGATGGCGAGGGTGTAGGTTTGCACGGATGGCCTCCAGGAGGCTCGAGGAGCGTGGACCGGCATGCGAGCGCCCGAACCTAGGCATCGCGGCCGCGATGTGAACCCATCCCACCGAAATGCTGCATTGCACCATTTCGTGAGCGCAAGCTCCGCACAAGCCCGCCCCGCCGCGCCTCAGCGCCCGAGATGCCCATCGAAGAAGCGCGCCATCTCGCCGAACACCTCCCGGGTCTCGGGCGCGTCCGGCGTGAACAGGTACTGGGCGTGGGACATGCCCTCGAACACCTGCAGCGACGCGTCGATCCCGGCGGCGCGCAGCTTCCGGTGGGTGCGCACCGTGTTCGACAGGAACAGGTCGCGGGTGCCGGTGACCAGGATCGCGGGCGGCAGGCCGGTGAAGTCGCCGTAGATCGGCGAGAGCTGCGGGTCCTTCAGGTCGCGGCCGGCGGCGTAGAGCTTCGCGGCCGGCGTCAGGTAGCCGGAATAGCTGACGAGGACGTTGTCGAGCCACTCGTTGGTCCGGTAGCTGTCGCCGGTCTCGGTCATGTCCGACCAGGGTGTTCCGAGGCCGATCGCCGCCGGCAGCGCCAGACCCTCGGCCTTGGCGCGCAGCATCAGGGCCAGGGTCATGCCGCCGCCCGTGGAAGTGCCGAAGACCGCCATATTCCCGGGCTTCTGCATGGACAGCATCGCCCGCCACACGGCGGTGGCGTCGTCCATGGCCGCCGGGTAGGGGGCATCCGGCGGCATGCGGTAATCGACCGAGATGACCTTGTAGCCGCCGAGGCCGGCCATCAGGATCGCCTCCAGCGTGCCGGCTTCGCCGGGATTGTAGACGTAGCCGCCGCCGTGGATGTGCAGGAGCAGCCGGTTGCGGTTCGCCTCGGGCATCTGCCGGGGCTGGACCACGAAGGCCTTCACGCCGCCGATCACCGCGGCCTCGCTGGTGACGCCGAGCTTCTCGCGCAGGGCCGGGAGGGTGGCGGCTCCGGCAGCAGCGAGTTTGTCGACCAGCGCCTTCCAGGCCGCGGCGTCCGGCGGGTTCGCGTTCCAGGCCGGCACGCGGTAGGGCGCCGCCACGGCGGTTCGGAACTGCGGGCTCGTCGTGTCGGGAACGGGCACGACCTTGGCCGGGACCGTCCGCGGACCCGGGGCGGCGTTGGCGGCACCCATCTCGGCTTCCAGTTGCTCGAAACCCGGAGCCGGCCTCTCCGCCGGCGCGGCCTGCCCGAAGGCGACCTGGGTGCCGCAGGCGATCATCAGCAGCGCGGACAGGCTCGAACGCATCTCGGTTCCTCCAGCGGCAGCCCGGCCTGCGAACCCGTCCCGGCGGGTGCCCGCTGCGCCGGCTCGGAAACTATGGGACGGGGCCGAGCGCGACAGCGGCCCGGGTTACGATCGTGGCCGCGCGTTCACGCGCCGAGCCGCGGGAGCGCGGCCGGCGTCTCCGGCTCGACCACCAGGGTCGCCGGCACGGTGCCGTCGCCGGCGAGCGCCTCGGCGATCGCCTCGGGCCCGATCGGGTCATCCGTCGCGTCGGCAACGCCCGATGGCTCCGGCGTGATCCGCGCAGTCTCCCGGCGCGGCCCGGTCTCGGCCGCCGCGGCGTGCTCGTCGGCGACGCCGGCCACCGCCCCGGGCGCGATCAGCCCGATGGCGGCGGCGTGCTCGGCCATGGCGACGCTGTCGGCGGCGAGCACGAGGCTCGATCCGGCCCGGGCGACGGCACCGGCGAGCCGGACGATCTCCTCGACCCGCGCGGCGTCGCGGGACACGTTGCGGATGTAGACGGCCAGCACCCGCCCGGGATTCTCCTCGACGATCTGCGCGTAGACCTCCGGGTCGTGCTGGCCGCTGTCGCCGATCAGCACGAAGGGCAGATCGCGGTAGAGGGCAAGCATGTGCCGGATCAGCGCCTGCTTGTGGTCGGTGGCCCGGCGCGGCAGCGGGTGAGTCCAGGACAGGCCCCATTCCCGCAGGAACAGCACCGGCCCGGCCGGGATGCCGTGGCGCTGGAAGAACTCGGACAGCATCTCGTAGAGGCCCCAGGGCGCGCGGGACACGTAGAGCATCGGGTTGCCCTCGTCGCCTCCGGCGCCCGCGTGGAGGGCGCGGTAGAGGGCGGCGACGCCCGGGAAGGCGACCCGGCTCTCGGCATCCTCGACGAACAGGCGCCAGAGCATCTTCAGCTTGTTGGCGACGCCGGTGCGCATCACCGTGTCGTCGATGTCGCTGACCACGACGCAGCGGCAGCGGTCGTGCGGGATGAACACCGCGCCCTCGGCGGGGATTGGCGGATCGGCATCGAGGAGGAGGTCGACCGCGTGCCAGTCACCCGCCTCGGTGGGGGGCGTCCGCGGGTGCAGGTGCACGCGGAAATAGCCGTCCCGGTCGGTCTCGACCCGCACGGCGTCGTCGCCGAACCGGGCGGTCACGCCCGCGCCGGCGATCGTCCGCCGGGCGATCCGGCGGCGCAGGTCGCGCCACTGCGCCCGCAGGGACTCGGGATCCTCGCCGGGGATCCCCGGCGACTGCCGGAAGACGCGGCCGATCAGGAACACCTCGTCGCGGGATCCGTAGCCGCGGTACGGCTCGACCACGAGCCCGCCCCGGCCCTTGCCGCCACGCCCCTGCGCGCGACGGACCGGCCGGGTGAGGACCCGCAGGGCCTTGGTGGCGCCCCTGCGCGCGCGCGAGACCATGGCGACCGGCCGCCGTCAGGCGCTCAGGCCTGCGGCAGTTCGGGGCTGAGCCCCATCGCGTCGAGGCCCTCCTCCAGGAGATCGCCGGCATCGGGGCTGCCGAGCAGTTCCCGCACGGCGCCCTCGCCGGCGGCCTCGCGCTCGCGGGCGAAGCGCACCGCCTCGCTCCACTCTTCCGGTTCCATGTCGCCGCGCCCGACGTAGAGGAGGGCGAGCAGTTCGGCACGGGAATCGTCGTCGAGCCCGGCGATCATGCCCCGGACCTCGGATTCCGTCGCGTCGTCGGTGCCGGAGACCAGGACGTCGGTGGCGCCGTCGTCGATCGGGTTCGAGCCAGAATCCGGGTCGGTGTTGCCCTCTTTCACCTCGACGGCGCGCAGCCGCATGACGATGTCGGTGACGGTTTCGACGGCGATATCCATGCGCTGATCTCCGGACGCTGACGGGGTCGGGCAAGCGGGGCCCTCAAGCCGCGACAACGGGCGAGCGGGCGCCGGGTTCGCCCCGTCCCCATCGAAGGTGGGTTGCGTGGTCCGCGCCACTTTCCGGCTCAGCGCCCCTGGGATAGAGGCTGCGAGACTAATCCGACACCCGGATCGACATCGGCGATAGACGTGATTTCTATTAAGACTGTCAGGACGTCGCCGGCCGATACCGTCATTCCTCCTGCACGCGGCGTCGCGTCCCGGCGGTCGGGCGGCCGCCTGCACCTCGCGGCGCTCGCGGCGCTCTCGGCGCTGGCCGGATCCGCGCTCATCGGGACGCGATCCGCCGAGGCCCGGCCCACCGGCTACGAGGGGAGCGCCCCGAGCTGCTTCCTGACCGGCGGCGGCGCGCTCGAGATCTGCCGCGAGGGCTCGGAGGCCGAGGGCGTCCTGATCGCGCCGGCCCCCTGCGCCTTCGTGCGCGGCGTGCAGATCCTGCGGCTCGCACGCTCCGAGGCGCCCGGCCCGCTCCAGGCCGTGTTCCAGGGCCAGACCCCGGCGGCGTCCCGCCGGGATGAGCCCTGCCCGGAGCGGCGCGCCACGGACAGCCGCGACGGCGGCGCCCTGCGCACCGGCCGCACCTTCGAGGCCCTGGTCACGACGCTGCCGCCCTCGGCCGACCGGTTCTGGGTCGACCTGCCGGAGGAGCGCGCGCGGACGCGGGGCTGGTCCGAACCGACGCCGTCCGCCGAGGGCATCGGCCCGCGCGACCCGATCGCGGTGACGGGCCGGACCTGGGCCGGCGAGGCCTACAGCTACGTCTTCCTGCTCGGGCAGGAGCGCGTGGGCGTCACCGGCGGCGACGGGGCCGACACCGAGCGCCGCGGCCGGCGCCGGCGCCGGCGGACGGAGCGGGACGAGCCTGCCACGGGGCCGGCGGACGTCCGGCGCCGCGTCCAGATCGAGGCGCGGACCCTCGACTTCCAGACCTTCGAGATCCGGACCCGCACCGCCGACGGCTACGGGCTGACCTGGACGCCGTTCGAGGCCGGCGCCGGCCGCGGCCGGCGCGCCGACCCGCCCGTCCCCGCCGCGGTGGTCGACGAGGCGGGCAAGCCCGTCACGTCGGCCTGCGCGGCGCCCGCCTTCGAGACCCACGGCCTCGCCGGCTCGATCAGCGTCGTCGACCGCACCTATCACTACGTCTACACCGACGTGCTGCCCGAGGATTGCGGCCTCGCCCCCGAGAAGCGCCGCACCGGGCTGTTCCTGCGCACGGCGCAGGACCTGTCGGGGCCGAAGGTCTGGTCGACGGCGCGCAAGCTCGCCGGGCCGCTGCCGCCCGGAACCCTGGTGCGGGTGGCCCGGGCCAAGGGCATGCAGCGCTGGGCCGTGTCCTACACGTGCCAGCGGCCCGCCAATGCCCCGGGCGGCCCGGTGGCGGATATCTGCCTGCAGTACACGGCCGACCTGAACCTCGACGGGATCGGCGCCCTCAAGCTCTACGCCGATCCGGTGGAAGCGGGCCGCTCCGCCGCCTATCTCGGGCTGCGCTCGGGGGGCGACGGCAGCGGCCGGTACGACCGCAGCGCGCATTTCTGGATGACCGACGCAGAGGGCAACCTCGACACGCCGGCGATCTACCCGAACAAGGCGGGCTTCCTGACCTGGCTCGACCGGCTCGCCCCGACCGCCTCCGGGCGCGACGCGTCGAGCCTGTACGGGCGGCCCGTCTACTGGGCGACGTGGACGGTGCGCCCGATCGGCGCGCAATAAGTCGCAGGAGGCGCTATATGGGCGGCCGACAAGCCGCGCGAGGCGTGCCTGACGGACCCGATGGAAACCCATATCGACCTGTGGTTCGCCGCGAGCATCGTGGCGATCTCGCTGCTGCTCTCGGCCTTCTTCGCGGGCGCGGAGACCGCCTTCACGGCCGCCTCGCGGGCCCGGATGCACGCCCTCGAGCAGGCGGGCGACCCGCGCGCCGCGATCGTTAACCGCATCCTGGCGATCCGCGAGCGCTTCATCGGCGCGATGCTGATCGGCTACAACATCGTGGCGATCGGCGCCTCGGCCTTCACCACCAGCGTGCTCACCGCGCTGTTCGGCAAGAGCGGCGTCATCTACGCGACGGTCGGCATGTCGGTGCTGGTCATCGTCTTCGCCGAGGTGCTGCCGAAGACGCTGGCGATCTCGAAGCCCGACAAGACCGCGCTGCTCACCGCCCGGCCCGTGGCCTTCGCGGTGGCGCTGATGGGCCCGCTGGCGCTCGCCATCGAGCAGGTCGTGCGGGTGATGCTGAAGCCGTTCGGCGTCACGATCGGCGAGCACCAGTCGATCCTCACCGCCGCCGAGGAGCTGCGCGGCCAGGTGGCGCTGATGCACCGGGAGGGTGGCGTCGCCAAGGCCGAGCGCGACATGCTGGGCGGCCTGCTCGACCTGTCGGACCTGTCGGTCTCCGACGTCATGGTCCACCGCACCAAGATGCGGGCGATCGACGCCGACCAGCCCTCCGAGGACATCGTCCGGGCGGTGCTGTCCTCGCCCTACACCCGCATGCCGCTGTGGCGCGGCACGCCCGAGAACATCGTCGGCGTCCTCCACGCCAAGGACCTGCTGCGGGCGCTCGACGCCGCGGGCGGCGACGCCTCCGGCCTCAAGGTCGAGGCGCTGGCCCTCGAGACGTGGTTCGTGCCGGGCACGACGTCGCTGCGCGCCCAGCTCAAGGCCTTCCTGACCAAGAAGACCCACTTCGCCCTGGTGGTCGACGAGTACGGCGAAGTGATGGGGCTCGTGACCCTGGAAGACATCCTGGAGGAGATCGTCGGCGACATCGCCGACGAGCACGACGTCACCGTCTCGGGCGTGCGCCCGCAGGGGGACGGGTCGGTGAACGTCGACGGTGGCGTGCCCATCCGCGACCTGAACCGGGCCATGGACTGGAACCTGCCCGACGAGGAGGCGACCACGATCGCCGGCCTCGTCATCCACGAGGCCCGGACCATCCCGGACCAGGGGACGGCCTTCAACTTCCACGGCTTCCGCTTCCAGGTGCTGCGGAAGGCCAAGAACCGCATCACCACGCTGCGCATCACGCCGCTGACCTCGGCGGGGATCCAGGCCGCCGCGCTGCCGGACGGGCCGCGCGACGCGGTGTGACGGCGGCGCGCGCCGAGCGCGGCCGGGATGTGCGCCCGCGCCGCCACGCGTGGGGCGGTCCTCAGCCCGGCATCGCCTCCAGCCCCTCGGCGCGGATCCAGTCGCGGGTGCGGTCCAGCGCGCGGCCGAGCCGGTCGAACAGGGCGTCGATCTCGTCCGGCGCGATGATGAGCGGCGGGCAGACGGCGACGCGGTCCCCCGCGAGCGCGCGCACGATCAGCCCCTCGCCCTGCGCGAAGGCGACGCAGCGGGCGGCCACCCCCTTCTTCGGGTCGTACTGCCGCTTGGTGGCCTTGTCGGCGACGATCTCCAGGCCGCCGATCAGCCCGAGCCCGCCCGCCTCGCCCACGATGTCGTGCCCGGCGAGGGCCGCGAGACGGCGCTGGAACTGGGGCGCCTTCTCGGCCGCCCCCTCGATCACCCGGTCGCGGCGGTAGATCTCGATCGCCTTCAGCGCCACCGCGGCGGCCACCGGGTGCCCGGAATAGGTGGTGCCGTGGCCGAAGGTGCCGATCTTCTCGCTCTGTCCGATCAGCGCCTCGTAGAGGGGCTCGTCGATGCTGACGCCGCCGAGCGGCATGTAGGCCGAGGTCAGGGCCTTGGCGAAGGAGATGGAGTCGGGCCGGGCCCCCACCGCCTCGCTGCCGAACCACGTGCCGAGCCGGCCGAAGCCGCAGATCACCTCGTCGGCGATGAAGCGGACGTCGTACTTCGCCAGCACCGCCTGGATCGCCGAGAAGTAGCCCCGCGGCGGCACGATCGCGCCGCCCGCGCCCATCACCGGCTCGGCGATGAAGGCCGCGACGGTGTCGGGGCCCTCGCGCAGGATCGTCTCCTCCAGCTCGGCGGCGAGGCGCGCCGAGTAGGCCTCCTCGCTCTCGCCCGGCTCCGCGCCCCGGTAGTGGTGCGCGGGCGAGACGTGCAGGAAGCCCGGCAGCGGCAGGTCCCAGTCGGCGTGGTTCGCCGCGAGCCCGGTCATCGAGGCGCTGGCTACCGTGACGCCGTGGTAGCCCTTCTGGCGGGCGATGATCTTCTTCTTCTTCGGCCGGCCCAGGGCGTTGTTGTAGTACCAAGTCAGCTTGACCTGCGTGTCGTTGGCCTCCGACCCCGAGGAGGTGAAGAAGATCTTCGAGGTCGGGACCGGCATCAGCTCCTTGAGCGTCTCGGCGAGCTCGATACCCGGATCGTGGCTGCGGCCGGAGAACAGGTGCGTGAAAGGCAGGCGCGCCATCTGCGCCCGGGCCGCCTCCACGAGCTCCGCGTTCGAGTAGCCGAGGGCCGTGCACCACAGGCCGGACATGCCCTCGATGTAGGAGCGCCCCTCGGTGTCGTAGACGTGCACGCCCTCGCCGCGCTCGAGAACCAGCGGGCCCGTCTGTCGGTGCGCCGACAGGTTGGTGTAGGGATGCAGGAGGGTTTCGACGTCGCGGGTCGCGAGGTTCGAGAGCATGGTTCGCAAGGTCCTCGTGCGCGGGTGACCGCCGCCACACTACCGACCCGATGCCCCGGCAGGTAGCCCACAGGATCCGCGTCCGGCCGTTGCCGCACGCATGCCGTCAGACCGCCCCCAGCACCGCCCCTCGCCGCGCCCGACCGATGCTCAACCCGGAAGCCTACGTCGCACAACCCGCCCCCGGCCGCGCCTGCGGCGCCTGCACGCTGTGCTGCAAGGTCTACGACGTGCCCGCGGTCGAGAGCGTCGCGGGCACGTGGTGCCGGCACACCAGGGCCGGCCAGGGCTGCGCCATCCACGCCACCCGCCCGGACCATTGCCGGGCGTTCCACTGCCTCTGGATGACCGAGGGCTGGCTCGGCCCGGAATGGAAGCCGGATCGCGCCAAGATGGTGCTGAGCCTCGACCCGCTCACCCGCAACATGAACGTGCAGGTCGATCCCGGACAGGCCGGTGCGTGGCGGCGCGAGCCCTATTACGGCCAGCTCAAGCGCTGGGCCGTGGCCTCGGTGCCCCTGCGGCGGCACGTGCTGGTCCACGTCAACAAGAGCACCACCGTCATCCTGCCCGACCGCGACGTCGGCCTCGGGATCGTCGGCGCCGACGAGCGCATCGTCACCACCGACCGGATGACGCCCCAGGGCCCGAGCTTCGACGTCCGGAAAGTGCCGGCCTGAACCGGCCGACGGCCGACCGGCAGGGCTCGGGGATCCGGGCCGGCTCAGCGCTCGGTGCCGGAGTGCCGCCGCATGACCGGGGATTCGACCACCAGGAACGTCATCTGGAACAGGATCAGCCCCGTCTGGTCCGTCACCTCGATCCGCCAATCCTCGCCGAGGGCGACGCGCTGGGCGTCCTGCTTCAGGATGTCGCCGGCGCGCCGGACGGCTTCCAGCCGGGCGGATTGCCAGTCCGGAAGGTCCGTCCCCGCGGTGTCCAGGATCGTGGATCCGTCGTGGATGTGGAAGTGGTAGCGCGGCATCCACACGTCCCGGGCGGGTCCAGGCGGGGGATGACGGTACCCCTCACTCGCGGCCCTGCCGAGTCTCGTCGCCGCGATTGACGGACCTGTTACGCCACGCGCGCCCGATCGACCATATACGGCGTTAGGATCGCGGCCGACGCGATGTCGCGACGCGCGCGCCTTGCGGTTCCGGCCGGTTTGCCCGAGTGATCCGGCATGACGACCGTTCACGATTTCAGCGTCTCCGCGGCCGACGGAACGCCGTACCCGCTCGCGCAGCATCGCGGTCAGGTGCTGCTCATCGTGAACACGGCCTCACGCTGCGGCTTCACCCCGCAGTACGAGGGGCTCGAGGCGCTCTGGCGCCGGCACCGGGAAGCGGGCCTGACAGTCCTGGGCTTCCCCTGCAACCAGTTCGGCGCGCAGGAACCGGGCGACGCCGCCGAGATCGCGAGCTTCTGCGCCCTGCGCTACGACGTGAGCTTCCCGGTGCTCGCCAAGATCGCGGTGAACGGGTCGGGAGCCGATCCGCTCTACGCCCATCTTACCCGGGCCCGGACAGGCCTGTTCGGCACGCGGGCGGTGAAGTGGAACTTCACCAAATTCCTGGTGGGGCGCGACGGCCGGGTCATCGCCCGGTTCGCCCCCGGGACGAAGCCCGCGGCCCTGGAGGCGAAGATCCAGGCCGCCCTGGCCGCCTGAGCCGCGCCGGCGTCAGACCGCGTCGAGATCCGCGGCCGCGGCGGAGGCGACGCGGCGCGCGTCGCCCCGTTCACGCGCGCGCAGCACCGTCCGCAGCGGCGCGATCGGGAACGGACGCACCGACTCGCGCAGGATCCCGGTCAGGAACCGGATCTCGGCGATCTTGCGCAAGGTCATGTCGGGCGCTCCGGCGCTCTGAGCACGGCGCTCAAGGTCCGACAGGGCGTCGAAGAGTGCGCACCGCGCGTCGAGATCCCGGGAAGACTGCTTCGTCGCGATCAAACTAGCCAGTTCGCCTTCAAAACTGCATCGGGCAGGCTGATCGGCACGCATCATCGACTCGAACACAATGTGCGTCGACCCTAAAACAGTGTTCGCACTTTGTCAGCAGCCCGCGCGGGGCGGGCGTCGCGAATGCGGGGTTGTTGCCCAATTGCATCTGCGCGACGGCCCCGGCCGGCGGCTCGGTCTCAGTCGCCGGCCCCGACGAACGCGGCGGCCGCCTCGAACTCCGTCCGGCGCGCTTCGAGGCGGGCCTCCGCCTCGGCGTCGCGCCCCCAGACGGCGGCCTGGTAGGTCTCGTCGACATGGGCCGCGGCCCAGGCCTCGGCCGGCGTCAGACGGCCCTTGAGAACCGCCAGGGCGATCAGCAGGGAGCCGGTCAGCGTCGTGAGCGTGTGCAGGCCCGCCATCTGGAACGGGTCGGTCACCGCGTTCACCGCCTCGGAGAGGGCCCGGATCGTGTCGGCCGGCTGCGCGACGTGCATGACGCCCTCGCTCAGGATCACCCGCGCACCGAACGCGTCCCGCGCCCAGGCGAGGATGGGATCCCAGGCCTCCGCCTGGGCCGCCACGAGGCGCTCCGGGTCGCCGGCGCGGTAGGCCAGGAGATCGGTACCCGCGTAGGCGCAGAGATCGGCCGCGACCTCGACCAGGCGGGGCGTCACACCGTCGATCGCCGTGTTGGCGAGCCGGGTCAGCGGCATCCGCGCCGGGTCGATCGCGGTGTCCTGGGCGCCCCATTCCGCCGCGACACGCTCGGCCAGGATCCGGCTGGGGAGTCTCAGCGGGTTGCGGGCCGGCGTGTTGGCCGGACGTCCGTCCAGGGTCAGCCGGTACCCGCCCTGGTCCTCGGCGAAGGCGGCCTCGTCGTAGAACCGCCGGGGCAGGGCCGGCTTGGCGTGGCCGCGGGCTGCCCGCACCGGATCGGGCTTCTCACCGTCGCTCGGCTGCCCGAGCCAGTCTGTCGTCTGATCGCTCATGGAGGCGAGATAGGCGCTTCCGGCCCCGCGCGCGAGCCTCTCGCGATCAGGCGCCCGTCGCGAGCCGCTCCAGAAGCAGCGCCTCCAGCGCCGCGGCGCTCGGAACCACCGTCACGGCCCCGGCCCCGTAGAGCGCGTCCGGAGGATGGTAGCCCCAGGCGACCCCGATCGCGGTGGCGCCGGCCGCCACGCCCATGGCGATGTCGAAGGTGGTGTCGCCGACCATCACGGTGGCCTCGGGCTCGCAGCCGGCCTCGCGGATCGCCTGCTGCAGCATGGTCGGATCCGGCTTCGACGGCGCGTCGTCGGCGCTCTGGGTGGTGGCGAACCAGCCCGCCCAGCCGTGATGCGCGATCAGCCGGTCGACACCGCGCCGCGACTTCCCGGTGGCGAGGCCGATCAGCACGTCGGAGCGCCCGCGCAGCCGGGTGAGCAGGTCGGCCATGCCGGGGAACAGGGGCTCCTCGTGCGCGGGGTCGAGCCGCAGGCGGTTGTAGGCCTGCTTGTAGCTCTCCGAGAGTTCCGCGACCGGGCCGTCCTCGCCGACCAGGCGCCGGAAGGCCTGCGGCAGCGACAGGCCGACCACCGACAGGGCCTCCCGCCGCCCCGGCGCCGGCAGACCGTTCTCCGCGAAAGCCACCTCCTGGGCCGCCACAATCAGGTGCTGGCTGTCGACGAGGGTGCCGTCGACGTCGAAGACGACGAGCCTCATCGCGGCCGGCGCGCCGAGAGCCGCCCCGACGGCGCGGGTGGGTAGATCCTGGTCTCCGTCACGGCTTCCGGCCCGGCTGTGCCGGCGCGGCCGCGGCGGGCTGCCCGCCGGGGACGCGGGTCCGCTCGTAGCCGAGCCGGCAGCGGATCAGGAAGCGCCGGCGCTTGCCGCCGCGCAACCCGCGCTGGTGCGAGGCGCGGTTGCAGGCCGCGTAGGAGCGCCGCCGGCGCTCCGCGCGGGCATTGTTGGCCGTCCGCGGGGCGGCCTGCGCGGGCGCCGCGCCCGGTGCGGGCGAGGCGGCCGGATGCGGGGCCGCCGTCTCGGGCGGGTGAGTGCCGTTCGCCGCCGGCGCCGCCTTGGTCGTCTCGCCCGGTGCGGCATGCGCGATCGGCCCGGTGAGGCACAGGGCGGCGAGGCAGGCCAGCATCGCGAGCTTCATGTGTCAGGGTCTCGAACCGCCGGGAAAACGCCCCGCGGCGGATCGGCGGGGCGCGGGGCAGCATATGAGGCGGCGCGGCCGGTTGCCAAGGCATGCGTCACGCGGGACGCCCGGATCGCGCCCCGGTTTCACAAACATGCCGCGGCGCGGCAGGGCGCGCGGGACGGTTATTGCGGTGACGAAGAGGGTGATCCGGTGATGAACCTCGTCCTGCTGCCCGGCTTCATGACCGATACCGACCTCTGGTCGGACATCGTCGCGCGTCTCGCCGAGGTCGGCCCGATCGCGCACGGCGACCTCGCGCGGGACGCCGCCATCGCCGACATGGCGCGCCGCGTCGCCGCGGAGGCGCCCGCGCGCTTCGGGCTCGTCGGCTTCTCCATGGGCGGCTACGTCGCCCGGGCAGTCGCCCGGCTCGTGCCGGACCGGGTGGAGGCGCTCGTCCTCGTCGCCACCTCGTCGCGCGCCGACACGCTCGCCCAGGCGCGCCGGAAGGCCGCCGCCGTCGCCCATATCCGCCAGCAGGGCTACCGTGGCCTCAGCCGCGCGGCGATCCTCCAGTCGGTGCACCCGGACCGGGCCGGCGACGGCGCGCTCCTGACACGGATCCGGCAGATGGGCGACCGGCTCGGCGGGGAGGTCTTCCTGCGCCAGGCCGGGCAGGCGCGGGACTCCGACCGCGACCGCCTCGGCGCGATCGGATGCCCGACCCTGGTCGTGGCGGCGGCCCAGGACGCCCTGCGGAGCCTCGACGAGGCGCGGGAGCTCCGGGACGGCATCCCGGGCGCGACCCTGACGGTGATCGACGGGTCGGGCCACATGCTGCCGCTCGAAGCCCCCGACGCCCTGGCGGACGCGATCGTGCCCTGGCTGCGGGCTCAGGCCTCCGGGGCCTCGACGATCGGGTCGTAACGGGCGGCGTCGAAGCCCAGGAGGTTCCAGCTCTGGGCCATGTGGGGCGGGAGCGGCGCGCTCACGTCGACCGGCTTGCCGGTGCGCGGATGCGGGATGACGATCCGCCGGGCGAGCAGGTGGAGGCGGTTCTGGATGCCGCCCGGCAGCTCCCAGTTCTCCACCGAGAAGTATTTCGGGTCGCCCACGATCGGGTGGCCGATATGGGCCGCGTGGGCGCGCAGCTGGTGCGTGCGGCCGGTGACCGGCTTGAACGACAGCCAGGACAGCTTCTGGGCGGCCTGATCGACCATCGCGTAGTAGGTCAGCGCGTGGCTCGCACCCTCGTCGCCGTGCTTGGCGACCCGCATCCGCGCGTCGGCGTCCGTGGGTTCCTCCTTGGCGAGGTAGGTCGAGACGCGCCCCTGCCGCACCCGGGGAACGCCCGCGGTGAGCGCCCAGTAGATCTTCCGCGCCGCCCGGGACCGGAAGCTCTTGGCCAGCGTCGCGGCGGCGAGTCGGGTCTTGGCGATGATCAGGCAGCCGGCCGTATCCTTGTCCAGCCGGTGGACGAGGCGCGGCTTCTGGCCGTCCGGACCCGTGAGGGCGGCGAGCAGGCCGTCCACGTGGCGGACCGTCCCCGAACCGCCCTGGACCGCGAGGCCGAAGGGCTTGTTGAGGATCATCATGTCGGCGTCCTCGTAGAGGATCAGCGACCGGATGAACGCCGCGTCGTCCTGCTCGCGGGCGGCGCTGCGCGGCCGCTCGGTAGGCTGGTCCAGGCGCAGCGGCGGCACGCGCACGCTCATGCCCGGCTCCAGCCGGTCGTTCGGCTTGGCGCGCTTGCCGTCGACCCGCAATTCGCCCTTGCGCACGATGGTCTGCACGCGGGTGAAGGGCAGGAGCGGGAAGCGGGCGGTGAGGAAGCGGTCGATCCGCATCCCGGCCTCGTCCGGCTCGACCGTCAGGGTCTGCACGCCGGAGGCGAGGGTCGCGGAGGCGGCGGCGCGCTGCTCGCGCCGGGTCGGACCGGGCGCGGGGGCGGCGGCAAGGGCGGGGGAGGGGGCCGCCGAGCGCCTGGCCGGAGGCCGGCTGCCGGGCTTGGCCGCGGCGGCGTCCCGCGGTGCGTCGTCGCGCGGTGCGGCGACGTCGCGGCGCGGCTTCGGGGGCCGGGCCGGCGCGGAGACCGCAGCGCCCTGCGATCCCCAAGGATCGCGGGTGCCGGCATCCTCGCCGCGGTTGCGGGCCGCGCGCTCGGCGGCGTCGCGGGCGCTGGTGCGCGGGCCCGTGCGGGCGCGGCCGTCGGCCTGGGCCTTGCCGCCCCTGAACTTGCCCGCATCGAACTTGCCGGCCTGGGGCTTGCGCCCCTTCGGCCCGCCGCTTCTGGGAGGTCGTGTCGTCATGCTTCCGCCGGCACCCGTCTTCGCGTCGGACGGAGCGTCCAAGCGCATGGGCCGCGGCGTCGCGGACGTCCGGACCGATGGGATTGCCCGGCTGTAGCATCGCCCGCGCCGAGCGGCAAAGGCGGTGGGCCGGCTCGGTCCGTCAGGGCTCCGCGTCCCACGCGTCGCGGAGCCGGGCCTTCAGGCCTGCGGGGAAGAGATCCGGACCGCCCGGGACGTCGAGCCCGTCCAGATCGCACCACCGGGCCACGCAGGCGGTGCCGGAATCCTCGTGGAAGACGAAGCGCTCCGGCCCGTCGAACAGCCCCGGCGGCAGGGCGACGGGGAACAGGAACAGCACCTCGTGCCCGACCTGCCCCTCGTGCGTGAAGATGTTCTCCATGACGCGGGGGCCGCCGAGCACCGAGACGGTGACGCCGAGTTCCTCCCGGAACTCCCGGATCAGGGCGTCCTCGACCCGCTCGCCGAAGGCGACGCTGCCGCCGAGGGGCCGGACGCCTTTCAGGCGCCCGTCATCCGCGCGGACCTCCGCCACGAGCAGGCTGTTGCCGCGCCGGGGCAGGCCCAGCGCCTTCACGCGAATCTCCGCAGGGGGCCGCCAGACCGTCATCCCGCACCGGCTAGCCCGTCGTCGGCGAGGCCGCAACGGCTCGGTGCCCCGCGCGCCGATCCACGGCAACAAACGGACACGCGGTTGACGCCCGGGCCCGCTACGGCCAAGCTGTGCTCGACGGTTCCCCTCGGGGATCAAAAGGGAACGCGGTGAGGGGTTCGCCCCGAAGCCGCGGCTGCCCCCGCAACTGTGAGCGGCGAGCCCTTCACCACCACGTCACTGGGTCACCCCGGGAAGACGGTGCGAGGGCGGCGACCCGCGAGCCAGGAGACCTGCCGTCAGCCGTGGTCACACGCGAAACGCGCCGGGCGGGGTGTCCTGGCGGGTGTCGAGGCGCCGCCAGTCCCGAGGGGAGGCGGTCGCCGAGGCCTCGTTCGCGGTGACGTGCCACAGCAAGCGCGCCCGCGACGCCGTTTCCCATGCCCGTCTCCGCCGCCTCGAGACCCTCGAGCCCTGTCCCGGGACGCCGTCGCGCGCCCGCACAGGCTGAGCCATCCGGACGGCCGACGCGTTGTAATGTTATTACAATGCGTGTACGACGCGGGGGCCGGCGCGCGCCGTGCACGGACCGCTTCTCCCATGTCATTCTCGACCTATCGCTCCCGCCTCGGCGGGCGGGCCCCGCTCTGCGGCGTTCTCCTCGCGCTCCTCGCCGGCCCGACCGCCGCCCAGGAGGCGGTCACCCTGGATGAGCTGTCCGTCGCGGGCGCGGGCGGCGACCCGAGCCGCCTCCCGCCGAACGGCCTCAACCTGCGCACGCCCGACCGGACCGCGAGTCGCCTCGGCCTGACGCCGCTGGAGACGCCGGCCAGCCTCGACATCGTGTCGGGCGAGACCGCGCGGCTCCGCGGACAGGATACGATCGCCGAGGCCGTGATCCAGGACGCGACCGGCATCACCACCATCGCGGCGCCCGGCAACGGCAACGGCGCGTTCACGTCCCGCGGCTTCGCCGGGCCGAACTCGATCCAGCAGCTCTACGACGGCACGCGCTTCTACGTCGGCGCCAACACCGTGACCTTCCCGTTCGACACGTGGAACGTCGAGCGGATCGAGGTGCTGCGCGGGCCGTCCTCGGTGCTCTACGGCGACGGCGCCATCGGCGGCGTCATCAACGTGGTTCCGAAGAAGCCGGTCTTCGTGCCGGTCAACGCCGCCCGCGCGGTCATCGGCACCGACGGGGTCGCGCGCCTCGCCCTCGATTCCGGCGGCCCGCTGGGCCAGGCGGAGTACGGCGACACCTTCGCGTACCGCCTCAACGTCAGCGGCAACCGCGCCGACGGCTGGATCCGGCCGGAGGGCGATTTCCGCAACCTCGCGGTCTCCGCCGCCCTGCTGTTCCGGCCGAGCGCCGACCTCGCGTTCACGCTGAGCCACGATCTCGGCTACCAGGAGCCCGCCCGCTACTGGGGCACGCCGCTCGTCGCGGGACGGATCCCGGACCTCATACGGTTCAACAACTACAACGTCCGCGACGCGAAGATCACCTGGGCCGACAACTGGACCCAGCTCAAGACCGAGTGGTCCCCCTCGGCCGACATCACGATCCGCAACACCGCTTACCGGCTCACCAGCCGGCGCCACTGGCTCGACGTCGAGCAGTACAGCTACAACCGCGGCACCGGGCTCGTGGACCGGGGCGACTACCTGGAGATCTACCACAGCCAGGAGCAGGTCGGAGACCGCCTCGACGCGACGTTCCGCGGGAGCCTGTTCGGGCTGCCGAACCAGTTCGTGGCCGGGTTCGACGTGAACCACATCGATTTCCGCCACACCAACAACTTCTACTTCGACCAGACCACCAGCGTGCCGCTCACCGGCTACGATCCGGGCCTGTTCCCGCAGAACGGGCGGGCCCGTCCGGCCTACGCCACGCAGACGAGCCAGGCCTCGGTCTTCGCCGAGGACCGGCTGATCCTGTCGGACAAGCTCTCGTTCCTCACCGGCGTGCGCCTCGACGTGCCGACGCTCAATCGGGAAGACCTGCAGACGGGATCGCGGTTCGAGAGGACCTACCGGGCGCTCGGCTACCGGTTCGGCCTCGTCTACAACCCGACGCCGGACAGCGCGCTCTACGCCCAGTACAGCTTCGCCACCGACCCGGTGAACAGCCTGATCACGCTGTCGCAGTCGCTGGCCGGCTTCAAGCTCGCGACCGGCGATCAGGTCGAGATCGGCGCCAAGGGTCTGGCCTTCGACGGCGCCCTGGAATGGACCGTCGCGGGCTACCGGATCGTCAAGGACAACCTGATCTCGGCGATCCCCGGACAGCCGACGCTCTCGACGCAGGTCGGGAGCCAGTCCTCGCAGGGTTTCGAGCTGGCGCTCGGCTGGCGCTTCGCGCCGGGCTGGCGCCTCGACGGCAACCTCGCGCTCCTGCACGCGCAGTACGACCGGTTCGACCAGACGGTGAACGGCGCCACGGTCTCGTATGCCGGCAACCAGCCGATCGACGTGCCGGAGCGCGTGGCCAACCTCTGGCTGACCTGGGACGTCACCCGCGACTGGACCGCGCGGGTCGGGCTGCAGAACGTCGGGCAGGTCTACAGCGACTTCGGCAACACGGCGCGGCGCCCGGCCTACAACCTCGTCAACGCGGTCCTGGACCATCAGGTGACGGCGGATTCGCGCCTGTCCGTGCGGGTCTACAACCTGTTCGACAAGGTCTACGCGATCTCGGGCAACGCGGTGAACGGGGTCGGCACCAACTGGCTGCTCGGGCGCCCGCGCTCGGTCGAGGTCGCCTACACGGTGACGTGGTGAGCCGGCCGCGGCGGTTCGGCAAGGCGGGACGGCGCTGGCTGCTCCTGTTCCACCGCTGGGCCGGGATCGTCGCGGGGCTGTTCTTCGCCCTGTGGATCGGATCCGGGCTGGTGATGCTCTACGTGCCGTTCCCGGCACTCACCGGGGCCGAGCGGCTGTCACGGCTCGCCCCGATCGCCTGGGATCAGGTCACGGTCGCGCCCGAGGCGGCGCTGCGGGCCGGCGGGCTCGGCGGCGCGCCGGCCGCCTTCGCGTTGGAGATGCGGGGCGGCGAGGCGGTCTACCGGATCGCCGACCGCGACGGCGCCCGGGCCACGGTCTCGGCGCGGACCGGTGCGCGGCTCGGCCCGGTGACGCCCGAAGACGCGCTGCGTCTCGCGACCGACGGGATCCCGGACGGGGCTCCGGATGCTCGGGTCGCGCCGGTCGAGCGCGACCAGTGGACCGTCACGGCCCGGTACGACCCGCTCCGCCCCTTCCTGAAGGTCGCCCTCGGGGACCCGGCAGGGACCGAGCTCTACGTCTCGCAGGTCACCGGCGCGATCGCCCTCGACACGACCCGGTCCGAGCGGGCGTGGAACTGGGTCGGCGCCGTGGTGCACTGGATCTACCTCACGCCGCTGCGCGCCCGGCCCGAGCTGTGGCGGACGGTCCTGCTGTGGCTGTCGGGCTTCGCCGCCCTGGGCGCGCTGAGCGGGCTGGCGATCGGGATCTGGCGCCTGCGACTCCGGCGGCGCTACGCGGGCGGGGCGGTCACGCCCTATCGCGGGCTCGCCCGCTTCCACCACCTGTTCGGCCTCGCGGGCGGGATCGGGCTCAGCACCTTCATCCTCAGCGGCTGGATCTCGATGAACCCGAACCGCTGGTTCTCGTCGACCGCGGCGCCCGCCGCCATCCGCGCCGCCTACGCCGGACAGCCGCCGGCCCTCGGCCTCGCCGCCGAGGCCCTGAGCGGCTTCGCCGGGCCCGGGACTCGGGCGCTGCGCTTCGTTGCCATCGGCGGCTCGTGGTGGATCGTCGCCGACGGCCCGGCCGGCGTCCCGGCACGCCGCGCGGATGACGGCGCGGCCCTCGACGCGGCCGCGATCGCGCGGGCCGCCGGCCCGGTGCTGCCCGGCGGCTTGCGGGCGGTCGCGGACCTGACCGCCTACGATCTCTACTGGTACCCGCACGGGTCCGATCCGCGCCCGCTGCCGGTGCTGCGCCTGCGGTTCGGCGACCCGGACGCCACCTGGCTGCACGTCGATCCCCGGGACGGGACCATCCTCCAGCGCCTGGACCGCTCGGGCCGGATCAACCGCTGGCTGTTCGACGCCGCGCACCGCCTCGACCTGCCCGGGCTCACCGGCAGCCGCCCGCTCCACGACGCGGCGCAGTGGCTCCTGAACCTCCTGGCAGCCGGCATCGCCCTGACGGGGCTCGTCGCGGGCTGGCGCAGGCTGCGCCGGACCCTCTCGGCATAGGACCTTCGATGACCGACGCGGCGCTCAGAACCGCGCCGTCAGGAACAGGCGCACGTTCCGTCCCGGCAGCAGGATCTCGTCCTTCTTGAACGAGGTCGAGTTGCGGATGTCGTCGTTCAGCAGGTTGCGGCCCTGGACGCCGAGGGTGATCGCGCTCGCCCCGTAGACCGCGGGATCGACGGCCTTGGTGTAGCTCAGCTCGGCGCGCAGGTCGTCGTAGCCGGGGGTCGGCGTCTCGTACACGGCCGTGGCGTCGTGGCTGAAGGCGTGGAGCAGGTTCACCCGCGCGAACCACCCGTCGGCCCGCAGGTAGACGCCGCCGCCGAGCCGGTAGGGCGGGATGCGCGGCACGTTGGTGCCGTTGTCGAACTGGGCGCGGACGAAGTCGAACTGCGCCTCGACGCCGGCGAAGCCGTTGCCCACCGGCACGAGGTCGTACTGGCCGATGATCTCGGCGCCGTAGAAGGTCGCGTTCTGCTGCTGGTAGACGATCTGCCGATTGTCGGTGCCGGTGCCGCAGGACGCGAAGTCGTCGTCGCAGGTCAGACCTGTGTAGTTGCGGTAGATGAAGCCGGTGTAGCGGGTGAAGTAGCCGGTGGCGTCGAGGCGGAACGGCCCCTCGGCCCGCCGGATGCTGGCCTCGATGGTCCGGGCGCGCTCCTTCTTGAGGTTCGGGTTGCCGATCTCGAAGGTCGCGGTGGCGTCGTGCGGGCCCTGCGAGAACAGCTCGTAGCCCGTGGGCCCGCGCTCGACGTAGGAGCCGGTGAGGCTCGCCACGAAGCCGTAGGGCAGGTCCTGCAGGGCGCCGATGCTGGCGCTCTTCGGGGCGAAGCGCCGGGTCCGCGCGTACTGGAACGGCTCCTGCCCGTCGACCGGCACGTAGTCGGCGGGGAACTGCGCCGCCGTGCTCGACAGCCGGTCGACCTCGTAGCGCCCGGCCGCCTGCAGCCGCGTGCCCGGCTGCAGCTCCAGCTCCTCGAACAGGTAGACCGCGTTCGCGCGGGATTCCGTCTTCGGCAGGAACGATTCGAGCTGCGTGTTGATCACGCGCCGATCCGACTGGAAGCCGAGCGCGCCCGTGAGCTTGCCGAACTCGGTGAAGACCGGGACGTGCTGGAGCTCCAGGCGGCCCTCGGCCTCGCGGTTCTTGAAGATCGCCTGGACGCCCTCGATCCCGTCGTCGCCGATCCCGACCTCGTTGTGGCGGTAGACCGAGTAGCCCGCCCAGTAGCGGATCACCTCGAAGGGTCCGTCGAGCGGGCGGTACTCGCCCCGCGACAGGACGCGGTCCTGGTTGGGGGTCAGGCGGGTCCGGTCCTGCTCGGCAACGCCGCCGGGGATCGCGTAGACCGCGTCGTAGTGGCTGAAGGAGATGCCCACGAACCCGCGGTCGCCGATCGCCGAGATGCCGACCGCGCCGCCCTGCGACTCGTTGTAGGAATTGCGCTGGATCCCGCCGGGGATCGCGTAGCTGTCGTTCGCGGTCTTGAAGCCGTCGGCATGGACCGCGATGCCGTCGCCGCCGGCATCCACCGTGGCGGCACCGAGCCGGCCGTTATCCACGCTGGAGAAGCCGCTGGTGACCTGGCCCTGCACCCCGTTCGCCGGGATGAAGGTCGGCACCCGGTTGTTGTCGGCCGAGACGACGCCGCCGATGGCCCCCGAGCCGTAGCGCAGGGTCGCGGGGCCGCGGATCACCTCGATCCGGTCGGCGACCAGCGGGTTGACCGGCACGGCGTGGTCCTCGCCGAGGTCGGACACGCCGCCGTTGACGATGCCGTTCTCCTGGATCCGCACCCGGGCATTGTCGAGGCCGCGGATGATCGGCCGGGACGCCGCCCCCGGCGCGTAGGTCGTGCCCGAGATGCCCGGCCTGTCGAACAGGGCGTCGCCCAGGGTCCGGGGCTGATCGCGCGCGATCTGATCCTGGGTCACCACCGTCACCGGTGAGAACGTGTTGGTCGCCACCGGAAGGACGCCGATCGGCACCGCCGCGTCCGCCGCGACCGCGCTGCGCGACGGCTGGATCGGGCTCGGACTGGTGACGCTGATCTCGTCGAGGGCGACGGCCTGCTGCGCCCGCACGGCGGACGGTGTCAGGAGGCCGGCGCAGACAGTCGAGGACAGGACCGTGCTGGCGAGGAAGCCGAAGCGGCGCGAGGGAGGCATCGAGACTCACACAGTGTTATATCGTTTCATTGTTGCGGCGCGTCGCCCGGGTGCAAGCGTTAATCCCGCGCGCGCCGGACACGGTCGAGAAACGTTACATCGTTGCAACAGCCGCTCGTTCCGTGCGGCAGGTCGGCCCCTTAACCCAGGTTGACTTTGAAACGTTATAACGTTTTGATAGCGTCATGACCCAGCGTGATACCCGCCTTCCCGTCACCGTTCTGTCCGGCTTCCTCGGAGCCGGGAAGACGACGCTCCTCAATCACGTGCTCAACAATCGCGACGGCCGCCGCGTCGCGGTGATCGTCAACGACATGAGCGAGGTGAACATCGATGCCGACCTGGTCCGCGCCGGAGGCGCCGACCTGTCCCGGACCGACGAGACCCTGGTCGAGATGACCAACGGCTGCATCTGCTGCACCCTGCGCGACGACCTGCTCGCCGAGGTCCGGCGGCTGTCGGAGACGGGGCGGTTCGACTACCTGCTGATCGAGGGGACCGGCATCGCCGAGCCGCTGCCGATCGCCTCGACCTTCTCGTTCCGGGATGAGGCCGGCCGCTCCCTCGCGGATCTCGCCCGGCTCGACACGATGGTCACGGTGGTCGACGCGGTGAACCTGCTCAAGGATTACGGCTCGGCCGCCTTCCTGCGCGAGCGCGGCGAGACGGCCGGCGCCGAGGACACGCGCACGCTCGTGGACCTGCTCGTGGAGCAGATCGAGTTCGCCGACGTGGTGGTGATCAACAAGGCGCGCGACGTGTCGGCCGAGCATCTCGCGCTGGTGCGCTCCGTCGTGCGCGGCCTGAACGCCGATGCCCGCATCCTCGAGACCGACCACGGGCGCGCGCCGCTCGCCGATATCCTCGACACCGGCCTGTTCGACGAGGACAGGGCCCAGCAGCACCCGCTCTGGTTCAAGGAACTCTACGGCGCCCACGAGCACGTGCCGGAGACGGAGGAGTACGGCATCGCCTCCTTCGTCTACCGGGCCCGGCGGCCCTTCGACCCGGAGCGCTTCAACGCCTTCGTCAACGCCACCTGGCCGGGCCTGATCCGCGCGAAGGGCCACTTCTGGCTCGCGACCCGGCCCGACTGGGTGGGCGAGTTCTCCCTGGCGGGCGCCGTGGCCCGGGTCTCGGCGATGGGTTTCTGGTGGTCGGCCGTGCCGCGGCGGCGCTGGCCGGAGGCGCCCGAGTTCTGGACGCGGCTCCAGGACGTCTGGAGCGAGGTCTGGGGCGACCGGCGCCAGGAATTGGTGTTCATCGGCGCCGGCATGGACGCGGCGGCCCTCACGGCGGCGCTGGACGCCTGCCTGATCGAGACCGGTGCGGACCGGGAGCCGTTCGATCCCGCGCCCTATCGCGGCCTGCCGGACCCGTTCCCGGCGTGGCGCCGCGCGGCCTGAGGCCGGCGGTCAGGTCGCCAGCGCCTCGGCCTCGTCCTCGGCTTCGATCTCGGCGTCTGCCTCGGTCGTCTGACCGGAGGCGCCGGCCGCCTCGGCGAGGCCGCGGGCCGCCTTCCGCAGAAGCTTCCGGAGGCGGCGGCGATCGGTCTTATCGAGGTGGTCGAGCAGCTCGGCCTCGACCTCCTCCTGGATCCGCTCGATGGCCTCGGCCTTGGCCATGCCGGCCTCCGTGAGCTGGACCCGGACCACGCGGCCGTCGCCCGATTCGGCCCGGCGCTCGACGATGCCGAGGGCGGCGAGCCGCGTGACGGTCTTGGAGGCGGTGGGCGGTCGGACGCGCAGCAGGGCGGCGAGATCGCCCATCGTCATCGTGCCGGCCGCGGCCAGCGCCTGCACCACCTGTTCCTGACCGGCGAACAGGCCGAGCTTGGCTAAGCGGTCGCCGGTCCGCGCCCGGTGCAGGCGCGCCGCCTGGACCAGGGCCCAGCCGACGCTGCGCACGCCGGGTGGCCTCAGCTTCTTCGACGGGAGGCCGAGCACGGCGGCCGCCTCGTCCCGATGATCGCGCTTCTGCTTGTCGCCCACCGGAGCGCCCGAATTAGTGCCGGCGGCCGCCGGACGATCCTGAATCTGCACCGTCCACCCCCATCAAGCGGCCGCCCAGGTCCCTGTGGCGACGACCGGTGACGGTGGGATGACGGGGCCGGCGCGGAGGTCCGCTCAGCAGTGCATGAGACGCTGGAGACGGTCCAGGATGTCCTCGCCGGTGCAGGGCCGGGCGATGAACTCGGCGTGCTTGGGCATGCGGGCCGGGTCGGGGGCCGCGCGCCCGGACACGATCAGGATCGGCAATTGCGGCCGCGCCTCGGCCACGGAACTCGCGAGGTCGAAGCCGTCGGTCTTTCCCGAGAGCTGCACGTCCGTGACCAGCCCGCAGATGTCCGGGCGCGCCTGCAGGATGCTGAGCGCCCGCTCGGCCGAGGCGCACTGGACGGTGTCGTAGCCGCCTTCCTCCAGCACGTCGCCGAGGTCCATGATGGTCAGCGCCTCGTCCTCGACGAGGAGGATTACCGGCCGGTCGCCGCTCGAACCCGTCTGCTCGCTCGCCACTGTGTACTCCCTTCGGCAGCGCCCGGCCGCGCGGGCCGCCGCACGCATCTCCAGCCGTAGGCCCAACGGCAGAAACGGTCCCGGGTTGCAGGCCGGCGCCAGGGCCGGTCACGGGAATGTGGAACGCGCGAGCGTCATGTCGATCCCGGCGCCAGCTTGGTCACCACCCCGGCGACGGCCTCGATCAGCCGGTCGAGATCCGCCGCGTCGATCGTGAGGGCGGGGGTGAGGTAGACGATGTCGCCGAACGGCCGCACCCAGACGCTGCGGGCGAGCAGCTCCGCCTTCAGGACGGCCAGGTCGGGCGCCCGCGCGAACTGCACCGCCCCGATGGCCCCGAGGACGCGGACATCCGCCACGCCGGGCACGCGCCGCAGCGGCGCCAGCCCCGCGGCGAGGCGCTCCGCGATGGCGCGGGCCTGGCTCAGGCGCGGCTCGGTCTCGAACAGGTCGAGGCTGGCGTTGGCCGCGGCGCAGGCGAGGGGATTGGCCATGAAGGTCGGGCCGTGCATCAGCGCCGCCGCCGGATCCTCGGACCAGAACGCCGCGAACACCTCCGTGCGGGCGACCGTGGCGGCCAGCGCCATCGTGCCGCCCGTGAGCGCCTTCGACAGGCACAGGATGTCGGGCACGATCCCCGCCTGCTCGCAGGCGAACAGGGTGCCGGTGCGCCCGAAGCCGGTGAAGATCTCGTCGGCGATCAGCGGCAGGCCGTGGTGGCGCGCCAGCCCGGCGATCGTCGCGAGCACCTCCGGCGGGTGGGTCCGCATCCCGCCGGCCCCCTGCACCAGCGGCTCGACGATCACCGCCGCCAGGGTGTCGCGATAAGCCGCCAGGGCGGCATCGAGCGCCGCGGTCTCGGCCGCGCCCCGCGGCAGGTCGCAGAAGATCTGGCTCGGCAGGTAGGCTCCGAACCGGCGGTGCATGCCCTCCTCGGGGTCGCAGACGGACATCGCCCCCATCGTGTCGCCGTGGTAGCCGCCGCGGAACGCGAGGACCTTCGTCCGACCGCTCACCCCGCGGTTGATCCACATCTGCGCCGCCATCTTGAGCGCGACCTCCACGGCGACCGAGCCCGAATCGCTGAGGAAGACGTGGTCGAGATCGCCCGGCAGCAGGGCGGCGAGCCGCCGGGCCAGTGCCTCCGCCGGCGCGTGGGTGAGGCCGCCGAACATCACGTGGGGCATGCGCGCGAGCTGCTCGGCCACCGCGCCCGCTATGTGCGGGTGATTGTAGCCGTGCACGGCGGTCCACCAGGAAGCGATGCCGTCCACGAGCTCGCGACCGTCGGCGAGGCGGATGCGGGTGCCGTGGGTCGCGACCGCCTCCAGGGGCGCCGCCGCGTGTCGCATCTGGGTGTAGGGCCGCCAGAGATGGCCTGCGGGCGTCGCGAGGGTCATGCCTCCGGCATGGGGGCGCCTCGGACGAGGGTCAAGGGTCCGGCACCCGCCGCTTGACTTTGCCGGCGCGGCACCGCCCATCCCCGTCCCCATGGACAGCCTCGACGCCTTCGCCACCGGGAAACTCGACGCCCTCGAGGCGGGCAGCCTGCGCCGCAAGCTTGTGCCGACGGAGCGCGGCTCCGGCGCCGCGGCGGCGCGGCGGGGGCGGGCGCTCGTCTCCTTCTCGTGCAACGATTACCTCGGCCTCTCGCACCACCCACGGGTGATCGCGGCGGCTCAGGCGGCCGCGGCGTCCCACGGCGCGGGGGCGGGCGGGTCGCGGCTCGTGACCGGCGACCACCCCTATCTCGGCGCGCTGGAGGACGGCTTGGCGCGCCACAAGGGCGCGGAGGCCGCCCTGGTCTTCGGCAGCGGCTACCTCGCCAATCTCGGCATCACCCCGGCGCTCGCCGGGCGGGGCGACCTCGTCCTGCTGGACGAGCTGTCCCACGCCTGCATGTGGGCCGGCGCGCGGCTCTCGGGCGCCCAGGTCATGACCTTCCGCCACAACGATCCCGGCGACCTCGCGGCGCGGCTCGCCGAGCACCGGCCCCACCACGGCCGCGCCCTCGTGCTCACCGAGCGGGTGTTCAGCATGGACGGCGACCGGGCGCCGCTCGGCGACATCCTGGGCATCGCCGAATCCTACGACGCCTGGACGCTGGTGGACGATGCCCACGGCATCGGCGTGGTCGAGGACGGACCGCGGGCGCCCCTGGAGATGGGCACCCTGTCGAAGGCGCTCGGCTCGTACGGCGGCTATCTCTGCGCCTCGCGCCCGGTCGTCGACCTGATGACGAGCCGCGCCCGCAGCTTCGTCTACACCACCGGCCTGCCCCCGGCCTCCGCCGCCGCCGCCCTGGAGGCGCTGGCGATCCTGGAGGCGGAGCCCGAGCGCCGGGCCCGGCCGCTCGCCCTGGCCCGGCGCTTCACCGCCCGTCTGGGCCTCCCGGAGGCCGAGAGCGCGGTCGTGCCGGTCCTGGTGGGCGAGGCGCAGGCGGCGCTCGACATCTCGGCCGCGCTGGAGGCCGCCGGCTTCCTAGTGGTGGCGATCCGCCCGCCGACCGTGCCGGCCGGGACCGCGCGGCTGCGGGTGGCCTGCTCGGCCGCCCACGACGAGGCCCAGGTCGACGCCCTGGCGGAGGCGGTGGCCGCCCTCACCGGGCGCGCCTGAGAGCCGCTTCCCGTCCGCGCGGCGCGCACCTATACCGAGGCCCTGACGGAGCCGGAGCGCTCCGGCCGGCCCGCCGCCGAGAAGCGGGACGGCCCCGGGATCGAGAGGACGACGCCATGGACGCCACCGCGCTGCGAGCCCTCCAGGCTCCGATCAAGGACAAGTACCGCACCGCGCCGGACGCGGCGGTCATCACCTTGAAGGCCAGGGGCACGCTGGACGACACCAAGATCGCCTGCAAGGTCGAGACGGGCCGCGCCATCGCGGAGGCTGGGCTGCATCCGGCCACCGGCGGCTCGGGCGCGGAGCTCTGCTCGGGCGACATGCTGCTGGAAGCGCTCGTCGCCTGCGCGGGCGTGACGCTCAAGGCGGTGGCAACCGCCCTCGAGATCCCGCTGCGCGCCGGCACGGTCAGCGCCGAGGGCGACCTCGATTTCCGCGGCACCCTCGGGGTCGACAAGGAGGCGCCGGTGGGCTTCCGCAGCATCCGCCTGTTCTTCGAACTCGACACCGACGCGCCGGAGGACAAGCTCGCGCAGCTCCTGAAGCTGACCGAGCGCTACTGCGTGGTCTTCCAGACCCTCAACCACAAGCCGGAACTGTCGGTCGCTGCGACGACGGCCTGACGGGGGTCACCATGGCGGGCGGCGTCACCCAGGCCGAGTACTGGAACGGCGAGGTCGGCACGCGCTGGGCGCGCAATCAGGCCGTCCTCGACGCGATGTTCGTGCCGCTGACGGAGGCGCTCTTCGCCCGCGCGCGGCTCGCCGCCGGAGAGACGGTGCTCGACATCGGCTGCGGCGCGGGGGCCACGACCCTGGAGGCGGCGCGCCGGGTCGGGCCCGGCGGCGGCGTGACCGGCGCCGACATCTCGGTGCCGCTCCTCGCCGTGGGGCGGGACCGCGCCGGGGCGGAGCCGCCCGGGGCCGCCCCGATCCGCTTCGTCGAGGCCGATGTCGAGACGGCCGATCTCGGCCGGTACGACCGGATCGTGTCGCGGTTCGGCGTGATGTTCTTCGCGGATTCCGCCCGCGCCTTCGCCAACGTGCGCCGGATGCTCGGGCCGGGGGGCCGGATGACCTTCCTGTGCTGGCGGGCCCTGTCCGAGAACCCGTGGGTGGGCGTGCCGCGCGACGCGGTGCTGCCGCTCCTCCCGGAAGTGCCGCCGCCGCCGCAGCCCGACACGCCGGGGCCGTTCCGCTTCGCCGGGGCCGACCCGCTCGTCGCGCTCCTGCGCGGTGCCGGGTTCGACGCCGTGACCTGCGACGCCCTCGACCGCGACATCGTCGTCGGGGAGGGCGAGACCGACGCGGCGGCGACCGCGGCGGCCACCCACGTCTCCCTGAACCTCGGCCCGAGCTCCCACCTCGTGCGCGAGGCCGCACCGGATCTCAGGGCGCGCGCCGAGGCGGCCGTGGCGGAGGCCCTCGCGCGGCACGCGGCGGGCGGCGCCGTGCGCCTGCGCGCCGCGTGCTGGCTCGTGCAGGCGGGCTAGCCGGCGTCCCGCGCCGCCGGGCGGGCGGCGCGTCCTCTCAGAGCCCGAGGGCGCCGCCGTCCGAGCGCGGGTCGTGGGTCGCCTCGATCCGACCGTTCCGGGGATGGCGGACCAGCATGCCCGCGTGCCCGAGCGAGTCGATGTAGGGGCCGCCGAGCTCCTCGATCTCGTGGCCGAGGCGGCCGAGGGCCGCGATGCAGGCCGGATCGAACCGGTCCTCCACCTTCACGCTGAGCGAGGGCGCCCCCCAGGTGCGCCCGTAGAGCAGGCGCGGCGCGTCGACGGCATCCGCCACCGACAGCCCGTAATCGGCGTAGCGGGTGAAGATCTGGGCCTGGAACTGCGGCTGCCCGTCGCCGCCCATGCTGCCGTAGCTCATCACCCGCCCGTCGTCGAAGGCGGCGAGCGCGGGGATCAGCGTGTGGAACGGGCGCCGCCCCGGCTCCAGGGGGTTCACGGCCTTCGGGTCGAGGGCGAACGACATGCCCCGGTTCTGCCAGCAGATGCCGGTGGCGGGCAGGACCGTCCCCGAGCCGTACTCCCAGTAGACCGACTGGATGTAGGAGACCGCGAGGCCGTCCTTGTCGATCGCGCCCATCCACACCGTGTCGCCGTGACCCGGGTCGGGCAGGGGCACCCGGGCGGCGCGGCCCATGTCGACGAGTGCGGCCTCGCGGGCGAGCCGCTCCGGCGTGAGGAAGGTGGCCGGGTCGTGCCGCAGGCGGGCGAAATCGGTGACCACCCGGTCGCGGATCGCGAAGGCGCGCTTCGTCGCCTCGATCAGGCCGTGGTAATGAGCCGTGGTCTCGGGCTCCGTGACGTTCAGCCGGTCGAAGATCCCGAGGATCAGCAGGGCGGCGAGCCCCTGGGTCGGCGGCGGGAAGTTGTAGAGGGTCGCGTCGCGGCGCCGGATCGACAGGGGCGCCCGCTCCACCGCCGCGAAGGCCTCGAGATCCGCCCGGGTGACCGGCGCGCCGAGGCGCTCCAGGTCGGCGGCGATCTCCCGGCCGATATCGCCGCGATAGAAGTCCCCGAGGCCCGCATGGGCGAGCTGCTCCAGAGTGGCGGCGAGCAGCGGCAGGGCGCGGGTCTCGCCGGCCGGGTAGGGCTTGCCGTCCTTCAGGAACGTCCCCGCGAAGTTCGGGGCGTCGTGGAGGGTATCGAGCTCCTGGGGCACGTAGCGCGCCTCGGAGGGCGAGACCGGGACGCCGCCGCGCGCCTGCGCGATCGCGTCGGCGAGCAGGGTCTCCAGGGGAAGGCGGCCGCCGAGCGCCCGCGCCAGCTCGAGGGCGAGGCGCCAGCCGCCCACCGCGCCCGCGACCGTCACCATCGCGTCGGGGCCGCGGGCGGGTATCGCGTCGTAGCCCTTCTCCCGGTAGCGCGGGATCGTGGCGAGGCGCCCGGCCGGACCGCAGGCCTCGATGCCGCGCACCCGGCCGCCGCGCTCGCGCACCAGCCAGAAGCCGTCGCCGCCGATGCCGTTCATGTGCGGGTAGACCACCGCGATGGAGGCGGCCATCGCCACCATCGCCTCGATGGCGTTGCCGCCCTGCGCCAGGACGGTCTGGCCGGCCTGGGCGGCGAGGCTGTGGGGCGCGGCGACGGCGGCGGACGTGAAGACGGGAGTCTCGGGCATCGACGGTCCTGTGCTGTACCGGCCGCAGGGTTAGGCGAGCCGGTGCCTCCTGCAAAGGCCGGCCGTGTACAAGCGGTGCGCCGTGCTATGCTGCGCGCGCGCTGTCGCCCAGAAGCGGCCCATGGTCCCGAAGCTCACCCCCTGGATCGCCCTCGGCCTGTCGGTCGTGCCTGCCACGGCTCAGCAACGTGTCCCGTCGGCCTTCGAGGGTGCGGGCGCCGATCCCCGCATCTCGGTCTCACAGCCGGAGACGACCAGCCAGGCCTCCGGCGGCTACGTCCGGTCGGTGGAGCCGTATCTCGGACCGCTCGGCGATCCGCTGGCCCTCCGCCCCGCCCTGAAGGCGCGGGGCATCGAGTACAGCCTCACCTACATCGTCGACGTCCTCGGCAATCCGGTCGGCGGCCTTCGCCAGGGCGCGATCGTCGAGGATCGCCTCAACCTCCGCCTCAATCTCGACCTCGACCGACTCGTCGGCTGGCAGGGCGCCACGGTTCACGCCAACGCCTACTTCATCCACGGCACGGGCCTGTCGCGCTACTATGTCGGCAATCTGCTGACGACGAGCGTCATCGAGGCGCTGCCCTCGAGTCGACTCTACGTGCTCTGGCTCGACCAGAGCCTGATGGACGGCCAGCTCGGGATCCGGATCGGCCAGCAGGCCGCCGATACCGAGTTCTTCGTCAGCCAGACCGCGACCCTGTTCGTGAACTCCACCTTCGGCTGGCCGGCCATCACCGGGCTCGACCTGCCGAGCGGGGGACCGGCCTACCCGCTCGCGGCGCCGGCGATCCGGGCCAAGTACGTGCCGGGCAACGGCTTCTCCCTGCAGGTCGGGCTCTACGACGGCGATCCGGCGGGCGCCAACCGCCCGGGAGACGACCCGGAAGCGCAGCGTCTCGACCGCACGGGCACCAATTTCCGCCTGCGCGATCCGGCCCTCGTCATCGCCGAGGCAACCTACGCGTACAACATCGCCCCCGGATCGAAGGGCCTGCCCGGCGACATTACCCTCGGCGGCTGGCAGCATTTCGGCCGGTTCGACAGCCTGCGCTTCGACATCACCGGCGTGCCGCTCGCCGACCCGAACGCCACCGGGATCGGCCGTCCGGTGCGCGGCAATGCCGGCCTCTACGCGATCTACGACCAGACCCTGTACCGCGAATCCGGCAAGGACGACGAGGGTCTCGGCTTCTTCGTGCGCGCCGCGTGGTCGCCGACCCGCTCCAGCCTGATCGACGCCTACGTAGATACCGGCCTCGCCTACAAGGGCCTGTTCGACGGGCGCGACGACGACACGATCGGCCTCAGCTTCGCCTACGCCCGCATCGGCGACGAGGCGCAGCGGGCCGACCGGGACACGATCCTCTACACGGGCCTGCCGATGCCGCGCCGCCGCGCCGAGGCGGTGATCGAGGCGACCTATCAGGCGGTGGTGGTGCCGGGCTTCACGGTGCAGCCCGACGCGCAGTACGTCATCCGGCCCGGCGCCGGCATCGCCGGTCCGGACGGCCGCCGGCTGCGCAACGCGGCGGTGCTCGGCCTGCGCGCGACCGTGCAGTACTGAGCGGGCCTGCGACCGCGGCACCCGGAACGGTCCCGGGCCTCCGCCTCTTTCAGCAGCATGTTGATCTTCGAGTGGGTCGTCGGCGTCCTGTTCGGCGCCGTCCTCCTGGCCGGCGTCGCGCGCCGGCTCGGCGCGCCGTATCCAGCCTTCCTGGCGCTGGGCGGCGTCGGCCTCGCCTTCGTCCCCGGCGTCCCGAACCTGCGCCTCGATCCCGAACTGGCGCTCGCCCTGTTCCTGGCCCCGGTCCTGCTCGACGCCGGCTTCGACGCCTCCGTGCGGGACCTGAAGGAGAACTGGCGCCCGGTCTTCGGGCTCGCGGTCGGAGCCGTCGCCGTGACGACCGCCGCGGTCGCGATCGCGGCGCGGCTCGTCGTGCCGGACATGCCGCTGTCCGCCTGCATCGTGCTCGGCGCCGTGGTCGCGCCGCCCGACGCCGTGGCGGCTCTGGCGGTGCTCAAGCACGCGCCGATGCCGCACCGGCTCGCCACGATCCTGCGCGGCGAGAGCCTCCTCAACGACGCGGCCTCGCTGCTGATCTACCGGCTCGGCGTGACGGCCGCGATGGCCGGCACGTTCCACCCGGCGGAGGTGGCGCCGGCGTTCCTCCTGGGCGTCGTCGCGAGCCTCGTGGTCGGCCCCTGCCTCGGCCTGCTGTTCGTGGCCTTGACGCGGCGCGTGACCGATCCGGCGAGCGCGATCGTGCTGCAGTTCGTCGCCGCCTTCGGAATCTGGCTCGCCGCCGAGCGGCTGGAGCTGTCGGGGGTCCTGACCATCGTGACCTTCGCGGTGACGGTCGCCCGCCGGGCACCCGGCATCACCGCGCCCCGCGCCCGGGTGATCTCCTACGCGGTCTGGGACACGGCGGTGTTCGTGCTCAACGTCCTGGCCTTCGTGCTCATCGGCATCCAGATCGACCCGATCCGGGAGCGGCTGAGCGGCGCGGACGCGTGGCAGGCCATGATCCTCGCGGGCGCGACCTTCGCCACCGTGGTGCTGACTCGCCTCGCCTGGGTGCTGCCGACCACCGGGATCCGCGGCTTCGGCCTCCGGCAGGCCGGAGCCGCGGCGCGGCTGGGCCCGGGGATCGCCCTGTCGTGGGCGGGCATGCGCGGGATCGTCACCGTGGCGGCCGCCCTGGCGCTGCCCGCCGAGTTCCCGCACCGGGACCTCGTGGTGGTCACGGCCTTCGTCACGGTGCTCGGCACGCTGATCGTCCAGGGCCTGACCCTGCGGCCGCTGCTCGCCCACCTGCGGCTTGAGGACGACGACCCGGTGGGCCGCGAGACGGGCTGGGCTCGGGCGGCCGCCTACGAGGCCGCTCTCGAGAGCCTCGCCGACGCCGAGAACGAGCCGGCGACCGACGCCCTGCGCGCCGAGTTCCGCGCGGCGCTCGCGGAGGCGGAGGCGCACGACGAGGGCTTGGCGCCGGAGAGCCTGCCGGCGGATGCCGCGCGGCGGCGCGCCGTCGAGGCCGCTCGCGACGCGGTGCTCGCGCTGCGCCGCCAGGGTCGGATCGGCGACGACGCCTACTACCTGCTGGAGGAGGAATTCGACTGGGCCGAACTCAGCGCGACCCCGCGCGCGGAGACGTGAGGGCGCGCCCCGTCAGACGCCCTTGCGCGCCGCGATCCGAGCCTCGATCGCGTCCCAGACGGCGACCGACAGGTCAGGCCCCCCGAGCCGCTGGATCGCCCGGATGCCGGTGGGGGAGGTGACGTTGATCTCGGTGAGGTGCCCGTCGATCACGTCGATGCCCACCAGGATCAGGCCTCGCCGCGCGAGCTCCGGGCCGATCGTGGCGCAGATCTCGCGCTCGCGGTCGGTGAGCTCGGAGGCGGAGGCGGCGCCGCCGCGGACCATGTTGGAGCGGATGTCGTTCGCGGCCGGGACGCGGTTGACCGCCCCCATCGCGACGCCGTCGACCAGGATGATGCGCTTGTCGCCCTCCGTGACCCGGTCGAGGTAGCGCTGCACGACCCAGGCTTCCCGGAAGGTCGTGGCGAACAGGTCGAACATCGAGCCGAAATTCGGATCCTTCTCGGTGACCTTGAACACGGCCGCGCCGCCGTGCCCGTGCAGCGGCTTCATCGCCACGGTCCCGTGCTCCAGCCGGAAGGCCTCGATCTCCGCCTTGTCGCGGCTGATCAGGGTCGGCGGCATCAACTCGGGGAAGTCGAGGACGAACAGCTTCTCGGGCGCGTTGCGCACCTCGAAAGGGTCGTTGACCACGAGCGTCTCCGGATGGATCCGCTCGAGCATGTGGGTGGCCGTGATGTAGGCCATGTCGAAGGGCGGGTCCTGGCGCATCAGCACCACGTCCGCCTCGGCGAGGTCGAGCCGCTCTGGCGGCGCCAGGGTGAAATGCGCGCCCTCGACGTCCTGCACTTTCAGCCGCTCGACGCGGGCGGTCACGCGCCGGCCCTGCATCGAGAGCCGGTCCGGCGTGTAGTAGACGAGCGCGTGCCCCCGCCGCTGGGCCTCCAGCAGCAGGGCGAAGGTGGTGTCACCCGCGATCCGGATATTCTGGATCGGGTCCATCTGAACCGCGACGGTCAGGCTCATACGAAACGCCTCTCGCCAACGGCGGGCAACTCGACCGGGTCCCGTCTCAATCGTCGGACAGAGACTTGCTGCCCGTGCGCTTGTCGTAGTCGCCGATCGCGGACCGGCACTCGGGGGACAGGCGCTTGCGGTTGCGCATCATGCAGCGATCCGCGTCCTGGCTGTTCGGATCGACGCCCGCGCAGAGGCGGAAATAGTCGTTGGCACAGCCGAGCTGCAGGCCCTGGTCCTCCCGTTGGGCATAGGCGGGGCCGGCGGTCAGCGCGAACAGCGCCAGCGCCGCAGTAGCCAGCCCGCGGCGGCGGGAGGCGCGCAGGGATCGTTCCGGAACCAGTCGCATTCAGCGGTGTCCTCAATCTCGATCGGGCGGAGAACCGACGCGGCAGTCCCGCCATCGCCCGAGTCCGGCATATCGGTCGGGCCGGGCGGTAGGCAAGCGCCGAGGGTCCCGACGGGTTCCGCGCGGGAACGTCGCGGCCACGCTTCGCCGCGGTGTGGCGCGCGGGTCGCACAGCGTCGCCGCCCGGCGGGACCGGCCGGACATAAGAAGGCCCCGTCCGGGATCGGACAGGGCCTCAAGTCGAAGGGAGGAAACGCCCGCCATGGGCGGAGACAGCCACGCAATTCACGCGCCAACTTCCGGAGGCGCCGCAATTCGCGGTCCTGCCGCGGCAAGACTCCGTTAACCACGTCGTGCTGGATTGTTTCGGTAGCCCTTGCCGACGCCCTCCGAAGGGCCCGGGCCAGATGCTCGGACCGCCGACAGGAGCCGGAGACCATGACCCTTTTCAAGCCGCAGGAGACCGGCGAAACCCGTCCGTCGACGCTCGCCGCCGAGTCCGCGCGCAGAGCTGCCCCGGCGGCGTCCGCCACCCTGATCCCGTTCCCCGGCGCGGAGGCGCGGCGGACCTGCCGGATCCCGCGCTCCGACGAGCGGCGCGGCGAGATCCTCCTGTTCCTCGGCGTGCGCTACGAGCGCCTGGCGTCCTGAGGACAGACCCGCGCATGTCGTCCCGGCCGCGCGACACCACCGACGGTTCTCCCATGCCTGCCCCGGATCGCCGGCCGCTCGGCCACGCGCGCACCGCGCTGCGCCTCGCCCCCGCCGGCGCCGCGCTGGCCCTGCTCGCGGCCTGCACCCAGAGCGGCGATTTCGGCCGGCCGCGCACGGGCGTCTGGAACGGGTTCATCGACACGACGGGCAGCTTCAGCACCCGGGATCGCGGGCGCCTCCTGCTCGAATCCGGCCTGACCGACGACGAGCAGGCCCTGCGCGACCGCGCGTGGCGGTTCGTCGAGCCTGCCAGCAGCTTCGCGGCCTTCCAGGACACGGTGTTCGGCCTCGCCAGCGCCCACACGCTCCCGCCGACGTGGCGCTACGAGGAGGTCGGCGCCTATTACGAGGCCCTGACGGCGGAGCCGTCCCGCTCCCCGGTCTCCCGCTATCGGAAGCTCAGCGACGACGCGACCGCCGATGCCCGGCTGATCCCGATCTTCGTGGCGCTCGCCGCCCGCGTCATCGACGCGGATGCCGCGCGGCTGCGCAGCCTGCCCTTCGCCAAGACCCTCGACGACGCGGCCGTCCGGGATGCCGTCCAGCGGGTCGCCGAGAACCGCTGCCTGATCGCCTGGGTGCGCTTCGAGGCCGGCCTGCGGCTCGCCCGGTACCGGTTCGCCCTGGAGCACCTGTTCGCCGCGGCACCGGCGTCGGAATCGGTCTCGGCCGAGCGATCCATCATGATGCTGGCCGCGCGCCGCAACCTGCTCGACCCGCTCCTCCCGCCGGACGCGGCCGCCCGGTGCGGCCTCGGGCCGGTTCCGCTGCCGCCCCCGCCGCCGGTCGCGCAGGCGGAGCCGCTGGTGGTCAAATACTGAGCGGCCGAGGCCGCCCCAGGACGAAGCTCGCGCTTCGCGGATGCCCCGAAGCCGGACCTCGCCGGCCCGAGCCTTTCAGCCCGGTGTCGCAGTGGACGGTCACGGCGGTCGGTTCGCGGGGGGAGACGCCCGGACGACAGCGGCGCGGCCGCCGGGCCGCATGAATTCGGCCTTCGCGAGGATGCGCGGCCGGAACCGGCATGGACACGGTCGAGGGCGACGAGCGGCGCGTTGCCCAGCAGATCGAGGGCGGACGGCGCGAGCCCGGCGGCCGGGGAGGGCACGGTCGCGGCGGATCCGGTCATCGCGACGGCGCGGCTGGCTCCGCCGCCCGGGAGAGCGCGGGGCCGCGGAGGCTCAACATCGGCCGCGCGACGCGGCGAACCCGTGCGAGGTCCGCCCTCAGCGTCCCGATCCCCTTCCCGACGCATCCTTGCCGGACGCATCCTTGCCCGCCGGCGCGTCGTCCGTCGGCGTGTCGGTGGTGCAGGAGACGGCCTGGACGGCGGCGTTGGCGGCGGGACGCTGGCTCGGGAGACCGGCGATCACCCGCACCACCACGAAGCCGCGCGTGTCGGGCGCGACGATGCGCACGTCGCGGCTCGGATCGTTCTCGTCGTCGTCGGCCAGCGCCTCGTCGTACTGCGCGCGGGTCAGGATCACGAGGTCGAGGGCGCCGCGGACCGCGGCCTGATCGGTCACCGCGTAGAAGGCCCCGCGGCGGGCATGCGCGGCGAGCGAGAGGGACAGCGGCCCGGTGCGGGCCGAGACGCGCATGGGCCCGTCCGCGAGGTTGTAGGCGCACACGCCCACGGCGACCGCCGGATCCGGGATCGGCAGCCACGCCTCGGGCGGGGAGGGGTCGTCGCCGGTCGCGACCGCGTAGATCGATTGCGGATGGTCCAGGTTCTCGCTGGTGCGGGCCCGCGAGACAGCGTCGGTCTCCGACAGGGCGGGGATCGCCAGGACCGCCGCGATGTGGACGATCCCGGCGAGCACGAGGCCGATCAGCGTGGCGTAGACGAAGCGCAGGCTCACGGGGCGCATCCCAGACGGGTGATGGCCGGCACGGAGCTCCGGTCGAGGGACCCGACGCTGGCGGCGACCGGCGTGTCGTACAGGCGCAGGGCGAGGCGAACCGGCCCGCTCGCCCGCGGGCTCGGCAGCCAGTTGCCCGGCTGGACATCCGGCGCGAGCGTGATGGTGAACCGCCCGTCGGCGGCGCGCAGCACCTCCGTGGAGGTGAAGCCCTCGCGCAGGGGCGCGCGGCCGGGCTCACGCGGGCCGCGCCCGGCCACCGTGACGGTCCAGGCGCGGGCCGGCGGCGTCGCGCCGCCGATCTGGTACGTGCAGGTGGCGTCGAGCGCCTGCCCGGAATCGTCGACCGCCGCCGTCAGGAGCAGGCCCTCACCGACCGCCAGGGGGATCTCGCCGCGGCGCGCGTTGACGGCGCGCGTGTAGGGATCGGCATTCGCCGCGCCGGCCCGCGGCCACGCGGTCCAGGCGCCGACCTGCACGCCGCCGAACGGGTAGCCGCCGCTCGTGGCCCAGTCGGCGCTGGCGAGTCCCAGCACGGCGCCCAGCGCCAGGGCGTAGGCGGCGAGGCCGGCGATCGAGCTCTTGCGCCAGAGGCGCAGGACGAGGCGGGCGGCGCCGCCGCGCGGGGCGCCGGCGAGCGCGGCGGTCCGGCCGAACGCGTCGGGGATCGTGAGCTTCATGCGCTCACCGGACCTCGGTGAAGCCGCCGACCGGGCGGGCGCCCTCGGCGACCTCGCGCAGCTGACCCGACGGCGCCGCCGCCCGGTCGCCGGGCTTCCGGCCCGTCTTCGGCGCGTCCCCAGCGTTGGCGGGCGCGTCCGCGGCGGATCCGGGGGCGCGCTCGACGGTGCGGAACAGGCCGTTCAGGCCGCTGATCACCTCGAAGGAGCGGCGGGAAAGCTTGCCGTAGGCGCTGGCATTGGGATCGGTCGGGGCGGTCGGGCCGCCGGAGGCCTGCTGCTGGGCGGCGCGCGGGCTCTCCTTCAGGCCGGGCAGACCCTTGATCTCGATGCCCTGGTGGGCCGGCTCCATCACGTCGTGCCAGAGCTGGGCCGGGAGGGAGCCGCCGGTGAGCTTGTTGGTCGAGGTGTGGTCGTCGTTGCCGAACCAGACGGCGCCGACGTAATTGCCGGTGTAGCCGACGAACCACGCGTCCCGGTAGGCGTTCGTCGTGCCGGACTTGCCGGCCACCTTCACGCCCTCGAGCTGCGCCCGCTTGCCGGTGCCCTCCTCGACGACCTTGTTGAGCATGAAGTTCATGTCCGCCACGACCTGGGGCGCGAGCACCCGCTCGGGCGCCTCGTCGGCGTGGCGGTAGATCACCTCGCCGGACGAGTTCTTCACCTCGATGGCCGCGTAGGGCTTGGCGCGGAAGCCGCCGTTGGCGAACACCGCGTAGCCCGCCGCCTGATCGATGACCGTCACCTCGTCCGAGCCGATCGGCATCGAGACCGTGTCGATCAGGTTCGAGGTGATGCCCATCTTGTGGGCGAGCTCGATGATCTTCGCGCGGCCCGCCTTCGCGGCCTTCGCCTCGTGGGTGATGCCCATCGCCTTGCCGAGGGCGATGGAGATCTTGATCGGGATCGTGTTGATCGACTTGGCCACCGCGAGCCACATCGGCACCCGGCCGGCATAGGAGCGGCCGTAGTTCTGCGGGCACCAGTTGCCGATGCAGACGGGGCTGTCGACCACGGTCGTGTCGGGCTTGAACAGGCCCGAGTTCAGGGCGGCCGAGTAGACGTAGGGCTTGAACGAGGAGCCGGGCTGGCGCAGCGCGTCGGTGGCACGGTTGAACTGGCTCTCGCCGTAATCGGCACCGCCCACCATGGCGCGCAGCGCCCCGTCGGGATCGAGGATCACCATGGCGGCCTCGTCCACATCGTAGGCGTCGCCGGACTTGCGCAGGATGTCGGCCACCACCTCGTCGGCGCGCTTCTGGATCGCGAGGTCGAGCGGCGTCTTCACGGTCAGCACGCGGTCGTTGCGCAGCTTGCCGGCGTCGGCCATCGCCTTGATCTCGCCGAAGGCCCAGTCGAGGTAGTAGTCGGCGGTGATGTCGCGGGTGCGGGTCACCGGCGTCGCCGGGTTGCGCAGCGCCGTCTGGATTTGGCCCTCGGTGACGAAGCCCGCCTCCACCATGTTGTGCAGCACGTCCGCCGCCCGGGCGCGGGCCGCCGGCAGGTTGACGTGCGGGGCGTACTTGGTCGGCGCCTTGAACAGGCCCGCCAGCATGGCGGCCTCCGCGAGGCTGATGTCCTTGAGCGGTTTGCCGAAATAGTAATCCGCGGCCGCCACCGCGCCGAAGGTTCCACCGCCCATATACGCGCGGTCGAGGTAGAGCTTCAGGATCTCGTTCTTGGTGAGATGGCTCTCGAGCCACAGGGCCAGGAAGGCCTCGTTGATCTTCCGCTCCAGGGAGCGCTCGTTCGTCAGGAACAGGTTCTTGGCGAGCTGCTGGGTGATCGAGGACCCGCCCTGCGTGCCGCTGCCGCCGCGGGAATTGTTCACCAGCGCCCGCAGCGTGCCGATCGGGTCGATGCCCCAGTGCTCGTAGAAGCGCCGGTCCTCCGTGGAGACCAGCGCCTTGATCATGATGTCGGGAAACTCGTCGAGCTTCAGCGAGTCGTCGTGCTTGATGCCCCGGCGCCCGACCTCGGTGCCGTAACGGTCCAGGAAGGTGACGGCGAGGTCCTGCTGCTTCAGCCAGTTCTCGCTGGTGAGCTGGAAGGCGGGCTGCGCCAGGGCGAGCATCAGGATGGCGCCGCCGGTCCCGATGGTGACGCCCTCGCTCGTCAGGTCGAGGGCGGCGCGCTTCCAGCCGCGCACCGCGAAGCGGCTCATGACGCGCTGGAAGCGCTCGTAGGCCTGACCGGTCGACTGGCCGCCGTCGTACAGGCTCGCGTTGACCCAGGCGTCGAAGGCGAGGGCGGCGCGTTCGAGGCGGACCTTGATCTCGGTGAACGTCGGCAGGCGCACGATGTCGAACCCGGCTTGTCGAGCGCCTCTGCGGCGGATCCTGGCGGCGGATGGTCGGGCGCCCGCGCCGCGGAGACGAACCCTGCGCCGGCGCCGCCGCACGGCATCCGACGTCCATAGCAGGATCCGGAACCGGCGGCGAGGCTCTGCGCAGTCTCGCGATTCGCCGCGGACGAGCCCGGACGTAACGCGCGGCGGCGCGATCCGGTCGCATGGGACCCGTCGGCGGCCGCGCTTGCAGCGGTGCCGCGCCTCGGGCAGAGAGGCGCCTTCCCAGTCGAGAGACTTTTCCGATGCCCAAGCCCGAGGCGCCGCGCCGCGGGGCGGTCGAGCCGTTCTGGCGGACCAAGACGCTCGAAGCCATGACCCCGTCCGAGTGGGAGAGCCTGTGCGACGGCTGCGGCCGGTGCTGCCTGATGAAGCTCGAGGACGAGGATACCGGCGCGGTCCACCACACCGATATCGGCTGCACGCTGCTCGACGGCCTGACCTGCCGGTGCCGCGACTACGCAAGGCGGCAGAAGCGCGTGCCCGACTGCGTGCGCCTGACGCCCGAGGCGGTGCGGTCGATCGCGTGGCTGCCGCCGACCTGCGCGTACCGGCTCGTGCGCGACGGGCAGCCGCTCTACCCGTGGCACCCCCTGGTCTCCGGCCGGGCCGCGAGCGTGCACGAGGCGGGCATCTCGGTCCGCGGCCGGCTCAGCGGCAACGAGGAGGAATTCTCGGAGGACGAGCTGCCGGACCGGATCGTGGACTGGCCTGGCCTCGATCCGAGCGCCGCCTGAGGCGCCCGCGCCCGACGCCCGCGGCCCCGCTCACGCCGGAGCGGCCGCGCCGCCTCGACCGGTACGCCCTAGCCGGCCCCGGAGTCCCGGCCGAGCAGCCGGCCGCCGGCCAATCCGTTCGCCGCGATGACGATGGCGACCGCCGCCGCGTGGAACAGCAGGTCCGTGGCGGTCGCGTCGTGCGGGTGAACCGGCATCAGCAGCGCCGCCGCCGCGGCGGCCACCGCCAGCCCCCCGAGGGCCGCCGTGAGGTTCGGTCGCAGGGGACAGGCGCGCCGCAGCATCACGACGATCAGCACGGACAGCGGCACCGAGACGCAGATCAGGAAGCTGAAGCAGCCCGTGATCGCGTGCTCGCCGGGCATGTCGGCCCCGGGCGCGATCCAGTCGCGCAGGCAGCCCAGCCCGCTCGCGCCGACCCAGAGGGCGAGGGGCGGAAGCGGCAGCAGCGCCCAGCGGCCGGACCGTCCCGGCACGCTCGTGACGAAGGCCGCGAAGGCCGCGGTGATCGCCGTCAGCACGGCGCCGACCGCCGCGAGGGCCAGATCCGGTACATGCATGCGCAGCATGAAGCCGCCGGTCCCGATCCAGGCCGCGAGGACGACGCCGATCACCAGCGTCGCGCCGAGCCAGAGGGCCGCCCGGGCCTCCGGCGCCGGCAGCGGCCGCACGGGCTCGAGCCCGCCCGCGAGTTCCTCGACGAGCCGCTCGTGACGGGACAGGTCGCCGCCGGCCCAGTTGCTCCCCTCTCCGGGCATCACTCCCGCTCCTGCGTCAGGCTGGCCCGGAGCGCCTTCAGCGCCCGGTGCAGGTTCACCTTGAGGGCCCCCTTGCTGCGGCCGGTGAGGGCCGCGGTCTCGTCGAGCGACAGTTCGCGCAGGCCCAGGTGCTCCACCGCCTGCCGCTGGCCGTCGGGCAGGGCCGCCACCGCCCTGGCCAGCGCGGCGGCCCGGTCCCGCGCCTCCAGCCCCTGGCCGGGGGCCGGCCCCGGATCGACCTCCGCCTCGTAGGCCAGCGGGTCGTTGACCTCCCGCGGGCGCCGCCCGGCGCGGCGCAGCCGGTCGATGGCGCGCCGCTGGGTGATGGCGCGCAGCCAGGGCAGGAACGGCCGGGCGGGATCGTAGCTCGCCCGGGCGCGGTGGACGGTCATCAGCGCGTCCTGCACGACGTCGTCCACCGCCTCGCCGCGCACGCCCTGCGCCCGCGCGATCGCCGAGACCACGGGCAGACAGGCCTTCAGCAGCGCGCGATAGGCGGCCGCGTCGCCGCCCTGGGCCGCCGTCATCAGGGTCGCCAGTTCCTGTTCGAGCGCCATCCGGGCTCCGCCGTCGTTCCGTCCCCCGGCACGCGGCGTATCTACCCCACGGTCCGATCCCGACGCCAGCGCCCAGCCGCGCGCGGGCATCCCGCCCGGAACGGCGAGCATCATCGCACGGCCTCCAGGACCGCCCCGGCGGGGGAAGCAGCGGGGGAAGCGGCGAGGCGCGCGGCGCCGAGGATGCGCCCGTCATCGGACTGGAGCAGCAGGGCGGCCGCCTCGCCCTCGGGATGCGCCGACGCGAAGGTCGCGGCGGAGCCGGACCAGCGCCCGAGATCGCGCACCGACCGGACGATGTTGGCCTGCTCGATGGTGCGACCGGCGTTCTCGCCGCGCAGCACGCGGGTGGTGTGGCTCGGATCGTACCCGATCAGCAGGACGCGGCCCGCGGAGCCGCCGCCCTCCGCCCCGGCCCCGACCTGCGCGACGACCTGCTCGCCGTCGCGGGCCAGCGTCACGGGAATGCCGGGCCCGGCCTGCCGCGCGCGCGCGATCGCGGCGCGCAGGGCCGCCTCGTCGGAGCCGACCAGCCCGACCTGCCCGTCGACCACCGCCTGCGGCGTGTAGGTGGAGCCGCCGAGGCGGTCCGCGTAGGCCTCCTGGCGCGCGGTGGCTGCCGGCAGGGCGTAGCGATCGCGCCAGTCGAGATGGTTCCAGTAGGTGACGTGGAACGCGAGCGGCAGGACGTCGCCCCGCGCCCCCGCCGGCTCGCGGGCGAGGCGGCCGATCAGCGCCTCCGCGGGCGGGCACGAGGAGCAGCTCTGCGAGGTGAACAGCTCGACGACGACGGGGCGCTCCGCCGCGTCGGCCCGATAGAGGCCGCCGCACAGGAGGGCGGCGGCGATCAAGAGGGTAGGGCGCATGGCCGGAACTCCCGCACGCCGGCGCTTCGTACCCGGCGTACCGGCTCCTTCGGCGGCGGCGCGGCGGCGGTTACACCGGCGGCGCGAGCTCGAAGGCGTCGACGTCGCGCAGCAGGGCGACGAAGGCCCGGGCGCCGTGGTCGAGCGCCGCCCGGCCGGCCTCGGCGGTGCCGAGCCGCGCGTCGCCCATCGCACCCGAAGCCTGGAGGTCGCCGGCCTTCCAGGCGAAGGCCGCGGGGCGGCCGGCGCGCAGGTGGGTGAAATCGCGGATCATCGACAGCGTGCGGGGCGGGAAATCCGCGACCCGGTCGGTCCGGACGAGATCCGGCCGCAGGGCCAGCATCAGCGCCGTCTCGATGCCGCCGGCATGGATCCCGTGGGCGATCTCGTCCGCCGGGAACAGGCCGTCGGGATAGCCGAGCCGCGCCCAGGAGGTCGTGACCGCCACCATGCCGAACCGGGCGCGCAGCTCGCCCGCCACGAGATCGATGAGCGCGCTGTTGCCGCCGTGGCTCGTGACGATCACCAGCTTGCGGCAGCCGGCGCGGTGGACGGCCGCGCCGATCCCCGTCCAGGCGGCGAGGGCGGTGCCGGTCTCCAGAGAGAGGGTGCCGGGAAACGCGTCGTGCTCGTCGGACTTGCCCACGGGCTGGACCGGCAGCAGCAGCACGTCGAGATCCGCCGGCACGCCGTCGCGCACCCGGGCGAGGTAGCCCTCGGCGATGAGGGTGTCGGTCGCGAGGGGCAGGTGGGGACCGTGCTGCTCGGTGGCAGCCACCGGCAGGACGGCGATCGCGCGGCCCATGTCGCGTCGGGCCAAGTCATCGGTGGTCAGCTCGGACCAGAACTGCGCCGTCATCCTGCCGCGGCCTCCTCCCGACCCGCGTCGGGGCGGGTCCGGGAGGCGATCTAGCCGGCAGGCGGCCGCCGAGTCGACCGCCGCGCCGGCGGCCGGCCTCCGGACGACGGGCCCCGTGCCGGCCCGGATCGCGTCAGGCGAACAGCGCGTCGATGTCGTCCTGGGAAGGCATGGCCTCCACGGCCTGCGGGCCGTTCAGCATGAGGTCCTCGGCCCGGGTCCGCCGGGCGCGCTCGGCGGGATCCATGGAGGCCGCGTCGCGGGCCTTCACGGCGCCGACGAAGCGGGCGAGGCGCTGCTCGAACAGGCGCAGCGATTCGACCACCTTGGCGATCCGCTGGCCGGTGATGTCCTGGAACGCGCAGGCCTCGAAGATCGTGTTGATGCGCTCCTCGACCGCGTCGCGGTAGCCCGGCCCGTCGGGCAGGCCGAGCATCGCCTCGGCGGCCTCCATGATCGTGTTGGTGGCGCCGGCCGTCGCCTGCACGACGCTGCCGAGCTCCTCGTGCGCCATGGGGATCCGGTCGCGACTCATCTCGTTCGCGCGCAAGGCCCCGATCTCCTCGCGGAGATGGGCGATGTAATCGGCGATCTCGATCAGCTCGGCGATGACCGTCTGCGGCTCCCGAAGCCGCAGATCGGTCTGCCGCGCGGCGGCTGTCGACATGCTCTCCTCCTCGGATCTGTGGCCGTCCTGGCCGGCCACGCCACGTCTCGGCGCCCAGCGGCGCCGGAGCGATCCGCCCGGACGGTGCGGGGGACGAAGACGGGGAGCGATCAGCTCCCGCAGACCGCCTCGATCTTCGACTTCAGCGTGGCCGCGTTGAAGGGCTTGACGATGTAGTTGTTCACGCCGGCCTTCTTGGCCGCGATCACGTTCTCGGTCTTCGATTCGGCCGTCACCATGATGAACGGCGTCGTGCGAAGATTTTCGTCGGCCCGCACGTGACGGAGCAGCTCGTAGCCGGTCATCGGCTCCATGTTCCAGTCGGAGATGACCAGCCCGTACTTGCGGCCCTTCAGCCGCGCGAGGGCCTCGGTCCCGTCGGAAGCGTCGTCGACCTCTTCGAAGCCGAGCTGCTTCAGTAGATTGCGAATAATGCGGACCATCGTCTGGTAATCGTCGACAACGAGGATCGGCATGCTCAGGTCGAGAGCCATCGAACAACTGCTCCGTATTGCCCGGCGGGAAGCCGCGGCGGCTCCCGGATAGATTAACGCTTCGCTAACGCTGCAATTTAGCTGCGCTGCACAGCATTTCAAATAGGGCATGCGCATTGCGAAGCCGTTAATCGGCGCGGCCGGCGCGTGGCCGGCAGGCGACCGGGGATCGGTCGCTTGACCCTCCGGGCGCCTTTGGGCAGGGTCCGGCCGCGTCGGGCCCCTCGCGGACATGTCAGGCGACCCCATCCGACCCTTCCGAGCACTCGACCCCGAACCGATGGCCCCAGGCGACGACACGGCCGCGCGACCCTTCACGATCTGCCGCGCCGACGCCCCCGTCCCGCCCGCCCTGGCCGGGGCCGTGGCGGCGATCGGCAACTTCGACGGCGTCCATCTCGGGCACCGGACGCTCGTCGACAGCGTGCGCGCCGCCGCCCGCGCGGCCGGCCGCCCGTCGGCGATCCTGACCTTCGAGCCGCACCCGCGGGCGTACTTCATGCCCGACGCGCCGATGTTCCGGCTGACCGGCCCCGCCGCGAAGGAGATCGTGTTCGCGCATCTCGGCCTCGACGGGCTGATCGTGCGCCGCTTCGACGGGGCCCTGGCCGAGACCGGCGCCCGCGCCTTCGTGCTCGACTTCCTGAAGGGATCCCTGGGCCTGTCCGGCGTGGTCGTCGGGCACGATTTTCATTTCGGCCGCGGCCGCGAGGGCACGCCCGCGATCCTGGCCGACCTGTGCCGGGAGGCGGGGATGAGCTGCCGCATCGTGGCGCCGGTCGCCCTCGGCGGCGAGACCGCGCCGGTCTCCTCGAGCGCGATCCGCGCGGCCCTCGCGGCCGGCGACGTCGCCCGCGCGAACGCCCTTCTCGGCTATCGCTGGTTCGTCCTCGGCGCGGTCCGCCACGGCGACAAGCGCGGCCGCCAGCTGGGCTTCCCCACCGCCAACGTGATGCTGCCCGATTGCGGGCTCGCGCACGGCATCTACGCGGTGCGGGTCCGCCTGGCCTCGGGCGCGTTCCGCGACGGCGTGGCGAGCTACGGGCGTCGCCCGACCTTCGACGACGGGGCGCCGCTGCTGGAGACCTACCTGTTCGACTTTTCCGGCGATCTCTACGGGCAGGACGTCGCCGTGGAGTTCGTCGGCTATATCCGCGGCGAGGAGCGCTTCGCCAGCGCCGAGGCGCTCGTCGAGCGGATGCACGTCGATGCGGCCGCGGCCCGGGCCATGCTCGCGCGGGACGAGACCCCGTCGATGCTGACCTGAGCCTTGCGGGCATCGCGGGGCGCGCGGATCGTGTAGAAGGTACCATCGAGCAGGAGGCGGACGTGCTGGGTCGTTACGAGCGCGCGAACAACGGCGAGGCGGTCGTCGAGTACGGCGACGGCACCATGCGGGTGGTGAAGCCCGGCAGCTTCGTGCGCTGCGCGGTGACCGGCGAGCCGATCCCGCTCGACGCCCTGCGCTACTGGAGCGCCGCCCGCCAGGAGGCGTACGTCTCCCCCGAGGCGATCCTCAAGCGGCTGAAGGAAACCGGCCGCCCCTGACGCTCACGGCGCACCGAGCGCGCCGCGGATCTGCCGGCGCAGCGCCTCCGCGTCGTCGAACGCGAGGCGGACGCGCAGCACCCGCACGCCCGCCGCGAAGGCCCGAGGCAGGCGCACCGCGTCCTTCTCGGTGGTGACGAGCTCGGCGTCGAGGCGCCGGGCCGCCTCGGCAAGGGCCGCCAGCTCGCGCGCCCGGTAGGGATGATGGTCGGGGTAGGGGCGCGTCCCGACGATCACCGCCCCCGCCTCGGCCAGGGTCGCGTAGAATTTCTCCGGGCGGCCGATCCCCGCGAAGGCGAGGCAGCGGCGGCCGGCCAGATCGTCCGCCTCACGGACGAGGCGCGCCCCGTGGACCGGGAGGCCGCGCCGCTCGGCCGCCCGGGCGACCGCGTCGCCTCCGGCCCCGTTCCCGATCACGATCAGGCCGCCGACATGCGGCCATTGCCGGGCGAGCGGCGCGCGCAGCGGCCCCGCGGGGAACGGCAGGCCGTTGCCGAGGCCGGCGGGGCCGTCGACCACCGCGAGGCTGAGGTCCTTCGCGAGGCTCGGGTTCTGGAGGCCGTCATCCATCACGATGACGTCGGCGCCGAGGCTCCGGCACAGGGCGGCCCCGGCCGGGCGGTCGCGGGCGACGACCGCGGGGGCGCGGCGGGCGAGGAGCAGCGGCTCGTCGCCGACCTCGGCGGCGGCGTGGTGCGCGGGATCGACCCGCACCGGACCCGCGAGCCGGCCGCCGTATCCGCGCGACAGGAAGGCCGGCGCGGCGCCGAGCTCGGCGACGAGGGCCGCCACCGCCAGGGCGGCCGGCGTCTTGCCGGCACCGCCGAGGGTGAAGTTGCCCAGGCACAGGACCGGGCAGCCGGCCCGCGCGCCGGGTCGGTCCATCCGTCGCGCCGCCAGCGCCCCGTAGACCGCGCCGAGCGGCCCCAGCCCGCGCGCGGCCGGGTGGTCCGGCCCCGCGGCCCAGAAGGCCGGCGGTCGCATCAGGCCCGCGCGAGCGGGCGCGCGGGGCTGCCGCGGTCGAGGCGCTGGAGCTTCATCTGCGCCACGAACGGGTCGAGGACCGCGAGCGTGCGCGCCACCGCCCCCTCGAACGGCTCCAGGGCGCGCTGCCCGGCGCGGGCCATGTCGGCGAGGCGCTGCCGGTCACCGAGAAGTTCGGCGGCGACCGCCGCCAGCTCGACGCCGTCGCGCACCGGCACGGCGCCGCCGGCGCGGTCGAGGGCCTGGTAGATCACGCCGAAATTCTCGGTGTGCGGCCCGTGCAGCACCGCTGATTCGAGACGCAGCGGCTCGATCGGGTTCTGGCCGCCCCGCGGGACCAGGGAGCCGCCGAGGAACACCAGGGGGCTGAGGCGGTAGAACAGGCCCAGCTCGCCGATCGTGTCGGCGACGTAGACCTCGATCGAGGGATGGGGCCGCCCGCCGGTGGACCGCAGCGCGCTGCGCAGGCCGACGGCGTTCGCGCAGGCGACGGCCTCGCCGCCCCGCGCCGGGTGGCGCGGGGCGATGATGGTCAGGAGCTGGGGAAACTGCGCCTTCAGCATCGCGTGCGCGTAGGCGACCATGGCCTCCTCGCCGGGATGCGTGCTCGCCGCGACCCAGACCGGCCGGCCGGCCACCATCGATCCCAGATAGGCGAGCTGCTGCGCGTCGGCCGGCGGCACCGACGCGTCGAACTTCAGGTTGCCGGCGATGCTCACGCGCGGCGCGCCGAGCTTGGCGAAGCGCTCGCCGTCCTCCTGGGTCTGCGTGAGGCAGATCGCGATCCGCGCCAGGAGCGCCTTCGCGGTGCGCGGGCAGCGCTCCCAGCCCCGGAACGAGCGCTCCGACATGCGCCCGTTGACCAGGATCAGCGGGATCTCGCGCTCGTCGAGCGCCAGGATCGTGTTCGGCCAGATCTCCGACTCGGCGATCACCGCGAGGTCCGGCTGCCAGTGATCGAGGAACCGTCCGACCCAGCGCGGCGCGTCCAGGGGCATGTACTGGTGCACCGCGCCCGGGGGCAGCCGGCCGCCGACCAGCTCGGCGGCCGCGCGCGTGCCGGTGGTGACGAGGACCGAGAAGCCGCGGGCGATCATGCCCTCGACGAGCCCGATCAACGACAGGGCCTCGCCCACGCTGGCGCCGTGCATCCAGGCGAGCGGCCCGACCGGCCGGGCCCGCCCCGGCAGGCCCCGCCGCTCCGGCAGCCGGCGCGGATCCTCCTTGCCGCGCTGCGCGCGCCACGCGAGCAGACCGGTCAGCGCCGGCTCGCCGATGCGCAGGCCGGCCCGGTAGGCCTGCAGCGGCAGGGTCACGGAGGGGCGCCTCACGCGAGGTCTCCCACCGGCGCGCGCCGCGTCTCGGGGAGCGGGTCGCGGTAGAGCGCCGCCCGGTCGGCGCGCCCGACGAGCGCGTAGGCGCGGGCGTGGACCCGGTTCATCTCGGCCTCGACGAAGCGGCGGAGCGCCTCGAACGCCTCGCCCTCGCTGTCCCGCGGGACGTAGATCGGGTCGCCCAGCACGATCGCGCCGCGGCCGAAGGGCAGCCCGAGGCAGGCCCGGTCCCACGAGTTGAAGCGCAGGTGCCGGCTCGTCACCACGGCCGCCGGGACGATCGGCCGGCCGGAGAAGCGCGCGAGGGTGAGGATCCCGGCGTCGCACCGGCGCGAGACCTTCGGCACGTCGGCGCTGAACGCCACGGATTCGCCGGCCTTCAGGGCCCGCAGCATCGCCCGCAGGCCCTCCGCGCCGCCCTTGGCGCGCTGATCGGTGGCGCGCCCGCGGCCGCGGGCGCCGGAGGCGCGCATGACGCGGACGCCGAATCGCTCCAGCGCGATGGTGTTGATGTTCCCGTCCTGGTTCCGCGAGATGATCGTCGCGACGCGGTCGCCCGGCCGGCGCAGGAGCGGCATCATGATGTGCTGGCCGTGCCACATGCCGAGGATCAGCGGCGTGCGCGCGTCGATCCACCCGTCCGCCGCGCCCGCGGGCGCCTCGCCCGCGTGGATCTCGAAGCGGTTGGTGAGGCGCACGAGCCGCAGATAGGCCGCCGCGAGGCGGCCGAGGAGGCGCTGCACGGGCGGGTTACGGAGGAGACGCTTACCGAGGCTCATGTCACGCTTGGGTCGGGCCGGCGCGCCGCCGCCCGATCGGGTCCGGATCGAATTCGACCGCGCATGGTCTAGCCCCCGCTCCGGAGACGAGACAATCGGCCTCGTCCACAACCACACGGATTGGCCGCCGAGATCGGCGGGCATCCCGGCGCCGCGGATGCTCCCGCGGCGCGGCGAAAACACGGCAGCGCTCCTTGTTTAGATCAATTCCAGAGTATAGATTGGAATGGATCAAAAGAAGGAGCTTCCCATGGCTGCCGCTCTCAACAGCGCTGCCGAACTGCACGCCGAAGCGCGCCGCGCCTTCGTGCTGCGCTACGTGCAGCCCGGCCTCGCCGGCCTGATCGACGGCTCGGTCTCGACCCTCGCGCCGATCTTCGCGGCGGCGTTCGCCACGGGTCACAACGGCGCGACCTTCCTGGTGGGGCTCGCGGCCTCGGTCGGCGCCGGCATCAGCATGGGGTTCACCGAGGCCCTGTCGGACGACGGCGCCGTCACGGGCCGCGGCGACCCGTGGCTGCGCGGCCTGGTCTGCGGGGCGATGACAACCCTCGGCGGCCTCGGCCACACGCTGCCCTACGCGATCCCCGACACGCTCCCGGCCGGCTGGCCGAACCCGTTCGTCCTGGCGACGAGCCTCGCGATCCTGGTGGTGATCGTGGAACTCGCCGTCATCGCGGCGATCCGCACGCGCTTCATGGCGACGCCGTTCTGGCGCGCGGCCCTGCAGGTCATGCTCGGCGGCGCGCTGGTGCTGGTCGTCGGGATGCTGATCGGAAGCGCTTGACGGGACGCGCCGCGCCCGCGATGCGGGGCGCCTTTCCCCGTGTCGAGGGTGACCACCGGCGTTGACCTTCCGCCTCGCCCATCTCAGCGACCCGCATGTCGGCCCCCTCGGCCGGGTGCGCCTCCGCCAGCTCATCGGCAAGCGCGCCACCGGCTACGCCAACTGGCGGCGCGGGCGCTCGCGCAGCCACGACATGACCGTGCTGGAGGCGCTGGTCACCGACCTGAAGGCGCAGGGCGCCGGGCACGTGGCCTGTACGGGCGACCTGTGCAACATCGGCCTGCCCAGCGAGTGGGAGACCGCCCGCACCTTCCTGGAGGCTCTGGGCTCCCCCGAGGCGGTGAGCTTCGTGCCGGGCAACCACGACGCCTATGTCCGCGGCTCCCTGGAGGGCCTGCTCGCCGCCTGCGGCCGCTACACGGGAGACGATTCGGGCTCGTGGGGCCACTTCCCGTACCTGCGGCGGCGCGGGCCCCTGGCCCTGGTCGGCCTGTCCAGCGCGATCCCGACGAAGCCCTTCGTGGCGACCGGCCGCCTCGGCGCGTCGCAGCTCGCCGCGGCCGAGACCCTGCTCCGCGCCCTGGCCACCGAGCCCGGTCGGCCGTTCCGGGTGGTGATGATCCACCATCCGCCGCAGCCCGGCGGAGCCTCGCCGGGGCGCGAGCTCAAGGACGCGGCGGCGTTCACCGCGATGGTCGCGCGGGCCGGCGCGGACCTGATCCTGCACGGTCACAATCACGTCACCAGCACCGCCCGGATCGCGGGGCCGGACGGGCGGACCGTTCCGGTCATCGGCGCCCCCTCCGCCTCGGCGCGCCCGGACGGGCACGGGGCGATCGCGTCGCGCCGGGCCTCCTACCTGCTGTTCGAGATCGGCCGGGCGGAACAGGGCTACGCGGTCACGGCCCGCCGGCGGGGCCTCGACGCGTCGGGCACCGTGACCGACCTCGGCACGCTGGACCTCGACGCGCCGGATCGCGCCTGAGGGCGCGACCCGGCGCGGCCGCGATCACGGCCGTGCCGGGTCAATGTTCAGCACGGATGCGGTTCAGATGCCGGCGACCGCGAGGTCGGCGCGCTGCTGTCGGCTGAGACTTGCTTCGTAGCGCTCGGCCTGGAGGCGGGTGAGACCGCATATCAACGCGAGTGTCCCGCGATACACGGTATAGGTGCCGTCGTGAGTCGGCCTGACGCGAATCACCTCTGCCATGGGAGCCTGCCTTATGCTGGAGGTTGCCTGCTTTCGTCTGAGGAAATCGTCCCTTCTCGCTGGATTGGCCGGTCGAACGCGCGAACGAGGGCGAGGTTAACAGTCGTTCCGAGGGTGGCAAGGGTCGTATACGTCGAAATGCTTAGGCCCTTCCGCTGCAATGCGGCAAAGCCTTGGCCGGGCTCGCGATCCGCGGATGCGCAAAAAAGCGGCCGGCGTCTTGCATTTTGAATATGCTGCGCGCGCCGGCCGAGAGCCGCTCGGGCGGTGCGAATCGTAGGATGGATCCCGCCCGTCCGGGCGCGCGAAAGGAACACCCATGCAGCTCTGGCGTCTCACGGCGACCGACCTCGCGGCCCTGATCCGCTCCGGCCAGGTCTCGGCCCGGGAGGCCGCGCGGGACGCCCTCGACCGGCTCGAGGCCGTCAACGGGCGCATCAACGCCGTGGTCGAGCATCGCCCCGAGGACGTGCTGGCGCAGGCGGAGGCGGTGGACGCCGCCCGCGCGCGCGGCGAGGCCCCCGGGCCGCTGGCGGGGGTACCGGTCACCATCAAGGTCAACGCCGACCAGCGCGGCTTCGCGACGACGAACGGCCTGCGCCTCCAGCGCGACCTCGTGGCGACGGACGACAACCCCGTCGTCGCCAACCTGCGCCGGGCCGGCGCCGTGCTGCTCGGGCGGACCAACACGCCGGCCTTCTCGCTCCGCTGGTTCACCACCAACCAGCTCCACGGGGACACCAAGAACCCCCGCGACCCGGCGCTGACGCCCGGCGGCTCCTCCGGCGGCGCCGGCGCCGCGGTGGCGGCCGGGATCGGGGCGATCGCGCACGGCACCGACATCGCCGGCTCGGTGCGCTACCCGGCCTACGCCTGCGGGGTGCACGGGCTGCGCCCGAGCCTGGGCCGGATCCCGGCCTGGAACGCGTCCTCGCCCGAGCGCGGCATCGGCCCCCAGCTGATGGCGGTCTCCGGTCCGCTCGCCCGCAGCATCGCCGATGTGCGCCTCGGCCTCGAGGTCATGGCGGCGCCCGACCCGCGCGACCCGTGGTGGGTGCCGGCACCGCTGGACGGGCCGCCGGTCGCGCGCAAGGTCGCCCTCTGCATGCGGCCCGGGGGACTCGCCACCGCACCGGAAGTGGAGACCGCCCTGCGCGAGGCCGCGCGGCGCCTCGTCGAGGCCGGGTGGGCGGTCACCGAGATCGCCGACACCCCGCCGATCCGGGAGGCCAGCGAACTCCAGCTCCAGCTCTGGCTCGGCGACGGCTACGCGGCGGTCCGGGCCGCGGCCGAGCGGGAAGGGGATCCGGCGGCGATCGGTCTCCTGGAGAGCTTCCGGCCGCGGGCCGAGGCGATGGCGCCCGACGCCATCGCGCGGGCGCTGACGCGGCGCGCGACGCTGGCGCGGGAATGGGCGCTGTTCCTCGCCGAGAACCCCGTGCTGCTGGTCCCGGTGTCGGGCGAGCTGCCCTTCCCGGACGGGCTCGACCGCACCGGCGATGCCGGGATCGCCCGGGCCTTCGAGGCGAACCTGCTGCAGGTCGGGCTGGCGCCGATCGGCGTCCCGGCGCTCACGGTGACGACCGGCCTCGTCGGGCGCACGCCCGTCGGCGTCCAGCTGGTCGCGGCCCGCTACCGCGAAGACCTCTGCCTCGCGGCCGGCGCGGCGATCGAGGCCGGCGGCGTGCCGGAGATGCCGGTCGACCCGGCCTGACGCGGAATCGCCTCCGCCGGAACCGAACCGTGGCGGCCCCGCTTTTACAACCATTGGTTGCAGAGAGCGCGGCATGGAGCGCGGCATGTCGATGATCGCTACCGGCGGGTGCCTCGGAAGCACCCTGACCTGTCTGCTGGCCTTGCCGTCGGGGCCGCTCCTCGCCCTGGCGGGCTTCTTCGGCGGCGGCACGGCCGGGGGGCTCCTGGGCGCGCTGGCGGTCGCGGCCCTCGGCCGGGGTCGCGCCTGACCGCGGCGCGGCCGGGCTCACGCCCGGCCGGCGGCGCCGAGGCTGGCGAGCAGGGCCGCGAACAGCCGCGCCCGCCGCGGCAGGCTCTCGATCAGCACGTGCTCCTCCAGGGTGTGGTAGCCCTGGCCCAGAGGCCCGAGCCCGTCGAGGGTCGGGATGCCGTTGGCGCCGGTGAAGTTGCCGTCCGAGCCGCCGCCGGCGCTGCGATGCGGCAGGGGCTGCCCGAGCGCCTCGCTCAGCGCGCGCGCCCGCTCGTAGAGCGCCATGCAGCCGGCATCCGGCTCCCAGACCGGCCGGGTCACGCCCCGGGTCACGGTGAAGCGGACGCCGTCCTCCTCGCCCGACAGGGCCAGCATCCGCGCGACGCCGCGGTCGAGGTCGGCCTGCCGCTTCGCCATGCTGAGCGCCTGCCCGCGGCAGACGGTCGGGACGCAGTTCACCCACTGCCCGCCCGAGACGACCCCGGTCGAGACGGTGCAGTCGGCATCCGACAGCGCGTCGATGGCGAGGATCTTCCGCGCCATCGCGCGGATCGCCGAGCGCCCCTCGTGGGGCGAGGCGCCGGCGTGGCTCGGGCGGCCCAGGGCCTCGAGCTCGAAGCGGGCGATGGCGTAGCGCCCGGTGACGACCCCGTTCTCGGGCTGGCCGGGTTCGGGCACCAGCACGAAGGCGTGGCGGGCGGCCTCCGCCTCGATCAGGTCGCGGGTGGAGGGGCTGCCGACCTCCTCGTCGCCGGTGAACAGGACGGTCACCGGCAGCGGCGTCTCGATCCCGGCCGCCGCCAGGGCGCGGATCGCCGCCAGCGCGACGACGTTGCCGCCCTTCATGTCGAGGATGCCGGGACCGTAGGCGCGGTCGCCCTCGATCCGCCAGGGCAGGCTGCCGAGGGTGCCGACCGGATGCACCGTGTCGAGGTGGCCGAGCACCAGGATGCCGGGCGCGTCGCGGTCCCGGTGCGGGAACCGGGCGCGGACGCAGTCGCTCAGGCCCATGCGGCCCGGGATCGTCTCGACGGTGGCCCCGAGGAGCGCGAGATCGCGGGCGGCCACGCCCATCATGCGGTTGACCGCCGCCGTGTCGTGGGTCGGGCTCTCGCACAGGACCCAGGGTTCCAGGGTCGCGAGGATGTCGCGCGCGTCGAAGGGCAGGTCCGGGATCATCTCCGGGATCATCGGGCTTTCTCCTCGGCGAACGGATCGGCGACCCGCGGCCAGTAGAGGCCGGACCGCTTGGTGTAGGGGATCGCGCCGTAATCCGGCGGGACGGCGCCCGGCGCCGCGACGTAGCGGACCTCGCTCGCGATCGGCGCGAAGGCGGCGTAGAAGTGCTGCATCGACTTCACCACGACGATCCGCTTGTCGTCGAGGCTCAGGCCGAGGCCCGTGAACGCGTCGGGCGCGAAGGCCTGCTGGCGCTTGTGGGTCAGCACCACGTGGATCCCGTCCGCCTCCACCCACGCCGCGGGGCCGAGATGGGCCCGGCCGCCGCTGAGGCCGGTCTGGCTGTGGTCGTCCGAAAGGCCGCGGACCGTGACGCGCAGGTCCACCGGGTTCCCGGAGGTCACGCCGCACTTGCCGCCGATCCGCAGGGTGAAGGTCGCCCCGAGGCCGGCCTCGTGGCAGATGCCGACCGCGCCGGGATCCCAGATCAGGCCGAGCGCCACGTCCGCGATGCCCCGCTCGGCGAGGCGGGCGAGGATCGCGGTGTTGTCGGAGGGGGCGCCCGCGCCGGCATTGTCGGCGAAGTCGGCGAGCACCATCGGGCGCGGGTCGTCGGAAGCGAGGGCGCGGTCGATCGCCGCGTCGATCGTGTCGCAGCGGCTCGCCGCCTCCTCCCGCATGGCCCAGACGGCGCCGGCCAGCTCGTCGGCCAGCGCCTGCGCCCGGGCGGCATCGCCGTCGGCGACGACCAGCATCTTGGCGCCCACATCCGCCACGTCGCCCCAGGGGAAGCCGTGCCCGAATGAGACCGACAGGATCCCGTCGCGCCCCTCCAGCGCCTCCATCCGGCGCACGAAGCCCGCGACCGGCTCGCGGCTGGTGCGCCACATATTGACGATCCGGCAGTCGGCGTAGGCCATCACCGGCCGGATGTCCTTCGACACGGTCCGGACGACCAGCGGATACAGGTCGCGGGCGCGGTCGACGATGTCGGTGTGCGGGTATTCCTTGTAGATCACGATGACGTCGGCGCTGGTCCGCATCGTCTCGGTGAGGTGGCAGTGGAGATCGAGCTCGACGCCGATCGTGGCGTCCGGGCCGACGACGGCGCGGACCCGCTCCAGGGTGTCGCCCTCGCAGTCGTCGTACCCCTCGGCCACCATGGCGCCGTGCATGAACAGCAGCACCGCGTCGACCGGCATCGCGGCCTCCAGGTCCTCCAGCAGGGCGTCGCGCAGCTCCTCGTAGACGCCCCGCAGGGTGATCCCGCCGGGCTGCGCGAAGGTCGAGAGGCTCTCGACGACCGTATGCCCGTCCGCCTCGGCCATCGCGCGCCAGGCCTTGAGGCCGATATTGCTGAGGCTCGGCGGGTTCCGGCTGCCGTCCCGGCGGGCGTAGTCGGCGTGGAACGCCGACCGTCCGGTGGGCAGCGGCGCGAAGGTGTTGGTCTCGGTGGCGAGGCCGGCGATGAAGATCTTCAAGGTCCTGTCCCAATCCGTCCCGGCCGCCGGGTCAGGCGGGGCTCGGGGTCAGCGTGATGACCGTCTCGGTCGCCGCGTCCACGGCCGCGCGGCCGTAGAGCATCGGCACGTAGTCCTGGCGCCCCCAGACCGGGGCCAGGTCGGCGTAGTGCGGACTTCCCGGGTCTCCCGACTGGCCCGGCACGTTGATGAAGACCGAGCGGTCCCAGTCCCCGACGTCCACGACCATGCGGAACGAGGCGCCGTGGGTGAGCCGGAACGTGTCGGTCCGGTACTCCGCGTGCATGACCGATGCCGCGGCGCCGCCCACCGGCAGCGGGCCGACGTCCCAGCCGGATCCGGGCGCCAGGGCCGTCAGCGGATGCGCGAACAGCGCGTGGTGCAGGCGGCCCCAGGACCAGTGCGCCGGGTCGGCGCCCATCCGCTCCCGGCAGGTGCGAAGGCCGGCGCCGAGGGCGTCGCTGATCAGGCCGGCGCGCGTCGCCGGGTCGAGACCGGTCTCCAGCCGCTCGAGCAGGCTCTGCGTGTCGCCGGGCGGCAGGAGGCGGCGCGTGCCGGCATCGGGCACGAGCGCCGCGAGCAGGGCCGGGCGCAGGTGCCGGACCCAGACCACCTCGATGAGGGCGGCCGCCGCGGAGCCGTGGTGCAGCGCGCCGTCGAACGCGGCCAGCACGGCCCGGGCCGCGGCGGCGTCGGGATCGTCCGCCGCCGGCAGGGCGCGCACCAGGTCGGCCAGCCGCCGGGCCGGCTCGGAGACCACGTCGCCCTGGAGCGCCCGCGAATCCGCGAGGCTGTGCCGGTCCTGCCCGCCGAGGACGGCCCGGATGCGGCGGGCCCGCCAGGGCTCGGCCCACTCGAACCCGACCCTCCGGTCCTCCGCGGGATAGTCCGGCGGCAGGTTCATCTCGTTGGCGGTGGCGAGCCAGCCCGCTTCCGGATCGACGCTCCGGGGCAGGGCGCCGGGATCGTGGAAGCCGGCCCAGTCGTACCGCCCGTCGCCCGGCACCGGCAGCAACCCGTCATGGCCGGGCCGCACCGGCGCCTTGCCGGCCATGAACCACGCGATCCGCCCCGCCGCGTCGGCGTAGAGCTGGTTCACCGAGGGCGCCGACCAGTGGCGCAGGGCCTCGCCGAAGGCCTCGGGCGTCGTGGCGCCGAGATAGGCGAGGCTGCCGAGATAGGCGGCAGCGCCGGGCTCCGTCCAGACGGTCCGCAGCGCGAAGGCGCGGCCCCTCTCCTCGCGGAGGACCGGCCCGTGCCGGGTGAAGCCGAGGATCACGGTCTCGTCCGGCCCGCCGCGCACCGGGATCCGCTCCGCGACGCGCGCGATCGGTTCCCAACCGTCGCCGGAGCGGTAGCGGTCGGGATCGGCCGGGTCGGTCTCGCAGACGAACAGGTCCTCCTGATCGATCGGCGCGATGGTGAGGCTGAAGGCGGCGTGGCCGTTATGGCCGATGGAGATGCCGGGCAGGGCCGGCTCGCCGGCCCCGATCACGTCGAGTCCCGGCGCGGTGAGGTGGACGGCGTAGCGCAACGAGGGCTGCAGGTAGACCCGGTGCGGGTCGCTCGCCAGGATCGGCCGGCCGGTGGCGGTGCGGGCTGGCCCGACCACCCAGTTGTTCGAGCCCTCGGCCGGCTCCTTCGGCGCGCTGCGGGGACCGCGCGTGACGGTCCCGTGCGCGTCGACCCTCGACCAGTCCCAGGCCTCCGCGCGGGTCGCCGCCACCCGGTCCGGGCCGAACCCGACCGGCGCGGTGGCGAGACGGAAGGCATCGAGGAGGTCGTCCGGCCAGTCGGCGGCGTCGAGGCCGTCCGGGACGACCGGCTCATGGGGCGGGCTGATCCGCTTGCGCAGATCGTCCGTGGCGAGCCCGTCCGCCGGGCTGCGACCGCGGGCGAGGACCCGCGCGCGGGCGACCTCGGACAGGACGTTGCGGATCAGCGCGTGGCTGCGGATGCGCACCACGTCCTCCGGCTGCCACAGGGCCGGGCGCGTGCCCGTCAGGGCGAATTCCGGCGGACGCAGGTCGGGCCGCGCCTCGGCGAGGGCGACGTAGGCGTTGATCCCCGACACGAAGGCGGCGACGATGGCCCGCGTGTCCTGCGGCCCGTAGGCCGCCCACTCGGCCGCCATGTCGCCGCGGTAGAGGAACAGCCGGGCGGCCCGGTCCTGGGCGAGGTAGCCCGGTCCGAAATCCGCCGCCAGCAGGCCGAGCCCGCGCTTGCGCCACAGGTCGAGCTGCCAGAGCCGGTCCCGCGCCGCGTTGAACCCCTGCGCGCGGAAGGCGTCGAGCGCGGTGCCGGCGCGGATATGCGCCAGCCCCCAGCGGTCGACGCGGATCTCCACCGGCCCGTCGAGGCCGGGGAGAGCGTAGGTCGCCACGCTCACAGAGCCACTTCGATGAGGTGCGGTCCCGGGTTGGCCAGCGCGTGCTGGAACGCCTCGATGAAGTCGGGCAGGGTCTCGACCCGCCGCCCCGCGACGCCGAAGCCGCGGGCGAGGCTCACCCAATCCACGGCCGGATCGTCGAGGCTCAGCATGCCCAGCGCCTTCGGGCCGGGATTGAGCGCGCCGACATTGGTGAGTTCCGCCCGCAGGATCGCGTAGGAGCGGTTCGACCAGACGAGCGTCACCACGTCGAGGTGCTCGCGCGCCTGGGTCCAGAGCGCCTGCACCGTGTAGAGCCCGCTGCCATCGGCCTGCAGGTTGATGACCTTGCGGTCGGGGCAGGCCACGGCCGCGCCGGTCGCCATCGGGATGCCGAGGCCGATCGAGCCGCCGCTGAGCTGGAGCCAGGTGTGGGGCGCGGCGTCCCGGGTCAGGGCGAAGAAGTTGCGGCCCGTGGTGATCGACTCGTCGCAGATCACCGCGCCCTCGGGGATCAGCGCGCCGAGCACCTGCCCGATCGTGTCCTGGTCGAGGGGACCGGAGGTCGGGAGCTTCGGCCGCGGCCCGACAGCGACCGGCTCGGCGGGCGGGGCCGCGACGGCCTCGGCGAGCCGCTCCAGGGCGTCGATCTGGTCCTCCTCGGGCGTGGCCAGCGTGATCGTGGTGCTGCCCTCCGGCGCCAGCAGGCTCGGCTTGCCCGGGTAGGCGAAGAAGCCGACCGGCGGGGTCGCGCCGATCAGGACGATGTGGCGGAAGTCCTTGAGCGCCGCGATCCCCTGGTCGATCGGGTAGGGGAGGCGCTCGATCGGCACGGTGCCGGCGCCGCGGTCGATCCGGGCGTTCGAGGTCATCGCCATCAGCCGGGCGCCGGTCTTGCGGGCGATCCGGTCGGCGATCACCCGGCCCTCGCCGCGCACGGCCCGGTCGCCGAGATGCAGGAGCACGGGCTCGCCGCTCTGCAGGGCCCGCACGGCCGCCGCGATCGCGTCGTCGCTCGCCCGCGCCCGCTCGGGGATCGGCGGCACCGGCTCGGGGCCGGTGCCGGGATCCCAGGCGGTGTTGGCCGGCAGGATCAGGGTCGCGACCTGACCCGGGGCGGTGCGGGCGGCCGCGATGGCGGCGGCGCCGTCGGAGCCGATCTCGGTCGCGCTCATGCCGGTCCGCACCCAGGAGGACATCGGGTGGGCCAGCCCCTCGATGTCCGAGGTGAGCGGCGCGTTGTACTCCCGGTGGTAGGTCGCGTGCTCGCCGACGATGTTGACGACGGGCGTGCGCGCCTTCTTGGCGTTGTGGAGGTTGGCCAGCCCGTTGGCGAGGCCGGGCCCGAGATGGAGCAGGGTCGAGGCCGGCTTGTCGGCCATGCGGGCGTAGCCGTCGGCGGCGCCGGTCGCCCCGCCCTCGAACAGGAACAGGACGCAGCGCATGCCCTCGACGCGGTCGAGGGCGGCGACGAAGTGCATCTCGGAGGTGCCGGGATTGGTGAAGCAGACCTCGACGCCGCCCTCCACCAGGGTCCGGACCAAGCTCTCGGCCCCGTTCATGGCGCGCGGCGTCTCGTCGGTCACGGGCGTCTCCTTCAGGGGCCGGCCGTCCCGGCTGGCGACTCGCATTTTGTATTATCGTGACGCAGCCGGCGCCACGCGCAAGAGGCGACGTCCGGCATCTTCTGTTCGCCGAACGCAGGGCCTAAGCCTGGGCGTGGCGCGGGAATTGCGGTTGGCGCGCCGCAACTTCGACGATTGGGATCCGGATGACATTTCGCCGCCTGATTGCCGCCGCCCTGGCGGGTACCGTGGCCCTGACGGGGTCGGCCAGCGCCGAGAGCGTCCTGCGCATCGCCATGACGGCGAGCGACATCCCCACCACGACGGGCATGCCCAACAACGGCTTCGAGGGGATGCGCTTCCTCGGCTACCCGATCTTCGAGGGGCTGGTGCAGTGGGACCTCAAGAGCACCACCAAGCTGGCCGGCATCATCCCGGCGCTGGCCGAGCGCTGGGAGCAGGATCCGAACGACAAGGCGGTCTGGACCTTCCACCTGCGCCAGGGCGTGAAGTTCCACGACGGGACGCCGTTCAACGCCGACGCGGTGATCTGGAACCTCGACCGCTACTTCAAGAACGACAGCCCGCAGTTCGAGCCGCAGGGCGCCGGCATCTCCCGGGCCCGGGCGCCGCTGGTCGGAAGTTACAAGAAGGTCGACGATTCGACCGTGCAGATCACCACCACCCAGGTCGCCTCGTACTTCCCCTACATGGTGGTCTACCTGCTCTTCACCTCGCCCGCCTCCTTCGAGAAGGCCGGGCGCGACTGGAGCAAGGTCGCGGCGCTGCCGGCGGCCGGTACGGGCCCGTTCAGGATCACCCGCGTGGCCCCGCGGGAGGCGGTCGATCTCGCCAAGTTCGACGGCTACTGGGATCCGAACCGGATGGCCAAGGTCGACAAGGTCCGGCTGCTGCCGATCCCGGAGGCGAATGCCCGCGTCGCCGCCCTGCGGGCCGGCCAGGTCGACTGGATCGAGGTGCCGGCGCCCGACGCGATCCCGTCGCTGAAGCAGGCGGGCTTCACCATCACCACGGGCTCGTACCCGCACGTCTGGCCCTACTTCTTCAACATGGGCGCCAAGGACAGCCCGCTGAAGGATGTGCGCGTCCGGCAGGGCCTGAACTACTGCATCGACCGGGCCGGCATCGTCGAGCTCCTCAACGGCACCGCCGAGCCGGCGAGCGGATGGCTGAACGACAAGGACCCGAATTTCGGCAGCCCGAAGAATCGCTACACCTTCGACGCCGCCAAGGGGAAGGCGCTGCTCGCCGAGGCCGGCTACACCGACAAGAAGCCGCTGAGCCTCAAGGTGATGATCTCCTCCTCCGGCTCGGGGCAGATGCTGCCGATGCCGATGAACGAATACCTGCAGGAGAACCTGAAGCAGGCCTGCAACGTCGATCTCACCTTCAACGTGGTCGAGTGGCAGGTCCTCCTGAACGCCGGCCGGGCTCTCCCCGACGCCCCGAGCCTCCAGGGCGCGATGGCGCTCAACGTCTCCTCGCCCTCGTCGGACGCCGCCGTGATGGCGCGCTACTTCGCGGGCGACCGGTTCCCGCCGAACGGCTTCAACTTCCCCACCTGGAAGGACGACCAGTTCGACGCCGCCCTCAAGGCGCTCGCCGAGACCACCGACGCGAAGGTGATCGACGCGCAGACCAAGGCCGCCCACGAGCGCCTCGTGGACGATCCGCCGTGGCTGTTCGTCGTCCACGACCTCAATCCCCGCGGGATGTCCAAGAAGGTCCAGGGATTCGTCTCGCCGCAATCCTGGTTCGTCGACCTCACCCTCGTCAGCGTGCAGTAGAACCCATGTCCGACATCGATCCCGTACATGCCTCCGCGGCCGAGCTCGCCCGGTCGCTCCAGGCGCGGACCCTCTCGCCGGTCGACGCCGTCGAGGCCCTCCTCGGCCGGATCGAGCGGCTGGAGCCGAGGCTCCAGGCCTTCACGGAGGTCTTCGCCGCCGACGCCCGCCTCGCCGCCGAGGGGGCCGACCGGGCGATCCGGTCGGGCCACGCCGTGGGGCCGCTCCACGGCGTCCCCGTCGTGCTCAAGGACCTGATCGACCTGGAGGGCCGGATCACCATGGGCGGCTCGGCCGCCCACCGGGCGCGCCGGGCCGAGCGCACCGCGACGATCGCCCGGCGCCTCATCGGCCAGGGCATGATCGTGCTCGGCAAGACCCACACGGTCGAGTTCGCCTACGGCGGCTGGGGCACGAACCAGCATCTCGGCACGCCGTGGAATCCCTGGGATCCGGAGACGCCGCGCACCCCCGGCGGGTCGAGCAGCGGCACCGGCGTGTCGGTGGCGGCCCGGATGGCGCCCTGGGGCATCGGCACCGACACCGGCGGCTCGGTGCGCCTGCCGGCCTCGTTCTGCGGGCTGACGGGCCTCAAGGTGACGGTCGGGCGCGTCTCGACCTGGGGGATCGTGCCGCTCTCGATGACCCTCGACACGCCCGGGCCGCTGGCCCGCACCGTGGAGGACACCGCGCTGCTCTACGAGGCGATCTCCGGCCCCGATCCCCGCGATCCGACGACCCGCGGGGTGGCGCCGGACGCGCCCTGGCCGGCGCTGAACCGCGGAGTCCGCGGCCTGCGCCTCGGCCGGATGCCGGACTCGGAGCGGGACGGGGTCGCCCCCGACATGCTGGCCGCCTACGACGCGGCCCTCGACCTCCTGGCCGGTCAGGGCGCCGAGATCGTCGACGTCGCCCTGCCGTTCCGCTTCAGCGACTGCGTGGCCATGAGCCAGATCACCAACGCGGAGGCCTACTTCGTCAACGGGACCCTGGCGGAGGATCCCTCCGCAGAGCTCGGCGACGCCGTCCGGGCGCGGATCCTGGCCGGCGCGAACGTCTCGGCCCAGGAGTATCTCGGCACGCTCCACCGCCGGGCCGCGATGAAGCAGCAGTACGACGCCGCCCTCGCGGGCATCGACGCCCTCCTGACGCCGACCACGGAGAGCGCGGCCGTCGCGCTCGACGCCGTCGACGAGGCGCACCTGCCGTCGCGCTTCACCCGGTTCGGCAACCTGCTCGACCTCTGCGCCCTGGCGCTGCCGAACGGCTTCACCGCGTCCGGGCTGCCGCTCTCGCTGCAGATCGTCTGCCGCGGCTACGAGGAGACGACGGCCCTGCGGATCGGACAGGCCTACCAGAGGGTGACGGACTGGCACCTGCGTCGGCCCCCGGTCTGAGACTCGCGAGGCTCTCGCCTCCGGCGTCCGCCGATGGTGAGGCGGGATCCGCGGTCCCGTCACGCCCGCCAGAAGGTCAACAGCCACCAGATGCCCGTCAGTGCGGACCAGATCGATCGCACCGCTCTGACGATTTCGTTGATCCTGAAGTACTCCATGAGGAAGGCGCCGAGGAAGACACCATAGAGGGCGGCAACAACCGTGGCCGTGGCCGACGAGAGGATCCCGAGCCCCCAGACCGCGGCGGCGACGGCGAGGCCGAAGGCGCACAGACCGAAGGCGAGGAAGACCGGATGCTTCGCGCACCACGCCGCCACCCGGCCGTTCTCTGCTGACAAGTGTTGCATGGGCCCACCTCGAATCGATGACTGACATCGATCCTACAGGCCGCGACTTCCGGCCATCGTGAGGACGCGCACAGGACCGGCGCAGGTCCTGCGGTTGATCCACGTCCAGGGTGCGGCGGCGCCGGAACGCGTCGCGCCCCGCGCCGGAACGAGGCCGCGTCAGGCCGTGCCGCCGGGGGCTCGGCCGATCACGCGGCCGGAGCCTGCCCAGCCACGACGACACCGAGGGTATCGAGGAGCGACGACCGGGCCCGGCTCACGCGGCTCTTCACGGTGCCGACCTGGCAGCCGAGCATGATCGCGGCCTCCTCGTAGGTGTGGCCCTCGGCGCCCACCAGCAGCAGCGCTTGGCGCTGCGCCGACGGCAGGTCGCCGAGACGCTCCCAGACGACCTTGAGGGTGCTGGCATCCTCCTGGTCGGACGGGCTGGTCATCTGACCGGCATGCGTCCCGTCCACGTCCTCCACCTCCCGCCGCGTCTTGCGCAGATCGGTGTAGAACTGGTTGCGCAGGATCGTGAACAGCCACGCGGTGAAGTTGGTGCCGGGCCGGAACCGCTCCTGGTTCGCCCAGGCCTTCACGAAGGTCTCCTGCACCAAGTCGTCGGCGCGGCTCACGTCGCCCACGAGCGACAGGGCGAAGGTGCGCAGGGCCGGCAGCGCCTTGATGATGTCGCCGCGGAAGTCGAAGGGCACCGTCTCCCCGTGCGCCGTGACCGCCGCCTCGAAGCGCGATACCAGCGCGGCGAGCTGCGCCGGCAGGGGCTCCAGCTCGACGACCTTGAAATACTCCCGGATCGGCAGGGCGAGGTGCTGGCCGATGGACGCGGCGTAGCCGGCCCCGTCCCGGGTGCCCGCAGTTGCATCTGGCCGGTCCGCAACGTCCTCAGTCATGAACGTTTCCGCCTCCCACGCTGGCATACTAGAATAGCTCTAACGTCGGTAGCGATAAAATTCTGAACCTATGCCAAACGCTCCCGAGTGTGACAGGGAATTTAGGCAGAGTGCCCGAGGTGACAACGCCGGCCGGATCCGCCTTCCCGGGCTGGCGGCGGCGGGCCGGGCGATGCAGATTGCGGGCAGTCAGGAGAGCGGGATGAGTCACGATCACGCGCAGCACTCGCATGATCATCACGATCACCACCACGGCAGCGACCTGTCGCCGGTCGAGGCCCGGGTGCGCGCCCTGGAATCGCTGCTCACCGAGAAGGGCTACGTCGACCCGGCGGCCCTCGATGCCCTGGTCGAGCTCTACGAGACCAAGGTCGGCCCGCACGCGGGCGCCCGCGTCGTGGCCCGGGCCTGGACCGATCCCGCCTTCCGGGCGCGGCTCCTGGCCGACGCCACGCCGGCCATCGCCGAACTCGGGATCGGCGGCCGCGGCGGCGAGCACATGGTGGTCGTCGAGAACACGCCGGAGATCCACAACCTCGTCGTCTGCACCCTGTGCTCCTGCTACCCGTGGCCGGTGCTCGGCCTGCCGCCGGTCTGGTACAAGGCGCCGCCCTACCGGGCCCGGGCGGTGATCGACCCGCGCGGCGTGCTCGCCGAGTTCGGGGTGACGCTGCCGGAAACGACCCGCATCACCGTCTGGGACTCGACGGCCGAGACCCGCTACATGGTCCTGCCGATGCGGCCGGCCGGGACCGACGGCTTCTCAGAGGAGGCCCTGGCCGCCCTCGTCACGCGCGATTCCATGATCGGCACGGGGCTGCCCGAGGCGATCCCGGCCGCCCCCGCGGAGATGCCGGTATGAACGGGGCCCAGGATCTCGGCGGCGCGCACGGCTTCGGGCCGGTGGTGCCGGAGCCGGACGAGCCGGTCTTCCACGCCGCGTGGGAGCGCCGCGTCTTCGCGCTGGCGATGGCCATGGGCTACACGGGCGCCTGGAACCTCGACGGCAGCCGGGCCAACCGCGAATCCCTGCCGCCCGCGGAATACCTCGCGTCGAGCTACTACGAGATCTGGCTCAAGGCCCTGGAGAAGCAGGTCGTCGCCACGGGGCTGGCGACGCCGGCCGAGATCGAGTCCGGCCGCTCCGCGGAGCCGGCCAAGCCCGTCGCGCGGGTCCTGGCCCGCGAGGGCCTGGAACAGCGCTTCCGGGCCGGCTTCCCGAGCAGCCGCGCCGCCGACGCCCCGGCGCGCTTCGCGGTGGACGACGCCGTCCTGGCCCGCAACATCCACCCGACCGGCCACACGCGGCTGCCCCGCTACGTGCGCGGCAAGCGCGGCCGGATCGTGCGCGTCGACGGGGTCTTCGTCTTCCCCGACACCAACGCCTACGGGGCGGGCGAGAACCCGACCTGGCTCTACACGGTCGCCTTCACGGCGCGGGAGCTATGGGGCGAGAGCGGCGACCCGGGGGGCGTCGTCACGGTGGCGGCCTTCGAACCGTACCTGGACCCCGCGTGACCGCGCCGTCGCCCAGCCCCTTCGCGGCGCCCTGGGAGGCGCAGGTCTTCGCGCTGGTGGTCTCCCTGCGCGAATCCGGGCTGTTCACGTGGTCGGAATGGGCGGACCGGCTCGGCCGGCAGATCCGGCCGGCCGAGTCTCCCGAGCAGGCGGCCGATTACGGCGCGTGGCTCGCGACGCTGGAGGCGCTCCTGGCCGAGCGCGGCGTGGCGGGACCCGAGAGCGTCGCGGCGCGGACCGAGGCCTTCCTGCGGGCCGCGGAGGCGACGCCCCACGGCCAGCCGATCCGCCTGGAGAACGACCCGCTCTACCGGCCCTGAACCCGCAGGCTGTCGAGCGGCACCGGCGCGGCGTGCGACCGGCCGCTCATCAGCTGGTCGAGCAGGGCCAGGACCTCGGGCCGCCCGCAATTCCGGGCGGGCTCGAACGGCGTCCAGGTCTGGGCGAAGTCGAGGCGCTCGAACACGTCGCGGTAGCGGCGCAGCTCGCTCGGCGTGAGCGGCACCCCGCGCACGAAGGCCTTGTGGGCCGAGATCGTGGTGGCCCGGCGGAAATCCGCGGGGTCGAGCTCGAACTTCAGCGCGTCGCCGCAGAAGCAGATTTTTCGCCCACGGTCGTACAGGATCGCGTGGCCATCGAAATGACCCGCGGTGCGGTGCAGCTCCAACCCCGGCAGCGGCTCCAGAAAATCGTCGTAGGGCCAGCTCACCTGGAGCGCGGCACTCCAGGTGAAGTCGGCCGCCGGCAGGCACAGCTCCGGGTCGAACCGGTCCTGGAGCTGCGGCAGCGCCCCGTAGGAGTGCGGGTGCGAGGCCGAGAGGACGGTCATCCCGCCGAGCCGCTCGATCTGGTCGAGGGCGGCCTCGCTGAAGACCGGGCAGCCCTCGAAGCCCATGTTCCCGTGCTCGGTCTGGATCAGGTAGGCGGACGGGCCGATGCCGGAGACCGGCTCGTTCCAGAAGCGCCAGACGCCGGGCTCGAGTTCCTGCCAGTGGCAGGGGAAGGCCTCCTGCGCCTCGCGGGCGGTGCGGAAGCGCCACCCGTCCTGCGGCACGACGTGGCGGGCGTCGAGGCACATCGGGCAGGCGGCCGGCGCCTCGAAGTGCCGCTGCCAGAACCCGCAATTGTCGCAGGTATAGGCGGGCAGCTTCAGGGCGCCCGCGAAGGGCAGATAGCCGGGCATCGTCGTGGACCTCTTCGGGGGCGGCGCGTGTGATGCGGCCGCAGTCTCAGTCGCCTTCTCCGCCGCCGCGAGCGGAGCGAAGCGACCCAGGGCAGCGCGACCTCGGCGGGGGCGGCGCAACGGGATGGCTTCGCACCGCTCGCGACGACGGCGGCGGGCCTATCGATCGGAACGGGCTTAGCAGGCGGCGCGCACGGGCGCAGCCGTCAGATCCGCTCCGGCCGCCGGCGCGCCGAGCGGGCGGCGTGGACGGTGCCGGCGAGGCCGACGAGGGCCAGCCCGACGAGGCCGCCGACCACGACGTCGCGGGTCCGGCTCGTGACGAACTCTCCGCGGCTCGCCTTGGTCCGGCCGATGAAGCGCCCGTCGATCCCGACCGGGCCGGGCACAGCTTCGTAGAGGTTGCCGTCCATCTCGGGGATGGTCTCGTCGGAGAGCTGCGCCGCCCACATGGAGGCGGCCTTGCGGTCGGCGAGCGCCGGCGCCAGCGCCTGGGCAGCCGCCATCATCGCCGACGACCGTCCGACCCAGACCTCGCGGCGCGGGTGCTCGACCGCGTACAGGATCGCCTCGGCGCAGAGCCGCGGGTCGAAGACCGGATCCGGCGCGTACTGGCGGTGGCCGGTGCGGTTGCGCGCCCAGTTAAACTGGGGCGTGTTGACCGCCGGCAGGTAGATCACGCTGAGGCTGACATTGACCCGGTCGTGCAGCAGCTCGCAGCGCAGGGCGTCGGTGAAGCCCGAGACCGCGAACTTCGCCGCGCAGTAGGGTGCCTGCAGCGGCGCCGCCCGGATCGCGAGTCCCGACGAGACCTGGATGATCGCGCCGCGGTCGCGGCGCTTCATGAAGCGCAGGGCGGCGAGCGTCCCGTAGACCTGGCTGAGATAGGTGGTCTCGGTGACCCGCCGGTACTCGTCCGGAGTGATTCGGTCGGCCGGGTTCACCACCGTCGACATGGCGTTGTTGACCCACGCGCGGATCGGGCCGAGTTCGCGCTCCACCCGCTCGGCGGCGGCGTCCACGGCCTCCGGCTCGGCGACGTCGGCGCCGATCGCCAGCACCGGCTGGCCGTAGGCGGCCAGCGCCCGCTCGGCGGCGGCGAGACGGCCAGGATCCCGCGCGATCACCGCCACCGACCAGCCGCGCGCGGCGAATTCATGCGCGGTGGCGAGACCGATTCCGGCCGTGCCCCCGGTAACGACCGCAACCCGTGCCATACCCACCTCATCCTCGAGAGACCGAACCGGCAACCCGGTGCGGCGCGCTCGGTTGCGCCGCCGGGCCGGTCCGGAACGTCACGGGGGCCGCCGATTTCGCGGTCCGGGACGCAACGTCCGACGGTGGCCGCTGTTGACTGGTCGTACCGCGTCATGCCGAACCATCGAGGGTCGCAGCCATGCGCACTGGACGACGCTTCTCCCTGCTCTCGCTCCCGATCGATCCGTGGCCGCAGGCGTCCCTGGCCGAGCGGACCGCCGTCGGGATGGTCCTGACCGGCCTGCTGCTCGTGCCGGCCTGCGCGGTCGGTGCCGCGCTCCTCGTGATCTCGGCCGTCGCGGCCCACGTCTACTGGTCCTACGATCTCGGCGCCGCCCTGCACACGTTCATCGCCCGGCACGCCGGGGCCGCCGCCGCGCGGAGAGGCCGCCTCGTCCACAAGGCCTGACGGCGCGGGCGCCGATCCGCGGCCGGGCGGCGCGGCGGCCGGCGGTGCCGGCCCGCACGGCTCGACCACGCGACGCCCGCGATCCCTGTGCGTTCGTCTCGGTCCGATTTGACCTGACCGTCTCTCGTGGGCCAGTCAGGTTCGGAACCGAGAGATCGCCATGTTCCGTACCCTGATGACTGCGCGGCGCTTCGCGCCGCTGTTCTGGTGCCAGTTCTTCTCGGCGTTCAACGACAACTTCCTCAAGAACGCGCTCGCCTTCCTGATCCTGTTCGGGATCGGCGGCCAGGCGGACGCCCATGCCGGTGTCCTGGTGACGCTCGCGAGCGCGGTGTTCATCGGGCCGTTCTTCATCCTGTCGGGTCTCGGCGGCCAGTGGGCCGACCGCTACGACAAGGCCCTCATGGCGCGGCGGCTCAAGTTCGCCGAGATCTTCGCGGCCGGCACCGCGGTGCTCGGCTTCCTGCTGCACTCGATCCCGGTCCTGTTCGTGGCTCTGGGCCTGTTCGGGACGATCGCGGCGCTGTTCGGCCCGATCAAGTACGGGATCCTGCCGGACCATCTCCGCCGCGAGGAGCTGCCCGCCGGCAACGCCCTCGTGGAGGCGGCGACCTTCCTGGCGATCCTGCTGGGCACGATCGCGGCCGGCGCGGCCTCGGCGATGGGCGGCTCGGGCCTCTTGTTCGGCGCCCTGGTGATGGGCTTCGCCGTCCTGTGCTGGCTCTCGGCCCGGATGATCCCGCCGACCGGGGAGGGGGCGCCGGACCTGCGCGTCGACCCGAACGTCGCCCGCTCGACCTACGCGCTGCTGCGCGACCTCTGGGCCGACACGCGGCTGTGGCGCGGCTCGCTCACCGTGAGCTGGTTCTGGCTGGTCGGCGTGGTGGTGCTGTCGCTGCTGCCGGTGCTGGTGCGGGGCGCCTTCAACGGCACCGAGACGGTGATCACGCTGCTGCTCGCGCTGTTCTCGATCGGCATCGCCGTCGGGTCCGGCCTCGCCTCGTGGCTCGCCAGCGGCCGGATCGTGCTGCTGCCGACGCCGGTCGGCGCGGTGCTGATGGGCCTGTTCGGCCTCGACCTCGCCTGGACGGTCGGCCACCTGCCGGCACCGCCCGCCGAGCCGATCGGCCCCCTCGGCTTCCTGCAGACCGGCCACGGCCTGCGCACCGGCATCGACTTCCTCGGGCTGGCGATCTCCGGCGGCCTCTACATCGTCCCGTCCTTCGCGGCCGTGCAGGCCTGGGCCGAGAAGGCGATGCGCGCGCGGATCATCGGCGCGGTCAACGTCATGACGGCGGCCTTCATGGTCGCCGGCACCCTGGCACTGGCGGCGCTGCAGGGCGCGGGCCTCACGATCGCGAGCCTGCTCGCCGTGGTGGCGGTGCTGAACCTGATCGTCGGCGCAGTCGTGTTCGCGACCCTGCCGACCAGCCCGTTCCGCGACGCCCTGTCGATCCTGTTCCGGGCGTTCTACCGGCTGGAGGTGCGCGGCTTCGACAACCTCGCGGCGGCCGGGCCGAACGCCATCGTGGCCCTCAACCACGTCTCGTTCCTCGACGCGCCGCTCGCCCTGTCGCTCCTCGACCAGGAGCCGGTCTTCGCCATCGACAGCGGCATCGCGCAGCGCTGGTGGGTCCGGCCGTTCCTGCGCGTCACCAAGGCGATGCCGCTCGACCCGACCCGGCCGCTCGCCACCCGGACGCTGATCAACGCGGTCAAGGGCGGCGAGACCCTGATCATCTTCCCGGAGGGCCGGCTCACGGTCACCGGCAGCCTGATGAAGGTCTACGACGGCGCCGGGCTGATCGCCGACAAGTCGGGCGCGATGGTCGTCCCGGTGAAGCTCGACGGCCTGGAGCGCACGGTCTTCTCGCGGCTGTCGCGCGGGCAGGTGCGCCGCCGCTGGTGGCCCAAGGTGACCGTGACGGTGATGCCGCCGGTGCGGCTGACCGTGGACCCCGCGCTCAAGGGCAAGGCGCGGCGGCAGGCGGCGGGCGCCGCCCTCTACGGGATCATGTCGGACCTCGTGTTCCGCACCGCCGACATCGACCGCGGCCTGATGGCGGCGCTGATCGAAGCGGGCGAGCGCCACGGCTGGGGCCGCAACGCCCTGGAGGACCCGGTCGGCGGCCGCCTCAGCTACAGCCGGCTCGTGATGGGCGCCAACGTGCTCGGCCGCAAGCTGATGCCGCTGGCGCCCGTGGGCGGCCGGATCGGCGTCATGCTGCCGAACGCCAACGGCGCCGCGGTGACGCTGTTCGCCCTGGCCTCCGCGGGCCGGGTGCCGGCGATGATCAACTTCTCCGCCGGCCCCGCCAACGTGCTCTCGGCCTGCCGGGCAGCGGAGGTCGGCAAGATCCTGACCTCGCGGGCCTTCATCGAGAAGGGGCGCCTGGGGCCGCTCGTGGAGGCGATCCGCGGATCGGTCGAGCTGATCTACCTGGAGGACGTGCGGGCCGGGATCACGATGGGGGACAAGATCCGCGGCCTCCTGGCGCCGCGCCGTCCCCTGGTGGCGCGCTCCGGCGAGGATCCGGGGGCGGTCCTGTTCACCTCGGGCAGCGAGGGCACGCCGAAGGGCGTGGTGCTCGCCAACCGCTGCATGCTCGCCAACGTGGCGCAGGTGGCGGCCCGGATCGATTTCGGACCGATGGACAAGGTGTTCAACGTCCTGCCGGTGTTCCACGCCTTCGGGCTCACGGCCGGGCTGGTCCTGCCCCTGGTCTCGGGGGTGCCGGTCTACCTCTACCCGTCACCGCTCCACTACCGGATCGTGCCGGAGCTGATCTACGGCTCGAACAGCACGGTGCTGTTCGGGACCGACACGTTCCTGACGGGCTACGCCCGCGCGGCCCATTCCTACGACCTGCGCTCCCTGCGCTACGTCGTGGCCGGCGCCGAGGCCGTGAAGGAGACCACCCGGAAGACCTGGGCGGAGAAGTTCGGGCTGCGCATCCTGGAGGGCTACGGCGTCACCGAGTGCGGGCCGGTCGTGGCGCTCAACACGCCGATGTTCAACCGCTTCGGCACGGTCGGGCGGATCCTGCCCGGCATCGAGACCCGCCTCGAGCCGGTGCCGGGGATCGACGAGGGCGGCCGCCTGTCCCTGCGCGGGCCGAACATCATGCTGGGCTACCTGCGCGCCGAGAAGCCCGGCGTGCTGGAGCCGCCGCCGGGCGGCTGGCACGACACCGGCGACATCGTGGCGATCGACGCGATGGGCTTCGTCACCATCAAGGGCCGGGCCAAGCGCTTCGCGAAGATCGCCGGCGAGATGGTGTCGCTCGCCGGCATCGAGGCGCTGGCCGCCGAACTCTGGCCCGACCGTCCGAGCGCGGTGGCGGCGGTGCCGGACGCGCGCAAGGGCGAGCGGCTGATCCTGTTCACGCAGGAGAAGGGTGCGACCCGGGCCGCCTACCAGAGCTTCGCCAAGGGTCGTGGCGCCTCCGACGTCGCGATCCCCGCCGAGGTGGCGGTGCTGGACGCGATCCCGATGCTCGGCACCGGCAAGGTCGACCAGGTGGCCGTCACGAAGCTCGCGCTGGAGCGGGCGAAGGAGAACGCGGCGGCCTGACGGTCGCGCCCGCGCGCGCGTCACCCAAACGGGGGATGCGGGGCTCCCCGGGATCCGCTCGTATCGTGAATACAGCCGTGATTCGAACCGCTTGACGCGTTCGGGGCGCGGGTCTGCGGGGGACTCGGTACGCAACGGCGAGGGACAGATCATGCAGAAGAGCAGGCGAGTTCCGGCTTGGCTGGCGAGGCGGACCTACTTCAAGCGGATCGAGCGGTGGGCGAAGCCCGGCAAGGCGCACAAGGCGGCGCAGCCCCCTGAGACAGCGACCGCCCCGATGCCTTCGAACGTCGTGCCGTTCCCGGTCCGGGTGAATCGCCCGGATCGCGCCGCCTTCGAGGACCTGCGGGGCGTCGGGACGGCGTAGGGTCCGGCCGCAGCCGGGCCGGCGCCCGGGACGCCGATTGGTCCGGGGGCTTGTCGATCGCGCGGGAACACGGGATCCTGCGCTGTCGGAGCCGAGACCGGGAGGATGCGTGCCGCAGGACGGGTCGGATCCGCGCGCGCCGGCGCCTCCTCGGAAGCGGGCGAGGGGCCTGCGCGCGGCGCTGGGAGCGGCGGCGCTCGGGCTCGGCCTGCTGGGGGCCGGCGCGGTTGCGCTCTGGCGCTACGCCGGCACGCTGCCGCCGCTCGACCTGGCCGGGGCCGAATCGCGCTCGACGGTGGTGCTGGACCGGTCCGGCACGCTGCTGCGCCCCTTCGCGACGGCGGACGGGCGCTGGCGCCTGCCGGTCACCGCGGAGGCGGTCGATCCGCGCTACCGGGCGATGCTGCTCGCCTACGAGGATCGCCGCTTCGCCGCGCATCCCGGCATCGACCCGGCCGCGGTGCTGCGCGCCGCCGGCCAGTGGCTGACGCGCGGCCGCATCGTGTCCGGCGCCTCCACCCTGTCGATGCAGGTGGCACGCCTCGTCGAGCCGCGGCGCGAGCGGTCGCTCGAGGCCAAGCTCCGCCAGATGGTGCGGGCGGTCACGCTGGAGCGGCGCCTCGGCAAGGCCGGGCTGCTCGATCTCTACCTGGCGCTGGCCCCCTATGGCGGCCCGCTCGAGGGCGTCCGGGCGGCGAGCGTCGCGTATTTCGGGCGCGAGCCGGTCCGGCTGACCGCCGCGCAGGCGGCCCTGCTCGTCGCCCTGCCGCAATCGCCCGAGACCCGCCGTCCGGACCGGTTCCCCGAGCGCGCCCGCGCCGCCCGCGACCGGGTCCTCGCGGTGGCGGTCGCGCGGGGCATCCTCACGGCGGCGGAGGCCGACGCCGCCCGGGCCGAGCCGGTGCCGACGGCGCGCAGGCCGTTCCCGATGCTCGCGGCGCACGCCGCCGAGGAGGCGGTGGCGGCCGATCCCGGTGCCGCCACGATCCGCCTCGCGATCGACGGGCGCCTGCAGGAGCGGCTGGAGGTCCTGGCGGCCGAGCGCGCCGCCGCCGCCGGTCCGGACCTCTCGGCCGCGATCCTCGTCCTCGACAACCGCGACGGTCGGGTGCTCGCCCAGGTCGGCAGCGCCGGCTACCTGGACCCTGCCCGGCGCGGCGCCATCGACATGACCCTGGCGGTGCGCTCGCCCGGCTCCGCGCTGAAGCCGTTCGTCTACGCCATGGCCTTCGCGGACGGTCTCGCGCATCCCGAGACCCTGCTGGAGGATCGCCCGGCGCGCTTCTCGGCGAGCTACGCGCCGGAGAATTTCGACCTGACCTTCCAGGGCACGGTCACGGCCCGGCGAGCCCTGCAGCTCTCGCTCAACGTGCCGGCGGTCGAACTGATGGATGCGGTCGGTCCCGCCCGCTTCATCGCCCGGCTGCGCGCCGCAGGTGCCGGGATCCAGCTCCCGCGGGACGCGGCCCCGGGGCTGCCGGTCGCGCTCGGCGGCCTCGGCATCACGGTCACCGACCTCGCGCGGCTCTACGCCGGACTCGCGCGCGGCGGCGCGGTTCCGGACCTGCTCCGCCGCGCCGACGGGGCCGCGGCCGAATCCCGGCACCGCGTCGCGGAGCCCGTCGCGGCCTGGTACGTCGCCGACATCCTGCGCGGCACGCCGCCGCCGGAGAATGCCCTGCCGAACCGCATCGCCTACAAGACCGGCACCTCCTACGGGTACCGCGACGCCTGGGCGGCCGGCTTCGACCGTCACGCGACGGTCGTCGTCTGGGCCGGGCGCCCGGACGGGGCCGCGGTGCCGGGGCTCGTGGGCCGCACCGTCGCGGCGCCGATCCTGTTCGACGCCTTCGCGCGCCTCGGGACCGAGCCCGAGCCGGTCCCCCAGCCGCGGGACGCGCTGGTGGTCGGAACGGGGAGCCTGCCGCCGCCGCTGCGGCACCTGCGGCGCGAGGCGGCCGAGGCGGCGGGACCGGCGCTGCGGATCGCCTATCCGCCGGACGGAGCGCGGATCGATCTCGGCCTCGCGGCGGATCGGCACGGCGCCGCGGAGGGCGGCCCGGGCCTCGCCCTCAAGGCCCTGGGCGGCGTGCCGCCGCTCACGTGGCTGGTGGACGGTCAGCCGGTCGTTCAGACGCCGCGGCGCCGGGCCGAGTGGGCCCCGGGCGGCGCGGGCTTCGCGCGGATCTCGGTCCTCGACGCGACCGGCGCCAGCGACAGCGTGTCCGTCCGGCTCGAGTGAGCCGACGGCGGGGTCCCTCGGCTCAGCGACCGATCCCGAGGCCGCGCTGGGCGCCGGCCGGGCCGCGCGACTCGCAGGATTCCAGCGCCGCGGCGAGGCGCGCCGCGCTGGCGGCGGACCCGTAAGACAGGTTGAGGACGGTGCCGAGGATCCCGACGCTCACGAGCACGCCGAGGGCTGCCGCGCCGAGCAGCACGGCGGTGACCAGCCGGTTGCGCCGCAGATCGGCCGTCAGCGCCTGGATGAGGTCCCGGTTGTGTTCGGCGAGACCGTTCCGCGCCGCCACCAGCTCGTTGTACATGTTCGTGATGGCGTTGGTGGACATGTACACCAGCAACAGGTGGACGACGAAGTCGTCGTCCGTCGTGGTGTTCAAGGCGGCCGCGATCCGCACCGCGAGCTGACGCTCCCAGGGCTGGAGATCGCGGCCGTGGACCGACCGGTAGAACCGCTCGAGGTTGGTCACGGCCGGAGGGCATCCCGCCACGCCGTGTGGAAGTTGCGCCGCAGGCGGCGGCCCTCGACCCGCAGGCGCATCGGCGCGCTGTTTGCCAAGGCCTGCCAGGTCATGTTCTGGACCCGCAGGGCCTCGATCAGCCGCTCGCCGATCCGCTCGATCTCGATGACGCGAAAGTTCGACTGCTTCCGCAGAGCTCGCACGAGGTCGGACGATTCGAGATAGTCGAAATTGGTCGCCTGGGCGGTGTTCTTCGCCAGGATCGCCCGGTCGCACTCGATCAGCATGGGCCGGAGCTCGCGCAGGACCTCCAGGGCTGTGGGATCCACCGCGCCGGCCGCGACCACCACGGCGAGGCGGACATTCGCCTCCCGGCAGCTCTCCACGATGATCTCGGTGCAGCGGCGGGTCGTCTCGGTGTCGCCGGCCGGGAAGTCGACCACGACGAAGCGCTCGGCCGCCTCGGTCACGCGCTCGATCAGGTCCTGGCACAGGGTCGGGTCGACGCGGCCCGTGCTGTCCTCGGCGCGCAGGCGCTGCCGGACGGCGGTGAGTCCGGGGCGGCGCGGAACGAAGTTGTCGCTGCCGGGGATGGTCTCCTGCATGAGCGCGGTGTGGAAGTGCCGGTTGGCCGGGTCGGTGTCGATCGCCAGCACCGGACCGACCTCCGCGCAGAGATCGGCCACCTGGAGGGCGATGGTCGTCTTGCCGACACCGCCCTTGCCGCCGAGGCAGAGCACGAGAACCTTCGCGGCGGCGCCCAGAAGATCGCGCTGGATGTCCTGGATCTCGTCCGGGCTGTACCAGGCCGGAACCTTGATCTGCGTCGTGTCGGTCATGCGGTGTCTCCTTGCTGATACGTGCCTGTTGGCCGCGGCGCGCGCGGCACCGGCCTGCGGGATCTCGAGGGCTCACGGGGCCGGGCCCGGACGCACGGTCCGCGGCGGCGGGCCGGAATCCTCGACGGCGCGATCGCGCACGGGGCTCCCGGGTCTTCTCAAGCGCGGAATCCGATCGGGCCCGGGCCGGCACGGGCAGGGCCGCGGTCGCGGGCCTGCCGATCGACCGCCGACGGCGTCGCGGCCGTTCGGCCGCCTCTCGGTCGGGGCCCGGGCGCGGACCGCCGACGATGGGGGCTCGCGATGACGTCCGTCGCCACGATCTGCACTCCGTTGCTGGATCTGCTTCGCCGGCGGATCGGCCGGAAGCTTTCCCCACTGCGGCCGAGTACCGGCAAGATGTTGCCCGGTCCCTTGCCGGACGCAAGCCCGATCAGATCAGATTTGATCCCGGCGTATGCTCTAAAATGAGATCCTTAACAAACTTATATATTTGTAAAACTCGATAATATTAGCCGATATTGGCCAGTATCTGCGATTTAATACGGAACATCGCGGACGTACCGGGCAATTCGAGCGATTCGCCTGGCCGGAAAACGGGAACGCGTGCCGCGCCGTGGTCCTCAGGCCCGATCTGCTCGACAGGCCGACGGTCGCGGTCGGCCGTCTCCGGCAGTCTTCCGGACGTCAGCGCGCCGCGGCGAGGGGGGCGAACACGTCAACGAGGCCGTTCACCAGGATCTGCGTGCCGACGCACAGGAGCAGGAAGGCGAAGAGGCGGCCCATCACCCGGGCGCGGGCCGGGCCGATGAACGCCACCACCCGGTCGGCGGAGGCGTAGAGGACCGCGACCGTGGCGGCGACCGCGAGGGCCGCCAGCGTGACGCCGATGTAGAAGCCGAACCGCTCCGCGTAGGCCGCCGGCCGGTTGGCCCCCAGGGTGATGGCGACCGCGATCGTCCCCGGCCCCGTGGTGAACGGGAGCGTCAGGGGGAAGAAGGCGATGTCGGCGAGGGGACCGGGCGCGGGATCGCCCGGCGGCTCCGCCGGAGCCGCGCCGCGGCCCGCCGAGCCCGAGGCCTCGGCCTGCTTGCGCGCCTCCCGTGCCTCGGGCCGGTTCAACTGGGTCCAGGCCGACGACATCACCACGAGGCCGCCGGCGATGCGCAGCGCCCCCAGGGTGACGCCGAAGAAGTTCAGGATCGGCGTGCCCGCCCAGAGGGCGCCGAGCATCACCAGGGCGGCGTAGACGCCGATCCGGCGCGACAGCAGCACGCGCTCGGCGTGGCTGAAGGCGCCCGCCACCTGGGCGAAGATGAAGGCGCCCCCGATCGGGTTCACGATCGAGAACAGGGCCGACAGGGCCAGCAGGAATTGCTGGGTGGTGAAGTCGAGGCTCATCGGGGTCAACCCGGGGAGGGGGCCGGCACCAGCACCCGGGCCGGCGCGAGGCGGCGGGCGCGCCGCACCTGCTGCACGGCGACCGGCCGGTAGAGCTGCTTCGTCGCGTCGACCACGTGCAGGCCCGCGAAGGGCAGGGACAGGCCGGTGCCGAGCCACTCCCAGGCGGGCCCGGTGCGCAGCATCAGGCGCGAGCGGGCCGGCGGCATGTACAGGGTCTCGGCCCAGCTCACCGGCGAGAACAGCGTCTCGCGCATGAGCCGCCCGAGCTGCGAGCGGCTGTAGGGCTGCCCGTGGCCGAACGGCGTCGCCTCCCGGCGGGCCCAGACGCCCCGGCGGTTGGGCACCACGAGGATCATGCGGCCGCCCGGCGTGAGGGTCCGCCAGACCTCCTGCAGCAGCTCCGTCGGGCTCTCCACCGATTCGAGGGCGTGGACCAGGATGACCCGGTCAATGGCGGCCTCCGGCAGCGGCATCATGGTGGGATCGGCGAGCGCCGCGCAGGAGCGCCCGGTGCTCGGCCAGTTCACCACGCCCTGCGAGGCCGGCATGAAGGCGAGGGTGCGCTCGGCGATGCAGTGGACCGGCCCGAGATACGGCGTGGCGTAGCCGATCCCGAGGACGCGCAGCCCCGAGACCGAGCCGAGGAAGTCGTGGAGCGCGCGGCCGACCACGCGGTGCGTCGTGCGGCCCAGAGGGCTGGCGTAGAAGGCCCGCAAGCCGTTGACGTCGAGACGCATGAGAGAACAGGAGATCGCGGACGGAACGGTCGTCGTACTCAATGGTGAGCCGCGCGCGCCGCGGCAAGCGCCGGAGGAACCCGGCCGGACCATCACCTGTTCACGGCAACAGTTTTCGCGCCGCCCCGCGCCCGTTCGCGCTCCTGGGAGACTCCGTCCGATGGCCGCCGAGACCGAGATTCGCACCTTCCTCTGCCGCAGCGACAATATCGGCGTGCTGATCCGCGATCCGCAGACGGGCGCCTGCGCGGCGATCGACGTGCCGGAAGCCGGACCGGTCCTCCGGGCCCTGAACGAGACCGGCTGGCGGCTGACCGACATCCTCGTGACGCACCGGCACGGCGACCACGTCGAGGGCATCCCGGAGGTGAAGCGGGCGACCGGCGCCCGGGTGGTCGCCCCCGCCAAGGCCGGCGACGCGGTCCCGCAGGTGGACGTGACCGTGCGGGAGGGCGACACGGTCACGGTCGGCCGCCTCGAGGCGCAGGTCTGGGAGACGCCCGGCCACTGCGCCGACCACGTGACCTACTGGTTCGCGCAGGCCGGCCTCGTCTGCGCCGGCGACACCCTGTTCACCCTGGGCTGCGGCCGGGTGATGGAGAGCCCGCCGGAGACGCTCTACCGCTCGCTGCGCCGCTTCGACGACCTGCCCGACGCGACGCAGGTCTTCAGCGGCCACGACTACGTACTCTCCAACGCCCGCTTCGCCCTGGCGGCCGATCCCGACAACCCGGACCTGAGGGCGCGCCTCGCCGAGGCCGAGCGCGCCCAGGCCGAGGGCCGCTTCCTCATCCCCTCGACCATGGGTGCGGAGCGGGCGACCAACCCGTTCCTGCGGAGCGGGCAGCCGGCCCTCGCGAAATCCGTCGACCTGCCGCCGCAGAGCGATCCCGAGGCCGTGTTCGTCGCCTTGCGGGCGTGGAAGAACCGCTTCTGACGCAGGTGATAACGAGAAAAATTTGTTGCCTTCTCAAGGCAAACTGACACATAGGGGTGTTTAAGCGGTCCTAATCCGCTCAGGTAACCGGGCTCCCGGGGGGAAGCCGTAACGTCAACGCGAAGCGCCGGGACGCTTCAGCCGGTATGATGGGGGTCCGTCTCGCCCTACCACCTGTCCACTTCCCGCCTTCCGCTTCCTTTCCTCAAGCCAGAGTCCGACGGGTCCAAGGAGGAGGCGCTCAGCGCCAAGGCCAAGATTACCGTCGCCGACGCCGAATCCGGCACACTCCGCGAGACGGGTGAGGCGGTCAGTCCTGCCCGCCCGCGGGCGCCGGTCGCGGCCGATGTGCGGCTGCTCGGGATCGCCACCGAGCATCTCTCGCGGCTCGGTCCCAAGCGCGTGACGGTCGTGGCCGTCGCCGCCGAGGCCGGCATGACGCACGCGAACGTCTACCGCTACTTCCCGTCGAAGGACGCGCTCCTCGACGCGGTGGCGGGCCGCTGGCTCCGCGAGGTCGAGGCCCGGCTCGCCGGCATCGCCGACGCGCCCGACCCCGCCGACGACAAGATCGAGCGGCTCCTGACCGCCCTGGCGACGGTCCAGCGGGACGCCCTGTTCGACGAGCCGAACCTGTTCGCGGTCCATCTCGACGCCACCGTGTCGGCCCGCCCGATCGCCCGGCGGCACCGCGTGCGCCTGCGCAGCCTCGTCGAGCGCGTGGTCGAGGAGGGGATCACCTCCGGGATCTTCTCGGCCCGGGACCGGGAGCGGGCGATCGCCTACATCTTCGACGCGAGCTACCGCTTCACCCATCCCCTGGCGATCCAGCACGATGCCGAGGTGCCGCGCGACCTGATCGAGGCCCGGTTCGGCGCCGTCATCCACGCGATCCAGCGGGTTCTGCGCTCCGGCATCCTCTGATCCGCCGCTCCCAGAACTGGATATTCCGAAGGCCCGGACACCCCGTCCGGGCCTTCGTCGTTCGCGCGGCCCGACGCGCTTCGGCACGCCCGGCGCGGACCGAACTGACAGGTTTTCAGATCTGTCATCGCGCCTTGGGAGGGGCCGCGCGGCAGGGTGCACTGCACCTAAAACCTTCGCGACGTTGACGTTTCCGAAGGACCGTCGGGCTCCCCGGTGGCGCTCCGGCGTCCCGGACGGGTCGCCCGCGCGGCCCGCATCGGGTTGAAGCCACGGTGCTTTTCGGCCACACAGCCGCGCAGATTTCAGAGTGGCGAATCCGGCCTCGGACCCTGACGGACGAGCAGCCCCGGCCTCGCGCAACGCATCACCGAAGTCGAACGCAGCGGAGACACATCCGACATGGCTCGCAACAAGATCGCGCTCATCGGTGCCGGCCAGATCGGCGGCACCCTGGCCCTTCTGGCCGGCCTCAAGGATCTCGGGGACGTGGTGCTGTTCGACATCGTCGACGGCGTGCCGCAGGGCAAGGCCCTCGACATCGCCGAGGCCGCCCCGGTCGAGGGCTTCGACGCGCGGTACGCGGGTGCCAGCGACTACGCCGCCATCAAGGACGCCGACGTGGTGATCGTCACCGCCGGCGTGCCGCGCAAGCCCGGCATGAGCCGCGACGACCTGATCGGCATCAACCTCAAGGTGATGCAGGCCGTCGGCGAGGGCATCAAGACCCACGCGCCGAACGCCTTCGTGATCTGCATCACCAACCCGCTCGACGCCATGGTCTGGGCGCTGCAGAAGTTCTCCGGCGTCCCGACCAACAAGATCGTCGGCATGGCCGGCGTGCTGGATTCGGCGCGCTTCCGCCACTTCCTCGCCGAGGAGTTCAAGGTCTCGGTGGAGGACGTGACGGCCTTCGTGCTCGGCGGCCACGGCGACGACATGGTCCCGCTGACCCGCTACTCCACGGTGGCGGGCGTGCCGCTGACCGACCTCGTCAAGCTCGGCTGGACCACCCAGGAGAAGCTCGACGCCATGGTCGAGCGCACCCGCAAGGGCGGCGGCGAGATCGTCAACCTGCTCAAGACCGGCTCGGCCTTCTACGCGCCCGCCGCCTCCGCCATCGCCATGGCCGAGAGCTACCTGCGCGACAAGAAGCGGGTCCTGCCCTGCGCCGCCTACCTCGACGGCCAGTACGGCGTGAAGGGCATGTTCATCGGCGTGCCGATCGTGATCGGCGCGAACGGCGTCGAGCGCGTGCTCGAGGTGACCTTCGACGACGCCGAGAAGGCCATGTTCGACAAGTCCGTCGCCTCGGTGACGGGCCTCATCGAGGCCTGCAAGGGCGTCGACAGCAACCTCGCCTGACCGGTAAGCGGATACCGGGCAGCGCGTAGCGTTCGGAGATTCGACTCTCGATCGCTCGATACCTCTACGCGCCGCCCGCTGCCACCTATTCGCTCCTCCCTACGAGGCTCCGATGAATATCCACGAATATCAGGCCAAGGCCGTGCTGAAGGAGTTCGGCCTGCCCGTCTCCCGCGGCGTGGCCATCTTCAACCCGTCGGAGGCCGAGGCCGCCGCCAAGGAGCTCGGCGGTCCCGTCTGGGTCGTGAAGAGCCAGATCCACGCGGGCGGCCGCGGCAAGGGCACCTTCAAGGGCGCGCCCGAGGGCGCCAAGGGCGGCGTGCGCGTCACCAAGTCGATCGACGAGGTCAAGCAGTTCGCCGGCGAGATGCTCGGCCAGACGCTGGTGACCATCCAGACCGGCCCGGCCGGCAAGCAGGTCAACCGCCTCTACATCGAGGAAGGCGCCCAGATCGCCGAGGAATTCTACCTCTCGATGCTGGTCGACCGCGCCACGGGCGGCGTCGCCTTCGTGGTCTCCACCGAGGGTGGCATGGACATCGAGGCGGTCGCCCACGACACGCCCGAGAAGATCCACACGATCGCGGTCGATCCGGCCACCGGCGTGATGCCCCACCACGGCCGCGCCGTCGCCAAGGCGCTCGGCCTGTCGGGCGCCCAGGCCAAGGAGGCCGCCGCGCTCACCGAGAAGCTCTATGCGGCCTTCGTGGCCAAGGACATGAGCCTCCTCGAGATCAACCCGCTGGTGCTGACCGCCGACGGGCACCTCAAGTGCCTCGACGCCAAGATGGCCTTCGACTCGAACGCCCTCTACCGGCACGCCGACATCGTCGCCCTGCGCGACGAGACCGAGGAGGACGCCAAGGAGATCGAGGCGTCGAAGTACGACCTCGCCTACATCGCGCTCGACGGCACGATCGGCTGCATGGTCAACGGCGCCGGCCTCGCCATGGCGACGCTCGACATCATCAAGCTCTACGGCGAGGAGCCGGCGAACTTCCTCGATGTCGGCGGCGGCGCCTCGGAGGAGAAGGTCACGGCGGCGTTCAAGATCATCACCGCCGACCCGAACGTGAAGGGGATCCTCGTCAACATCTTCGGCGGGATCATGAAGTGCGACGTGATCGCCAACGGCGTGATCGCGGCCGTGAAGGCGGTGGGCCTGCAGGTGCCGCTGGTGGTGCGCCTCGAGGGCACCAACGTCGAGCAGGGCAAGGCCATCATCCGCAACTCGGGCCTCAACGTGATCCCGGCGGACGACCTCGACGACGCCGCCCAGAAGATCGTCGCCGCCGTGAAGGGAGCCTGACCATGTCGGTGATGATCGACGCCAACACCAAGGTCATCTGCCAGGGCTTCACCGGCAAGAACGGGACCTTCCACTCCGAGCAGGCCATCGCGTACGGCACCAAGATGGTCGGCGGCACGAGCCCCGGTAAGGGCGGCTCCAGCCATCTCGGCCTGCCGGTGTTCGACACGGTCGCGGAGGCCCGCGAGGCCACGGGCGCCGAGGCCTCGGTGGTCTACGTGCCGCCGCCCGGCGCCGCCGACGCGATCTGCGAGGCGATCGCCGCCGAGGTGCCGCTGATCGTCTGCATCACGGAGGGCATCCCGGTGCTCGACATGGTGCGGGTGAAGCGGGCGCTCACCGGCTCGAAGTCGCGCCTCGTCGGGCCGAACTGCCCCGGCATCGTCACGGCCGGCGAGTCGAAGATCGGCATCATGCCGGCCAACATCTTCCGGCCGGGCTCCGTCGGCATCGTGTCCCGCTCGGGCACGCTGACCTACGAGGCGGTGTTCCAGACCTCCAATGCCGGCCTCGGCCAGACGACGGCGGTGGGCATCGGCGGCGACCCGGTGAAGGGCACCGAGTTCATCGACGTGCTGGAGCTGTTCCTCGCCGACCCGAAGACCGAGTCGATCGTGATGATCGGCGAGATCGGCGGCTCGGCCGAGGAGGAGGCCGCGCAGTTCCTGAAGGACGAGGCCAAGCGCGGGCGGAAGAAGCCGATGGTCGGCTTCATCGCCGGCCGCACGGCGCCTCCGGGCCGCCGCATGGGCCATGCCGGCGCGATCATCTCGGGCGGCAAGGGCGGCGCCGAGGACAAGATCGCCGCCATGGAGGCCGCGGGCATCCGCGTGTCGCCGTCGCCGGCCCGGCTGGGCTCGACGCTCGTCGAGGTCCTGAAGGGCTGAGGCAAGCGCGCCTGCGTTGCGGCCATCGCAGGGCCGCGACGCCCATATCGGGCGTGCAGACGATTTCAGCGGGGCGGTCACCCGCCCCGTTTCGGTTTGAGGGCGATCCGCCGCGCGGACGGGGAGCCCGGAGGGCAGGGGAGCCTGCCCGCGCGATCAGGATGGACGCACCATGGCACGCCAGGACGTGAACGAAGCGCTCCTCGAAACCTCGTTCCTCTACGGCGCCAACGCCGCCTACATCGAGGAATTGCAGGCGGCCTACGCCCGCAACCCGTCCTCGGTGGATCCGGAGTGGCAGGCCTTCTTCAAGGGGCTCGGCGAGGACGAGACCCTGGTCGAGAAGAACGCCGCCGGCGCCTCCTGGGAGCGGCCGAACTGGCCGGTGCCGCTCAACGGCGAGCTGGTCTCGGCGCTGGACGGCAACTGGGGCGCCCTGGAGAAGGCGATCGGCGACAAGATCGTCGCCCGCGAGGGCAAGGACGCCAAGCCCGGCAAGCCGCAGGACAGCGTCACGGCGACCACCGGCGTCTCGGTGGAGCAGGCGACGAAGGACTCGGTGCGGGCGATCATGCTGATCCGCTCCTACCGCATGCGCGGCCACCTGCACGCCAAGCTCGACCCGCTGGGTCTCGCGCCGCGCGGCGACCACGAGGAGCTGCACCCGCAGCATTACGGCTTCCAGGAGAGCGACTGGGACCGCCCGATCTTCCTCGACAACGTGCTCGGCCTCCAGTTCGGGACGATCCGCGAGATCGTCGACATCCTGGAGCGGACCTACTGCCAGACGCTTGGCGTCGAGTTCATGCACATCTCCGACCCCGCCGAGAAGGCGTGGATCCAGGAGCGCATCGAGGGCAAGGACAAGGAGATCTCCTTCACCCCCGAGGGCCGTCGCGCCATCCTCAACAAGCTGATCGAGGCCGAGGGCTTCGAGAAGTTCCTGGACCTCAAGTACACCGGGACCAAGCGCTTCGGCCTCGACGGCGGCGAGTCGATGATCCCGGCGCTGGAGCAGATCATCAAGCGCGGCGGCGCGCTGGGCGTCCGCGAGATCGTGCTGGGCATGGCCCATCGCGGCCGGCTCAACGTGCTCACCAACGTGATGGCCAAGCCGTTCCGGGCGGTGTTCCACGAGTTCAAGGGCGGCTCGGCCTCCCCGGCCGAGGTCGAGGGCTCGGGCGACGTGAAGTACCACCTGGGCGCGTCCTCGGACCGCGCCTTCGACGGCAACAACGTCCACCTGTCGCTGACCGCCAACCCGTCGCACCTCGAGATCGTCGACCCGGTCGTGCTCGGCAAGGTCCGCGCCAAGCAGGACCAGTGGGCCAAGCCCAACATCGAGCGCCGCACGGTGCTGCCGCTCCTGATCCACGGCGACGCGGCCTTCGCGGGCCAGGGCGTGGTCGCGGAGTGCTTCGGCCTGTCGGGCCTGAAGGGCCACCGCACCGGCGGATCGGTCCACTTCATCATCAACAACCAGATCGGCTTCACGACCGATCCGCGCTTCTCCCGCTCCTCGCCCTACCCGTCCGACGTCGCCAAGATGGTCGAGGCGCCGATCTTCCACTGCAACGGCGACGACCCCGAGGCCGTCACCTTCGCGGCGAAGGTCGCGGTCGAGTACCGCCAGAAGTTCGGCAAGCCGGTCGTGATCGACATGCTGTGCTACCGCCGCTTCGGCCACAACGAGGGCGACGAGCCGGCCTTCACCCAGCCGAAGATGTACCAGCGGATCCGCAAGCACCCGTCGGTGCTGGAGAATTACGGCCGCAAGCTGGTCGAGAACGGCTCCGTGACCCAGGAGGCGCTCGACGCCCGCAAGGCCGAGTTCCGCGGGATGCTCGACAGCGAGCTCGACGTCGCCAACAACTACAAGGCCAACAAGGCCGACTGGCTCGACGGCCGCTGGTCCGGCGTGAAGGCCGTGCACGAGGACGTGGACGATCCGCGCCGCGGCCGCACCGCCGTTCCGGCCGAGACCCTGCAGGAGATCGCCCGCAGGATCACCCAGGTGCCGCCGGGCTTCCACCTGCACCGCACGATCCAGCGCTTCATGGACAACCGCGCCAAGGCGGTGGAGACCGGGATCGGCGTCGACTGGGCGACCGCCGAGGCCCTGGCCTTCGGGGCAACGCTCCTCGACGGCAACCGGGTCCGGCTGTCCGGCCAGGACGTCGAGCGCGGCACCTTCTCGCAGCGCCACGCGGTGGTGATCGATCAGGAGAACGAGCAGCGCTACACGCCGCTCAACTCGATCCGCGAGGGGCAGGCCTCGATCGAGATCATCAACTCGATGCTCTCCGAGGAGGCGGTGCTCGGCTTCGAGTACGGCTACTCGCTCGCCGAGCCGAACGCCCTGGTCCTCTGGGAAGCCCAGTTCGGCGACTTCGCCAACGGCGCCCAGGTGGTGATCGACCAGTTCATCGCGTCCGGCGAGCGCAAGTGGCTGCGCATGTCCGGCCTCGTCCTGCTGCTGCCGCACGGCTACGAGGGGCAGGGGCCCGAGCACTCGTCCGCCCGGCTGGAGCGCTACCTCCAGGCCTGCGCCGAGGACAACATGCAGGTCGCCAACGTCACGACGCCGGCGAACTACTTCCACATCCTGCGCCGGCAGCTGAAGCGCGACTTCCGCAAGCCGCTGGTGCTGATGACGCCGAAGTCGCTGCTGCGCCACAAGCGCGCCGTCTCGAACCTCGACGCGCTCGCCGAGGGCTCGACCTTCCACCGCGTCCTGTGGGACGACGCCGAGGAGGAGGGGGCGCAGAACAAGCTCGTGCGCGACGACAAGATCCGCCGCGTCGTGCTCTGCTCCGGCAAGGTCTACTACGACCTCCTGGAGGAGCGGGAGAAGCGCGGCCTCAACGACATCTACCTGATGCGCGTCGAGCAGCTCTACCCGTTCCCGCTGAAGGCGCTGGCCAACGAGATGGGCCGCTTCCGCAACGCCGACGTGATCTGGTGCCAGGAGGAGCCCAAGAACATGGGCGCCTGGTCCTTCGTCGAGCCCTACCTCGAGTGGGTGCTCGGCCAGGCCGGCTCCGCGGTGAAGCGCGCCCGCTACGTCGGCCGTCCGGCCTCCGCCTCCACGGCGGTCGGCCAGATGTCGAAGCACCAGGCGCAGCTCCAGGCCTTCCTCAACGAGGCCCTGGCGGTCTGATCGTCCGGCCATGGCCTACTTCCTGCTCCGTCTGGAACCGCCCCGCCCGAGCTTCCCGTTCGACGCGACGGAGGCCGAGAAGGCGCTGTTCTCGGCGCATTCCGGCTACTGGATGGAGCAGACGGCCCGTGGAGCCGCCATCGCGGTCGGGCCCGTCTTCGAGTCCGGCGGCACCTGGGGCCTGGCCCTGGTCGAGGCCGACGACGCGGCCGGGGCCGAGGCGCTCGGCGAAGCAGATCCCGTCCTGATGGCGCAGGCAGGCTTCCGGTACACCGTCTCGCCCGTTCCATCCCTGATCCTGCGGCGCTGACGTCGCGGCCCGACATCCAGAGGAGGCCCCCCGCGGGGCAGAAGAGCATGGCAACCGACATCCTCGTCCCGACCCTCGGCGAATCCGTGAGCGAGGCCACCATCGGCCGCTGGTTCAAGAAGCCCGGCGACACGGTCGCGGCCGACGAGCCGATCGTCGAGCTCGAGACCGACAAGGTCACGCTGGAGGTGAACGCCCCGGCGGCTGGCCAGCTCGGCGAGATCCTGGTCAAGGACGGCGAGACCGTGGAGCCCGGCGCCCTGCTCGGCTCGATCGTCGAGGCCGGTGCCGGTGCAGGCGCCGGCAAGAAGGCCGCCCCGAAGGAGGCCGCCGAGACCAAGGCCGAGAGCCGGAGCGAGGCCCCGAAGGCCGCAGCGCCCGCCAAAGCCGAGGCGCCGGCCCAGGAATCCTCTGCCGGCTACGGCAACCACGGCGACGCCGCCCCCGCGGCCCAGCAGCGCCCGGTCGGCGACAACGGCCCGGCGGTGGCGAAGCTCGCCCGCGAATCCGGTGTCGATCCGTCGAGCGTGAACGGCTCCGGCAAGGACGGCCGCGTTACCAAGGGCGACATGCTCGGCGCCATCGCCAAGGGCCCGGCACCGACCGCCGCCCCTGCCAAGGAAGCGCGCCCGACCCTGCCGCGGGCCCCCTCGGCGCCGGACGACGCCGCGCGCGAGGAGCGCGTGCGCATGACGAAGCTGCGCCAGACCATCGCGCGCCGCCTCAAGGACGCGCAGGACACGGCGGCGATGCTGACGACGTTCAACGACGTCGACATGTCGGCCGTGATGGCGATGCGCAGCCAGTACAAGGACATCTTCGAGAAGAAGCACGGCACGAAGCTCGGCTTCATGGGCTTCTTCACCAAGGCGGTGATCGGCGCCCTCAAGGACGTGCCGGCGGTCAACGCCGAGATCGACGGGCAGGACCTCGTCTACAAGAACTACTACCACATCGGCATCGCGGTCGGCACCGATAAGGGCCTCGTCGTCCCGGTCGTGCGCGACGCCGACGACCTGTCGATCGCCGGCATCGAGAAGAAGATCGCCGGCTTCGGCAAGAAGGCCCGCGACGGCAAGCTCTCCATCGAGGAGATGCAGGGCGGCACCTTCACGATCACCAACGGCGGCATCTACGGCTCGCTGATGTCGACGCCGATCCTCAACGCGCCGCAATCGGGCATCCTCGGCATGCACCGCATCGAGGAGCGCCCGGTGGTCCGCGCCGGCAAGATCGAGGCGCGGCCGATGATGTACCTCGCCCTGTCGTACGACCATCGCATCGTCGACGGTAAGGAGGCCGTGACCTTCTTGGTGCGGGTCAAGGAGGCGCTGGAGGATCCGGCGCGCCTCGTGCTGGACCTCTGAGGCAGCCATGTCGGGCGCTGAGAACAGGGTCGCGATCGTCACCGGCGGCAGCCGCGGCATCGGCCGCGCGGTGGCGCTGCTCCTGGCGGAGCGCGGCTACACCGTGTGCCTGAGCTACGTGTCGGACGCGGCCGCGGCGCAGGACGTGGTGGACGCGATCGCGGCCCAGGGCGGACACGCGCTCGCCGTGAAGGGCGACGTCGGCGACGAGGCCGACGTCATCGCCCTGTTCAAGGCGGCCGACGGCCTCGGCCGCCTCGCGGCGCTCGTCAACAATGCCGGGGTGGTCGACGTGAAGTCGGACGTCGCCGACATGAGCGTCACCCGCCTGCAGCGCATGATGACCACCAACGTGGTCGGCAGCTTCCTCTGCGCGCGGGAGGCGGTGCGGCGCATGTCGACCAAGCGCGGCGGGGCGGGGGGCGCGATCGTGAACCTGTCCTCGGTGGCGGCGCGCCTCGGCGGCCCCGGTCAGTTCGTGGACTACGCCGCCTCCAAGGGCGCCATCGACTCGCTGACGGTCGGGCTCGCCCGCGAGGTCGCCGCCGAGGGCATCCGGGTCAACGCGGTGGCGCCCGGCATCATCGCCACCGAGATCCACGCCAGCGGCGGCGAGCCCGACCGGGTGGAGCGCCTCGGCCCGGGCGTCCCGATGAAGCGGGCCGGCACCGCGGAGGAGGTGGCCGCACCGATCGTGTGGCTGCTCTCGGAGGAGGCCTCCTACACCACGGGCGCCATCCTCGACATCGGCGGCGGCCGCTGAGCCTCAGCCCGACCTGACATTCCCTGCCCGTCCCACACGCGGCACGACCGAGCGGAAGCGAAGCCTCATGTCCTACGATCTCGTCGTCATCGGTACCGGTCCCGGCGGCTACGTCTGCGCGATCCGCGCGGCGCAGCTCGGCCTGCGGACCGCGGTGGTCGAGAAGCGCGCGACGCACGGCGGCACCTGCCTCAACGTCGGCTGCATCCCGTCCAAGGCCCTGCTGCACGCGTCCGAGGCCTTCGAGGAGGCCAACACGCACTTCGCCGATCTCGGCATCGACGTCGGCACGCCGAAGCTCGACCTGAAGAAGATGATGGCGTTCAAGGCCGAGGGCGTCGCCGGCAACACCAAGGGCGTCGAGTTCCTGCTCAAGAAGAACAAGGTCGACACCTTCCACGGCACCGGCCGGATCGCGGGCGCCGGCCGCGTCGAGGTCATCGCCGAGGACGGCGGCAACCGGATGCTCGAGACCAAGAGCATCGTCATCGCCACCGGCTCGGACGTGGCGCGCCTGCCCGGCGTCACCATCGACGAGAAGGTCGTGGTCTCCTCCACCGGCGCCCTCGAGCTCGACCGAGTGCCCAAGAAGCTCCTCGTCATCGGCGCCGGCGTGATCGGGCTGGAGCTGGGCTCCGTCTGGCGCCGGCTCGGCTCCGAGGTGACCGTGGTCGAGTACCTCGACCGGGTCCTGCCCGGCATGGACGGCGAGGTCGGCAAGCAGTTCCAGCGGATCCTGACCAAGCAGGGCATCGCCTTCAAGCTGTCCACCAAGGTGACCGGCGTCGAGGTCGGCAAGAAGGGCGGCGCGACGGTCACGGTCGAGCCGGCCGCGGGGGGCGCCGCCGAGACGCTTCAGGCGGACGTGGTCCTCGTCTGCATCGGCCGGACGCCCTACACGGAGGGCCTCGGCCTCGACACGGTCGGCGTCCAGCGGGACGACAAGGGCCGGGTCCTCACCGATTCCCACTACGCCACCAACGTGACCGGGATCTACGCCATCGGCGACGTCATCGCCGGCCCGATGCTCGCCCACAAGGCCGAGGACGAGGGCGTGGCGATCGCCGAGATGCTGGCCGGCCAGTCCGGCCACGTGAACTACGGCGTGATCCCGAACGTGGTCTACACGTTCCCGGAGGTCGCCTCGGTGGGCAAGACCGAGGAGGAGCTGAAGAAGGACGGCATCGCCTACAACGCCGGCAAGTTCCCGTTCACGGCCAATGGCCGGGCCAAGGCGAACGGCACCACGGACGGGTTCGTGAAGGTGCTCGCCGACGCCCAGACCGACCGGGTGCTCGGCGTGCACATCGTCGGCGCGGATGCCGGCAACCTGATCGCCGAGGTGGCGGTAGCGATGGAGTTCGGCGCCTCGTCGGAGGATATCGCCCGCACCTGCCACGCGCACCCGACGCTGACCGAAGCCGTCAAGGAAGCCGCGCTGGCGGTGAACAAGCGCGCGATCCACGTCTGACGGGCCACGTCTGACGGACCACGTCTGACGGACCACGTCTGACGGGCGAAGGCCCACGGCGGCACGCGTTCGATGGCTCGGCAGGCTGAGCCGTCAGCTCGAAGGGCCGCGGGCCTCGCCCCTGCGCGGCCCGTCGGGGGAAGCCCCGGCGCGGGATCAGGCGATCTTGCGCCGGGGATTGGGCAGGTCGGCGATCCGCAGCAGCGCGCTCGGCGCGGGCGGGGCCGTCAGAGCGTTCAGGAGGTACGGCCGGCGCAGGCCCAGCGCGTTGTGCAGGGCGAGATCGATGTCGCGGGCGTAGAACGGCATCCGCAGCACGGCGTCGACGCCGAAGTAGCGGCCGGCCTGGGCGACGGGCTCCAGCTCGGACGTGGTCAGCAGGGTGATCCGGGTCGGGAGGCCCAGGGGCTGGATCTGGCAGGCCAGTTCGAGCCCGTCGATGCCGCCGAGCTTCACGTCGATGAAGGCGAAGTCGTAGGCGGCGAGCTTCAGCTGCTTGAGAGCGTGGCGGCCGTCATCCGTCTCGTCGAGTTCGATCGCGAAGCCGCTGCGCGCCACGACGCGGCTGATCGCCGAACGCCCGGCCGGGGTCGAGCAGGCGAGCAGGGCCCGTGTCGGCGCGCGACGGCGGGCATCCGCGTGGAGCAGCTGCTCGATATGGCTCGGGTCGAGGGGCGTCTTCAGCACCTCGTAGGCCCCGAGGCTCGTGGCGATCTCCTGCCAGTGCGGCAGCACGCGGGTCGCCACCAGCACCAGGCAGGGGGGCTCCGCACCCGCGCGACGCGCGACGGCGACCGCCTCGGGACCGCTGAGGTCGTCGAGCTGCAGCCCGACGAAGGCCAGGGTCGGACGGTGGCGGAGGAGGATGTCGCAGAGGGCCTGACCCGAGGTCGCCTCGTCGATCACGGCGCCGGGATCGAACCGCAGGACGATCTCCCTCAGGGAGACGCGGCGCCCCGGATCGCAGTCCGCGATCACGACACGTGCCGGCGCCCTCCCATCCTGAAGATCCATGACGCCCGCCCAAGCCGATCCCGTTCGTTGCCCATAATGGCCGAGGATCGTGACGAAGCTCTTAAAGAGCGCGGCTATGCACTAGGCGAAACGGATGACGCGCCTATAGCCGCCGATGAGCTCTCTCGAAGTCCAAGTTTTTAGCAATCTTGGTCAATGGCCGGCCCTCGGGTGGGCCGCCGCGTAGGCGCTCATGAGACGGGCGGCGTCGACCTGCGTGTAGAGCTGCGTCGTGGACAGGGAAGCGTGGCCCAGGAGTTCCTGGATCGCGCGCAGCTCGCCCTGGCGCGCCAGCAGATGGGTTGCGAAGGAATGCCGCAGGGCGTGCGGCGTGGCGCTCTCGGGCAAGCCCAGGGCGCCGCGGGCGCGCGCGACCGTGTACTGGATGATGCGCGGCGAGAGCGGGCCGCCCCGGGCACCGAGGAACAGCGGCCCCTCCGGCGGCAGCGGCATGGGACAGGCGGCGACGTAGTCGGCCACGGCCTGCGCCACGACGGGCAGGATCGGCACCATGCGCTGCTTGCCGCCCTTGCCGAGCACGGTGACCTGATCGACGCCCGGCAGGGGGGCGTCGCGGCGACTCAGGCCCAGCGCCTCGGAGATGCGCAGCCCCGCGCCGTAGAGCAGCGCCAGCACGGCGGCGTCCCGGGCCAGGACCCAGGGCTCCCGCTCCTCGCCGGCGCGGATCGCGGTATCGGTCAGCGCCACCGCGGCGGAGACGGGCAGGGGGCGTGGAAGCCGCCGCGGAACCTTGGGCGAGCGCACGCCGCCCAGGGCCGAGACGGTGCCGAAGCCCTCGCGCTCGAGGAAGCGGGCGAAGGAGCGCAGGCCTGCCAGCATGCGCATCAGCGAGCGCCCCGAGACCTCGTCGGCCCGGCGCGCGGCCATGAAGCCGCGGATGTCCCGCACCTTGAGCCCGATCAGCATCGGGATCGTCGGTGTCCCCTGACGGGACGCGAGGTGGTGGAGGAACTGGCGAAGGTCGCGCCCGTAGGCCTCGACGGTGTTGGACGACATCCGCCGCTCCCGCGCCAGCGCCTCGATCCAGGCCAGGACGGCGTCGCGAAGGCGGGCGTCACCCGGAAACAGCAGCCGGTCGCCCTGGGTCTCGTGCGTGCTCGCGTGCGTGCTCATGGCGACACTCGACCGGATCCGCGTTGCCGGGAGCTTAATGCCGGTCGCCGTCCGCCCCCAGGGCCGGGCTCGTGCCGCGCGGCGCGCCGTGCCAAGCTGACCCGATGAGCCTCCTCGCCTACGCGGCCGCCGCCCTCGCCGAGATCGCCGGCTGCTTCGCGTTCTGGGCCTGGATGCGGCTCGGACGGTCGGCCTGGTGGACGCTTCCGGGTCTCGCCTCGCTGGCGGCCTTCGCGGCCCTGCTGACCCTCGTGGACAGCCCGGCGGCGGGGCGCACCTTCGCGGCCTACGGCGGCGTCTACGTGGCGGCCTCGGTCCTGTGGCTGTGGCTCGCGGAGGGCCAGCGGCCCGACCGCTGGGACCTCGCGGGCAGCGCGGTCTGCCTCGCCGGAACGGCGCTGATCCTCCTCGGCCGCCGGGGGTGACAGCGGCGCGGCAGCGCACCGTGCCGGGACGGCCACAGGTGGCAACCTCCGCGGCCGGAACCTTGGTGAAACCAAGCGTTCACGATACGTACGGCAGCCTCGGGCCGTTCACCGAGCCGTGGAGCCCCATGACCAGCCCCGTCCGCATTCTCGGCATCGATCCCGGACTCCGCCGCACCGGCTGGGGCCTGATCACCGCGCAGGGTACGAAGCTCACCTACGGCGATTGCGGGGTCGTGACCTCGGACGGGGAGCTTCCGCTGGCCCTGCGCCTGCGGGAGCTGTTCGAGGGGATCGGCCGCATCGTCGAGGCCGTGCGGCCCGACGAGGTCGCCGTGGAGGAGACCTTCGTCAACAAGGACGCCCAGGCGACGCTCAAGCTGGGCCACGCGCGGGCGATGGCGCTGCTCGTGCCGGCCCTCGCCGGCCTGCCGGTGTTCGAGTACGCCCCCAACCTGATCAAGAAGACCGTGGCGGGCTCCGGTCACGCCGAGAAGGTGCAGATCCAGGCGATGGTCCGCTTCCTTCTGCCGAAGGCGGAGTTCCGCGTCGCGGACGCCGCCGACGCGCTGGCCATCGCGATCACCCATGCCAGTCACCGGGACGCCCACGCGCTGCGGCAGGCGCATCTGCCGGGGGGCAAGCGCCGCTCGCTCACCGGTCAGGCGGCCGCGGGACAGGGGCTCGCAGGGAAGGGATTCTCCGCCGCCGCCGCCGCGCGCATCGAAGCCGCGCTGGCGAAACAAGGCTGACGGGATCGGGAAGGACTTGGTGGGGGAAGTAGGACTCGAACCTACGAAGCTTACGCAGCGGATTTACAGTCCGCCCCCTTTGCCGCTCGGGACATTCCCCCAAGGCGGGCATCGCCCGCGGCGCCCTTATGGTGAGGGGTGGGCCGGGTGTCAACGCTTATGGTGCACCGATCCGGCCCGGCGGGTGCGGCAATCGTGGAGAGCGGGGCGGTTTCGCCCGAAAGCGCCGCGCCCGCGGCTCCGCCGCCGGGACGAAAACGCGAACGTTCCGCGACTGCGGGGATTCACAAAGGAATCCGGATCGGCCACGGTGCGCCGATGTCGCCCTGCTTCGCCGGCCCTTGACCCGTCCCGCCCCGTCTCTGCGGTCGCACCAGCGCACGCTGATGGCCCTGGTCGCGGCCATGGCGAGCGGGGAGGCGGCCCATGTCCGGAAGATCCTGGCCGCGGTCACCCCCGGCGGCGGCAAGTCGCTGCTGCCGGTCATCGCCGCGCACCGGCTGATCGCCGCGGGGCTCGTCGAGCGCGTGGTCTGGGTGGTGCCGCGGGATTCGCTGCGGTTGCAGGCCGAGGAGGCCTTCGCCGATCCGCTCTGGCGCGCGGCCTTCGGGCACGCCCTCAGCGTGCGGGCGGCCGACAACGAGCGCGACCCGGCGCGGGGTCTGGCCGGCTACGTCACCACCTATCAGGCGGTCGCCGCCGCCCCGGCGCTCCACCTCGCGGAGGCGCGGGCGCACCGCACCCTGCTGGTGGTCGACGAGGTCCATCACCTGCCGGTCCCCGGCCGCCCGGGCGCCGACGACCCCTCCGCGGAGGATGCCGAGGCCGGGGCGTGGTCCCGCGCGATGCTGCCCGTCATGGAGGCGGCGACCGTGCGCCTGTACCTGTCCGGAACGCTGGAGCGGGCGGACGGGCGGCGGATCCTCGGGCTGCCCTACCGACCCGCCGGGCCCGGCCGCGGTCCGGAGCTCGACCTCGACGCTCCCGGCCTCGCGGTGATCGGCTACTCGCGGGCGCAGGCGCTGGCCGAGCGGGCGGTGCTGCCGGTGACGTTCGGCGCCATCGACGGCGAGGCGAGCTGGCTGGAGGGCGGCCGGATCGCGGGCGACAGCCCGCGCGTCGGACCGCACCGGCTCGGCGCGGGCTCGGTCCGGATCACCACCCGGCCGGCGCTGTTCACCGCCCTGCGGACCGGGTTCGCCCGCGACCTCCTGAGCGAGGCGTTCTTCGCCACGAAGCGCCTGCGCGCCCGGCGCCGGGCCGAGCGCGAGCTCCCGCCCGGCGAGCCGGCCCGGGGGCTCGGCAAGCTCCTCGTGGTGGCGCCCGATCAGGCGAGCGCGCGGGCCTATCTCGGGACCCTGCGGGACTGGATGCCGGCCGGGCAGGGCGAGCGCGATGTCCGCCTCGCGACCTCCGGCCAGGGCGACGCCCACGCGGCGCTGGCCGCGTTCCGGCTCACGCCGGAACCGGCCGTGCTGGTGACGGTGGCGATGGCCTACGAGGGCCTCGACGCCCCGGAGGTCGCGGTGGTCGCGGCCCTGACCCATATCCGCTCCCGGCCCTGGCTCGAGCAGATGCTCGCCCGGGCCACCCGGGTCGATCCCCATGCCGGGCCCTACGACGGGCAGCAGGCGCTGATCTTCCACCCGGACGACCCGCTCTTCGCGCGGTTCCGCCTCGAGCTCGAGACCGAGCAGGGCAGCAGCGTCCGGCCGCCCCGCGAGCGGCCGGCGAGCGCCGTCGTGCCCGAGCGGACCCGCTGGCGCGACGACGAGCCGGGCGGGATCACGCCCCTGGAGAGCAACGCGATCGGGATGCGCTACGCCCTGCTGCGCCCGCGCCTCCCCGAACCGGTCCCCGCGGCGCCCGCGCCCGAACCGCCCTCCGTCACCGAGCGGACCCTGCGCCAGCGGCTCGCCGCCGCGGTGGCCGCCCAGGCGGTGGAGGACGAGACCTCTCTGCGCGTCCCCCGCGGCGGCAATCTCGCCCACCGCTACAACGCCGTTCTCAAGCGCGTGCTCGGCAAGGGCCGCGCGACCATGACCCTCCCGGAGCTGGAGGCGGCCCTGTCCTGGCTCGAGCGCAACCGCCTCTCCGACCATCTCGACCGCCTCGACGGCGACGCCCGCTACGCGTGGTCCGCCCGCCAGCGCCGCGGGCGCTGGCAGCCGGAGCGCGCCGCCGGCCGCTGAATCGCTCGGGAAGGAGACCGCCGTGACCGAGAGCCTGCCCGCCGCCTTCGCCGCGACACTCACCGCGTCCGAGCCGCCCAGGGGCTGGGCCGCCCCGCTCGCCGCGCTCTGGTGGCTCGCCCGGGACGGCTCCGGACCGGCCTCCGCCGCCTGGGAGCGGGCGCACCGCCTCGTCCAGGACGCCGGGGGACCCGACGCGGCCTGGGTCCATGCCCATCTCCACCGGATCGAGGGCGACGACGGCAATGCGCGCTACTGGTACGCCCGCGCCGACCGCCCGGTCCCGAACGGCACGCTCGCGGAGGAGCGGACCGCGCTCATCGCCGCCCTCTGGGCACCGTCCTGACCGCTCCGGGCGGCGCCGCGTCGACCGTCCCGGGCCCGCCGGACCGCGGAACGCCAAGGCTCACAGCCAGTTGAATGGCCGCCCGGCGCGGAGATCGGGCCTCGATTATCGGAGCGGATCCATGAGCCTCCTCGGCAGCATCGTCAGCAAGATCCTCCATCCGTTCGGTGGTGGCACCGCGGACGCCGCCCCCGCGCCCAACGCCGGCTCCGGCGGCCCGGCCGGCACGAGCACGCCCTCGACCCCGTCGGCCCCCGGCACGGCCGGCGGCAGCGAGCCGGTGGACGTCGAGGCGGTGCTCACCAGCCTCGCCGAGAAGAACCCGCAGAAGCTCGACTGGCGCCACTCGATCGTCGACCTGATGAAGCTGCTGGGCCTCGATTCCGGCCTCGCCTCGCGCAAGCAGCTCGCCGACGAGCTCCACTACACCGGCGACAAGGACGATTCGGCGAGCATGAACATCTGGCTGCACAAGCAGGTCATGCAGAAGCTCGCCGAGAACGGCGGCAAGGTTCCGGACGATCTGAAGCACTAGAGCGCCGACCCCGCGATCGACGGGCATCGCCGCGGACGGTCTCGACCGTCGCCGCGGCGATGTCGCTTCTCGGGCCCGTCGGGCGCCGGCGGTTCACGCCGACGGCGACACCTGCAGACGAGCCCTTGCAGCGCCCCGGTCTTTCTCGGTCACATGGCCCGCGTCACGCAGCGCCGAATCAGGCGGCGCCGAGGAGCGAACGGTCATGGACAGCCCGACCGGGGACCGCAGCGGCGCCTTCGAGGCGTCCCCTCTCGCCGCGATCGCCGCGGCGGTCGCCCGCGGTGACGTGGCACGCATCGCCGCGCTGGCGCCCGGCCTGGATCTCTCCTTCCGCGGCGACCGGAACCTCACGCTGCTCGAATGGGCGATTTGGAACGCGCGGCCGCGCGCGGTGTCGGCCCTGCTCGACGCGGGCGCGGACCCGTCCGTGCCGGGGCTCGATCAGGAATCCGCGCTGCACATGGCGGCGATGGTCGAGGAGCCGACCTACCTGGAGATCCTGCTGCGGCACGGCGCGCCGGTCGACCCGGTGAGCCCGCGCGCTCGGTGGACGCCGCTGTTCCGCGCCGTCCAGAACCGCCGCGAGGCGCAGATCGTGCTGCTGCTGCGAGCCGGCGCGGATTTGAGCCGGGTCGACGCTACCGGCAACTCGCTGCTGCACGTGGCCGCCCAGGTCGGCGCGGCCAATCCCTGGGTGCTGCGGCTGCTCGAGGCCGGGATCGACCCGACCCTGCGCAACGCGCAGCGAAAGACCTTCCAGCCGTACTTCTTCGCGACGCCGGATCGCCTGCTCAACGACGAAGCGCGCGAGACCCGCGCGGCGGTCCGCGCGTGGCTCGTCCGGCACGGCGTCCCCGCGGAGGCGGGGCGCTGACGAGACCCGGCCGGGCTCCGCGTCAGCGCCCGGTGCGGACCCGAGTCCAGAGGCGGGTGACGAAGCGCTGGGTGCGGTCGTCCCAGGCGGTGTTGATGGACAGGCGCTGCATCGTCGCCTCGTCCGGGTAGATGCCGGGATTGCTCAGGATCTCGGGCTTCACGAACTTCTTCGCCGCGAGGTTGCCGCTGGCGTAGGAGACGAAGTTGGTGTTGGCCGCCGCCACCTCGGGCCGCATCATGTAGTCGATGAAGGCCAGCGCCTCGGCCGGGTGGGCGGCATCCTTCGGGATCGCGAAGGTGTCGAACCACATCAGCGCGCCCTCCTTCGGCACGACGTAGGCGATGTCGATCCCGTTCTTGGCCTCCTCGGCGCGGCGCTTCGCCTGCATGATGTCGCCCGAGTAGCCGACGGCCAGGCAGATATCGCCGTTCGCCAGCGCCTGGATGTACTCCGACGAGTGGAACTTCCGCACGGCGCCGCGCACCTTGTAGAGGGCGTCGGTCACCAGGGTCATGTCGTCCCAGCGCTTGGAATCCGCCTTCGCGCCGAAGGCCGGGAGCATGCTGGGGATCAGGTCCTCGGGGCTGTCGAGCATCATGATCCCGCACTCCTTCAGCTTGTTCGCCGAGGCGGGGTTGAGGACGACGGACCACGAGTTCACCGTCGCGTTGGCGCCCAGGCGCTCGCGGACGGCGGCGACGTTGTAGCCGATGCCGGTCGTGCCCCACATGTAGTCGACGGCGTAGGTGTTGCCGGGATCGTAGGCCGCCAGCCGGCTGGTCACCTCGGGCCAGAGATTGCCGAGGTTCTTCAGCCTGGACTTGTCGAGGGGCAGGAAGGCGCCGGCCCGGATCAGGCGCTGCAGGTAGGGCCCTGACGGCACGACGATGTCGTAGCCCGACCGGCCGGCGAGCAGCTTGGTCTCCAGGATCTCGTTGTTGTCGTAGGTGTCGTAGACGACCTTGATCCCGGTCTCGCGGGTGAAGGCCTCGAGCACCGTGGGGTCGATATAGTCCGACCAGTTGTAGATGTTGACGACCCGCTCCTCGGCGGCCGGTGCCGGCCGCACGAGGGGCAGGGCCGCCAGGAGCCCTCCCGCGAGAACGGCCGCAGCGGCCGCCAGGACGGTCCGGCGCGCGCCGTTCACCGGCTCCTCGCGGCCACGACCACGATCTCGACCAGGTACTCGGGCGCGGCGAGCTTGGCCTCGACCGTGGCGCGGGCCGGCGGGTTCTCCGGGGAGACCCACGCGTCCCAGGCGGCGTTCATCTCCGCGAAGGTCGCGATATCGGCGAGATAGACGGTGGCCGAGAGGATCCGCGCCTTGTCGCTGCCGGCCGCGGCCAGGAGCCGGTCGATCTCCGACAGGATCTGCTGGGTCTGGATCGTGACCCCGGTGCCGACCGTGTCGGACGCGACCTGCCCGGCGAGGTAGACCATGTCGCCGAAGGTGACGGCCTGCGACATCCGCTTGCCCGGCTCGATACGCTGAATGTCCATACCCGTCTCCACATCCTCGAGAACCGGCGTATCTGCCGCCGCACCGGCCTGGCCGTAAAGGGCCGCGCGCGCACGCGAGGCTTGAACCCGAGGAAAATCGTCATCGGCGGCCAGGGTGCGGGCAACCGTCGCGGGTCTCGAAGCGTTCTGCCGCCATCGACAATCACGCCTTGGGGTCAGTCATGGGTATTCTCTGGACCATCATCATCGGGTTTCTCGCCGGCGTCATCGCCAAGTTCCTCATGCCGGGCCCGAACGAGCCCGCCGGCTTCATCCTGACCACGATCCTCGGCATCGTCGGCGCCTTCGTGGCGACCTTCCTGGGCCAAGCCATCGGCTGGTACGGGCCGAACCAGGGCGCGGGCTTCATCGGCGCCATCGTGGGCGCCGTGGTCGTGCTGTTCATCTACGGCCTGATCGCCGGCCGCCGCACCACGACCTACTGACCTCTCCGGCCGGTCCGGAAACGACGAGGGGCGCCCCGAGGGGCGCCCCTTTTTCGTGGCCGCGACCGGCCGTGGATCTCAGAGATGCTCCGACGCGGCCTTCACGGCGCAGTGACCGGTGGCGCCGCGCACCGCGAGGCCGACTCCGACCACGAGGGCCAGCAGGCTCAGGAGCTTGTTCGGCCGGGGCTGCGCGGCCGCGGCGGCGATGCCGAGGCCCAGCGCGACCGAGACGGCGCGCTCCGTCGTCGACAGGTTCGGTTGCCCGCTGAAGATGTCGTGCATCATGTCGTTGGCCATGAGGGTCTCCGGTTGGGAAGTCGCGGGGGAACGCGGCATCGGGCGCCCCGTTCCCGGCCGGCGGCCGGCGCGGGCCCCTTCCCGCGACGGAACGAAAACGGGCGCGGCCCCGGAGGACCGCGCCCGTCTGAGTCACCCCGCGCCGACCGCAGCCGGCGCGGGTGTTCCCCTGCTTACTCGCCGGCCTCGCGGCGGCGCTCGCCGCGGTGGCGGCCGCCCTCGCGGGGCTCGCGCGGCTCGTCGCCGCGCTCGGCCCGCTCGGCGTCGCGCTGCGCCTTGATCTTGTCGGTGATGTCCTCGCCCGTCTGCTGGTCGACGACCTTCATGGACAGGCGGATCTTGCCGCGGTCGTCCTGACCGAGGAACTTCACCTTGACCTTGTCGCCTTCCTTGACGACGTCCTGAACCTTGGCGACCCGCTGGGCGGCGAGCTCCGAGATGTGGACCAGGCCGTCCTTCGCGCCGAAGAAGTTCACGAAGGCGCCGAACTCCATGCACTTCACGATCGTGCCGTCGTAGATCACGCCGACCTCCGGCTCCGCCACGATCGAGCGGATCCAGTTGTAGGCCGCCTTGATCGCCTTGCCGTCGGCCGAGGCGATCTTCACGACGCCGGTATCCTCGATGTTGATCTTGGCGCCGGTCTTCTCGACGATCTCGCGGATCACCTTGCCGCCGGTGCCGATCACGTCGCGGATCTTGTCCGTCGGGATCTGCATCGTCTCGATGCGCGGCGCGTACTCGCCGAGTTCCGGACGGGCCGCCGTCAGGGCCTTGGCCATCTCGGCCAGGATGTGGGCGCGGCCGTCCTTCGCTTGGGCGAGGGCGATCTTCATGATCTCCTCGGTGATGCCGGCGATCTTGATGTCCATCTGGAGCGAGGTCACGCCCTCGTCCGTGCCGGCCACCTTGAAGTCCATGTCGCCGAGGTGATCCTCGTCGCCGAGGATGTCGGACAGGACCGCGAAGCGCTCACCCTCGAGGATGAGGCCCATGGCGATGCCCGCCACCGGACGGCGCAGCGGCACGCCGGCATCCATCAGCGACAGCGAGCCGCCGCAGACCGAGGCCATCGAGGACGAGCCGTTGGACTCGGTGATCTCCGACACGACGCGGATCGTGTAGGGGAACTCGTGGGCCGGCGGCAGGACCGGACGGATCGCCCGCCAGGCGAGCTTGCCGTGGCCGATCTCGCGACGGCCCGGCGAGCCCATCCGGCCGGTCTCACCGACGCTGTAGGGAGGGAAGTTGTAGTGAAGCAGGAAGCGCTCCTTGTAGGTGCCTTCCAGCGCGTCGATGAACTGCTCGTCCTCGCCGGTGCCCAGCGTCGCCACGACCAGCGCCTGGGTCTCGCCGCGGGTGAACAGGGCCGAGCCGTGGGCGCGGGGCAGAACGCCGACCTCGGAGAGGATCGAGCGGACCGTCTTCACGTCGCGGCCGTCGATGCGGGCGCCGCTGTCGAGGATGTTCCAGCGGACCACCTTCGACTGGGCCTCCTTGAAGGCGGCCTTGACCTTCTCGGCCGGGAACTTCTCGGCGCCCTCGGGGCAGAGGGCGGCCATCACCTTCGCCTTCACGGCGTCGACGGCGGCGTAGCGCTCCTGCTTGACGGTCTTGGTGTAGGCGGCGCGCAGCTCGGCCTCGCAGACCTCCAGGACGGCCTTCTCGACGTCGGCGTTCTCGGGGGCCTTGAAGTCGCGCGGCTCCTTGGCGGCCTTCTCGGCGAGGCGGATGATCGCCTCGATCACCGGCTGGAAGTGCTTGTGGCCGAACATCACGGCGCCGAGCATCACGTCCTCGGAGAGCTCCTTGGCCTCCGACTCGACCATCAGCACCGCGTCCTGCGTGCCGGCGACGACGAGGTCGAGGCTGGACTCTTCCTTGGTCTCGGTGACCAGCGGGTTCAGCCGGTAGCCGCCGTTGATGTAGCCGACGCGGGCGCCGCCGATCGGGCCCATGAACGGCACGCCCGACAGGGTCAGGGCCGCGGAGGCCGCGACCATCGCGACGATGTCGGGATCGTTCTCGAGATCGTGGGTCAGGACGGTGACGACGACCTGCGTGTCGTTGCGCCAGCCCTCGATGAAGAGCGGGCGGATCGGGCGGTCGATCAGGCGGGAGACCAGGGTCTCCTTCTCGGAGGGACGGCCCTCGCGCTTGAAGTAGCCGCCCGGGATGCGGCCGGCGGCGTAGGCGCGCTCCTGGTAGTTCACGGTGAGCGGCATGAAGTCGATGCCGGGCTTCGGCTCCTTGGCCGCGACCACGGTCGCGAGCACCGAGGTCTCACCGTAGGTGGCGATGACGGCGCCGTCGGCCTGGCGGGCGACCTTGCCGGTCTCCAGGACGAGCTTGCGGTCGCCCCACATCAGCTCTTCGCGTTGAACGTCGAACATTCTCAATCTCTTCCTTGCCTGCGGCGGGCCCAAGCCCGGCGCCGCCCGGGGGCAAGACGGCGAGACACTGCGCCTGAGAACCCTCGGCGAAGTGTCTCGCGATCCTGCCCCGACGCTGGCGCCTCGAAGCGGCCCGTTTGCCGGGAGGCCGGACCCATTCCGGCAGCCCGCGATGGTGAAACGCGGCCCCGGGCCGGGCCCGGAACCGCGCGGAGTGCGCCTTAGCGGCGGATGCCGAGACGCTCGATGAGGGCGCGGTAGCGGGCCTCGTCCTTGCGCTTGACGTAGTCGAGCAGCGAGCGGCGCTGCGAGACCAGCTTCAGGAGGCCGCGGCGGGAATGGTTGTCCTTGCCGTGGGTCTTGAAGTGGCCGGTCAGGTTGGTGATCCGCTCGGTGAGGATCGCCACCTGGACCTCGGGGGAGCCGGTGTCCTTGGCGTCCTTGCGGTGTTCCTTGATGAGCGCGGTCTTGCGCTCTGCCGTGATCGACATCGCGTGCCTCTCGGGTTGTGCTGGTCGGATGCGGCGCCCCCAACGGGCGCGCGCGGGCTCGGCGTTCGGCCGGTGCCGGGATGTCGTCCAGCACGGTCACAGCGCCAAGCGGCTCAAGCCCCGCCCGGAAACCCGGGTCGAGGCCGCGCGATCCATACACGAAACCGACGGTTATGCCAGTCCCGAGCCGGGCGAGCCGCGGCGGCTGCGCGTCGCGGCGGTCCGGCCTCACCCCGAGTCGCCCGAAAGAACGGTTAACGCCCCCGTGCTACCCGGAGCCGCTCACGCGACGCGGCCCGGCGATGAACGGCACCTTCTCGGATGCGTGCGGCGTCGTCGTCGCGACGCTGCTCGGCATCCCCCTCGTTCTCCTCCCGGGCTACGCCCTGGGCAGGCTGACCGGCATCCTCGGATTCCGCGCGCTCGTGCCCGGCGACCGCCTCCTGTGCGGGGCGCTCCTCGGAATCGGGCTCCTGCCGGCCCTCGACAGCCTTCTGATCGAGGCGGCCGGCGTCCCGGCCGCGGCGCTCGCCGCCGGCGCCGCGGGGCTCGTCGCGCTGCGGCCGGCCCTGCGCGACCTGCGGGATTCCCGCGACCGGGCGGCGCTGGCCCTCGCGCTGCTCTGGCTCGGCGTCGTGGCCTACGCGCTGATCGACGTCGACACCGGCACCGCCCTCTACCGGCCCGTGACGGTCATCGACCTCGTCAAGCACGCCGCCCTCACGCGCGCGATCGTCGAGCACGGATTGCCGCCGGTGGACCCGTTCTTCGCCCGGCCCGAGCGGGCGGGCTACTATTACGGCTTCTACACCCTCACTGCCCTGGTCGACTGGGCGGGCGGCCGGCTGGTCGACGGCCGGAGCGCCTTCGCGGGCCTGGCCTTCTGGACCGGCCTCGCGCTCCTCGGCCTGCTCGACCGGCTCCTCGCCGCGACCGGCCTCGTCGCGGACGCCGCCCCCCGGCTCGTGCGCCGCGCGGTGCTCCTGCTGCTGCCGGCCGGAAGCCTCGACATCCTGCTGGTCGTCGCGGACCGGGCCACCTCCGGGACGTGGCTGCCGATCCCGGAATGGCTGAACGAGCAGGTCCTCAACTGGCCCGCCTCGCTGGTCTGGGTGCCGCACCACGTCGCCGGCGCCCTGGCCGGGTGGCTCGGTCTCCTGGCCCTGGCGGAGGTCGCGGACCGGACGCGACCGGACCGGCGCGCGGAGGCGGCGGCGGTCGGCGTCGCGGGGCTGGCCTTCGCGGCCTGTGCGGGCCTGTCCGTCTGGGTCTGCCTCGGCACGGCGGGCGCCGCGGGGATCTGGCTGACGCTGCTCGGCCTGGAGCGCCGCTGGCGCGCCGCGGCCCGGCTGGCGGCTGCCGGCCTGCTCAGCGCCGCGCTGGCCGCCCCCTACCTCCTCAGCGTGCTGGCCAACCGGACCGACGGCGGCGCGCCGATCCGGTTCTCGATCCGGCGATTCGGGCCGCTCGACGGCCTCGTCGACGAGCCGGCCCTGAGCGCGCTCCGCCTGGTCCTCCTGCCGCTGAACTACTACGCGGCCCTGGGCGTCTGCGCCGCCGGTGCGCTGCTGTTCTGGCGCCTCGTGCCCCGCCGCGAGGCCCACGGCCGCGAGGCCGGGCGGCTGCTCACCCTCTGCGCGGCGGCCAGCCTGCTCCTCGGCGGCGTCCTGCGCTCGGCGATCCTCAACAACGACCTCGGCGCGCGCGTGGTCCTGCTCGCGCAGGTCGCGACCCTGGTCTGGACCGTGGTGGCCCTGACCCGCCTCAGCGAGGCGCGGCGGCTCCGGTTCCCCGGCCTCCTCGCCGCGCTGCTCGCCCTCGGTTACGCGACGACCCTCTACGGCTTCGTCGGCATGCGCGCCTATACGGCCTCCGACCGGCCCGCCTTCGCCCGCCTCGCCGGCCGTCCCGACATCGACCGGGCGCTGCGTGCGGCCTACGCCTGGGCCGGCACGCACCTGCCCCGGGACCTGGTGCTGCAGCAATCGCCCGTGCCGCGGCGGGTGTTCGATTTCGGGCTCTACGGCCTCCAGCCGACGGGGGTGGCCGACGCGGAGGCCCGGCTGTTCGGCGCCCCGCCGGAGGCCGTGGCGTCGCGGCTCGCCGACGTCGCGCCGATCTTCCGCGACCGCCTGGACGGCGCGGAGGTGCGGCGGCGCGCCGAGGCGGCCGGGATCGGCGCCCTGGTCGTCACCGCGCAGGACGCGCCCTGGAGCGGCCCGGATTCCTGGGTCTGGCGCAGCCAAGCGGTCTACGCCGATCCGCTCGTCCGGATCCTGCGGGTCGAGGATCTCCATGACTGAAGCCGGTCCTAGGGCACCCGCCCACCCGCGCGCCGCGCAGGCCCTGCGCTGGCTCTGCGCCCAGGCGCTGCTGCAGGCCGGCGCCGTCCTCCTCGGCTTCGGCTGCTTCGTGCTGCTGTTCCAGACGGATCTCTGGTCCGGGGTGACGATCCTGTTCTACCGCGGCCTGATCCTGCTCGCGGTCGCCTTCCTGCTGACGCTGTCAGTCACGGCGGCCCTGGCCGGGCTCGGCCGGTCCTGGGGGCTGCGCCGGCGGGACGCCCTCGGCGCCTGCGTCCTGTCGCTGTCCCTGAACCTGAGCGCCTTCGTGATCCTGCCGGTGACGGTCGACCGCTCGATCAGCGTGTTCCTGCTCGGCCAGATGGCCGCCCATCCCGGGGAGCGCTTCACCCCGGAGCGGGCGCGGGCGGTGTTCGAGCGGGTCTATCTCGGCGAGTTCCGGCAGATGGAGCGGCGCCTGACCGAGCAGCAGGCCTCCGGCAACGTCGCGCGGGCGGGTGACGGCTACGTCATCACCCCGCAGGGCAGCGCCTTCATCCGCTTCTGCGGCCTCGTCGCCCGGGCGTTCCGGACCGACACCCGGATGATCGGCGCGGCCGCCGCACCGCCCCCGCCGGGCGCGGTCGATCCGGGAGCGCCCGACGGGGGCGGTGCGGTGCGGCGGTAGGCGGTACCGTTTCGGGCGCCGAGCGGTGCGGCAGCGGCCGGGACGGTTTCCCGGAGGCCGCCGTCCGGGCATGGAATATGCCGGGTGACGATCCGGGCGAGGGGAACGGACGCGATGGCGGAGTCCGCGGTGACCACGGGTGAGCGGGCGGGTGCGGGGGCAGGGCGCGACCTCGCCCGGAGCCTCACCGCGCCGGGCCTCGTCGCCATCGGCCTCGGCGCCACGATCGGCGCCGGCATCTTCGTGCTCACCGGAACGGCGGCGGCGCAGTACGCGGGCCCGGCGCTCAGCCTCTCCTTCGTGATCGGCGGCATCGCCTGCGGCCTCGTGGGCCTGTGCTACGCCGAGCTGGCCGCCATGATCCCGGAGCCGGGATCCACCTACACCTACACCCGCGCGAGCCTCGGGCGGTTTCCCGCCTGGATCATCGGCTGGGACCTCGTCCTCGAATTCGCCGTGGCGGCGGCGACCGTGGCGGTGGGCTGGTCGGGCTACGCGCAGTCCCTCGCGGCGGAGTTCGGCCTGCATCTGCCGCGGGCCCTGGCCGGGGCGCCCGGCGACGGCGGCCTCGTCAACCTCCCGGCGGCCGGGATCGTGCTGCTGCTCAGCGCCCTGCTGATGCGCGCCACCGAGGAGGCCTCCCTGGTCAACGGGCTGCTGGTCGCCTGCAAGGTCGCGATCATCCTGGCCTTCGTGGGCGTCGGCGTGGCCCATCTCCGGCCGGACCTCTGGCACCCGTTCGTGCCGGAGAATGCCGGGACCTTCGGCGCCTACGGCTGGAGCGGCGTGTTCCGCGGCGCCGCGGTGGTGTTCTTCGCCTTCGTGGGCTTCGAGACCGTGGCGACGGCCGCGGGCGAGTGCCGGGCACCGCAGCGCGACGCGCCGGTGGGCCTGATCGGGTCCCTGCTGATCACCACGATCCTGTACGTCGCCGTGGCGGCCGTCCTCACCGGCCTCGTGCCCTACCGCGACCTCGACGTCGCCGACCCGGTGGCCAAGGCGGTCGACGTGATCGGCCTGCCGGGCTTCTCGACGATCATCAAGGCCGGCGCCCTGATCGGCCTGACCACCTCGGCGCTGACAGCCCTCTACGGGCAGAGCCGGATCTTCTTCGCCATTGCCCGCGACGGGCTCCTCCCGGGGATCTTCTGCCGGGTCCATCCGGTGACGCGGGTGCCCGTGGCGAGCCAACTGGTGATCGGCCTGTTCACGGCGGCCGTGGCGGGGCTCGTGCCCATCGACGTCCTGGGCGAGATCGTCAGCATCGGCACGCTCCTGGCGTTCTGCCTCGTCTGCGCGACGGTGCTGATCCTGCGCCGGACCGATCCGGACCGGGCGCGCCCGTTCCGCGTGCCGGCGGTGACGCTCACGGCGGGGTTCGGGATCCTGTCCTGCCTCGCGCTGATGGCCTCGCTGCCGGCCGACACCTGGATCCGCCTCGCGGTCTGGCTGGCGATCGGCCTCGCGATCTACGCCGGCTACGGCCGGCGGCACGGTCGGCTCAGCTGATCAGGTTGATGGTGGCCTGCGCGAGCGTCTTGATCGAGGCCGAGGCGCTCAGGCTCAGCTCGTAGTTCCGGACCACCCGCTGCAGGTCGGCCGATTCGACCGCGCTGTTCACGTTCGGCAGGCGGACATAGCCGCTCGGGTCGGCCCCGGGACTGGTCGGGTCGTAGCGGGTGCGGAAGCCGGTGGTGTCGCGGGCGATCCGACCGACCGGGTCGCGGGGGCTGTCCGCCGCCACGGGGGCGAACACCGCGATCTTGCGGGCGTAGGGGGCCCCACCCGGGGTGGTCGGGACCGAATCGGCGTTGGCGAGGTTCTCGGAGATCGCGCGGATCCGTCCGCTCTGCACCTGCCGGCCGGCGGCCAGGGCGGCGGAGGCCGAGTGGAGGGCGCTGGTGTCCGGCATGCGCGGGCCCTGTCGACGGCGACGATCTGACCGAGTCCTCGCCGAACAGCCTTAACCGGGGGTTAAGAGGGCCGCGCGGACAGGCTCAGCGCGTCCCGGAGATCCTGGCCATCGGTGAGGCGCAGGCCGCGGCGGCGGAGGGCGGAGAGCAGCGCGCGGTCGGGGAACGGACAGTACGGCAGAACCGGCGCGGTCCGCCCCTCCGGCAGCGCCCCGGTCCGGGCGACCTCGTCGAGGAGCCGGTCGAGCATCGCGCGCCCGTGGGCGTGGAGCGCCACCGAGGCCCGGGTCGCGGTCGTGCCCTCGGGCAGCGGCACGGCCTCCTGGGCGAGGATCGCGCCGGTGTCGATCGTGGCGGCCAGCCGGTGCAGGGTCATGCCGAACTGCCCGGGCCCGTCGGCCAGGGCATGGATCGTCGGCACAGGGCCCCGGTGGCGCGGCAGCAGGCCGGGATGCCCGTTGACGCCGCCGAGCCGCGCCAGGCCGATGATCTCGGGCTTCAGGATCTGATCGAAATGGTAGGTGAGGATCAGGTCCGGTGCGGCGTCCCGCAATGCCCGCGCGACGTCCGGGCCGTTGACGTTGTCGACCGTCAGGGTCGGGATGCCCAGGCGGCGGCACAGGGTCCTGAGCGGCGTCGCCTCCGGCGCGTCGCCGCTTCCGGACGCCGCCTGGGTCAGGGGCGCCAGGGGCCGCAGCAGGTCCGGCAGGCCGAAATTGACCGCGAGGTAGGGCAGGATCCCGGTGCCCGAGCGCGCGAGGTGCCGCCGGATCTGCCCCGTCAGACCGCCGCTCGACGGCCGCTCGGCGTTCGAGAGCCCCACCAGCGCGATGTCGGCCCGGAGATCGGCGACGAGCCGGCGCACCGCGCGGGCGTTCGGCAGCGCCTCCAGGACGAACAGCGCGATCCGGGGCCGCGCCATCAGCGCCGCTTCCGCCGCTGGAACCGGAAGGCGTAGAGGCCGGCCTTGCGGACGTTCTCGGGCAGGAGCAGCACGGTGCGGGCGAGCGCCGTGAGGATGAACGGGAAGGCGATCACGTCGCGGTTGGCCGCGATGCCCTTGGCGATCCGCACGGCCGCCTCCTCGGCGCTGATCTCCAGCGGCCGCCAGCCCTTGAGCTCGCCGCCCATCGGCGTCTTCACGTAGCCCGGGGTGACGACGTTGACCTTCACGCCCCGGGGCGCGACCTTCTGGCGCAGGGCGAGGCCGTGGGCGACCAGGGCCGCCTTGGCGCCGCTGTAGGCCGGCGCGTCCTGGAGCGGCGCGTAGGCCGCGAGCGACGACAGCAGCACGATCTGACCGCGCCCGCGCTGGAGCATCAGCGTCAGGGTGGGCAGCATCACGTTGAGCGTGCCGGTGTAGTTGATGTCGGCGGTCTCGAAGGCCACGTCCTCGGCCTCCACCTGCCCCTCCTGATTGCCGCCGTTCACCGCCGCGTTGGCGATGACGAGGTCGAGGGGGGCCTCGGCATCCGACCGGTGCACCAGCGCCACGGTGGCGGCCCGGTCGCGGGTGTCGAGGCGGGCGGTCTCGACGGTCGCGCCGCCGGCGCGGCAGTCGCGGGCGACGATCTCCAGCCGCTCGGCGTTGCGGCCGACCAGGATGAGGCTGGTGCCGGATTGCGCGTAGTGGCGCGCCAGCGCGGCGCCGATGCCGCTCGACGCGCCGGTGATCAGGATACGGGGCATGGGGCGGGTTACGCCGCCGCGCGGGGAAAGATCAAGGCCGGGAAAGGCTCACCGGCGGTGAAACGCGCTTCAAAGGCCGCCGAACGGCGACGGTCCCGGAGTTCGGCGAGTCCGGTCAGTAGACCGGCGCGAGCTCGCCGTCGCGCTCGGCCACCTCGCTGACCGCCCGCGCCGCCGCCAGCATCGCGTCGGGCAGGGCCGCCTCCATCCGCGGCACCGAGCCGGCCACCGCGCGGTCGATCGCCTCCTTGGAGAAGAAGCCGCCGTTGACCTGGGTCCGGTGCAGGACCACGCGGCGGAAATCCGCCATCAGGTCCATCTCCGGCGGCGTCGGATTCTTCCAGAAGCTGTCGAGATCGCCCTGATGGGTCAGGCCGGCCATGTTGTAGATCGCGGTGCCGACCGCGTGGGTCGGGCAGCCCATCTCGAGGGACAGCATCCCCACCGTGGAGTTGACGATCACCACGCCGCGCGCGCCCTTGATCAGGGCCGGGAGGTCGCCGCCGTCGATGAAGTCGAGCCGGTCGCTGACGCCGTGGCGCCGGGCCGAGGCGCGGGCGAACTTGCGCCAGTTGATCAGTCCGCTGTCGAGCGGGTGCAGCTTCACCAGCAGCCGGGTCGGCGCCGACGAGCCGTCCGCGAAGGACTTGATCACCCGGTCCATGAAGCCCTCGACGCCGAGGAACGGCGAGTGGACCCGGATCTGGTAGTCGCTGTCGAGCTGCAGCGGCAGCAGGAAGTAGTCGCAGCCGACCGCGCGGTAGATCTCGTCGCAGCGGGCCGCCTCGCGGCGGGTATGGGCGCGGCGCGCGAACTTCTTGATCCAGCCGGCATACTCGGCCGCGATATGGGTCGGCCGGTGGCTGCGGAAATGCGGGAAGAGGTAGGGGAACAGCACGTTGGCGAGGTTGTAGCCGACGTCCCAGACGCTGCGGCGGGCCATGTCGCCCGTGGAGGGCATCGCCCGGCCGGGCTGCGGCAGGCGCCGCGCCAGGGCCCGGATCTCGGCGGCCGTCCGGGGAAGCGACGAGAAGCCGTTCACGCCGCCCAGCTCGCAGGTGATCCAGTTCGGGCGGATATAGCCCTCCTCGAACACGTGCACCCGCAGGCCGCGATACTCGGCGATCATGCGGGCCGCCTTGTGGAACGGCCGGCAATCGCCGAACAGCACGATGTCGGTCACGCTCTCGCGGTCCAGATAGGCCTCGAGATACTCGCCCCAGGCCTCGCGGCGGCCGCGGTAATTGTCGGCCTCGCCGCTCCAGAACAGCCAGTCGCCGGGGCAGAGATTGATGCGCCGGACGCTGTGTCCCCGCGCGCGCAGCGCCTTTCCGAGATCGGAGAAGAACGGCGTCGCGATGCCCTGCAGGAAGAGGAAGGTCGCGGGGCGGTCGCGGAGGGCGTCGGGGGCGGGCTGTTGCATTCCGCGGCGCTTCTGTCCTTGACCCTGGGCCGGATGAACCGCACCGGCGAGAGACTCTTGAGGTGGCACGGTGCCCGGCGGCCCCGCAATCCGAAGCCACGCCGCGGCATGGCATTTCCGCGCCAGCGTGGCCCGTCTGCAACGGTCCCGCGCCTGCGGCTCAGCCTCCGGATTAGGCGGGCAATCGCGGCGACGATATGTCCAAATCCTTTCCAGGACGTGGCGACGGCGACGCGCGCTCAGGTTGTCCCCGCGTTGCATCACCATCCCATGCCGACGAAAATGCGCTACAGGCAGCTTCCGCACCTCGACCCGACCGGAGCCGGACGCACCGACCATGCCCGCTGACCCGACCCCGTCGCTCTACGCGACCGGCCGCACGATCCGCCGCCTGCGGGCGGAGATCGAGGCCGCGACGGGCCTCGCCTTCGGTCCGGCACGCCCCGGCGCCGTCGGCGCGGCCTGGGGCGCGGGCAGCCTCGCGGGGCGCCTGCTGGCGCTGACGGGGCGGCGCCGGCTCGTGGTCGCGCCCGGGCCGGTCCTGAGCCCCTACGACTCGCCGGAGACCGGCTTCGCGTCCCTCCGGATCAGCCTCGACGGCGCGCCCCTGGGCGGGGAGGGCGGCGTCCACTACCTCGATCCCTGGAGCCGGGCGCCGATCGACCGCGCGGCCTGCGCCGAGCGGGTGGCGTGGCTCGCCGCGCGCTTCGCCGAGAACGACCGGCGGGTGATCTATGTCGGGATGTCGCGCTGGAAGCGGCCCTCCCTCGACGTCCTGGGCGCCGGGCCCGCCGGCCGGCCGATCCACACCATGACCACCGAGGCCGCGATCGCCGCGGGGCAGCGCCACGGCGGCCGCATCCTGGCCTGGGCGACGCGGGCACCGGGCCAGCTCGAGGAGGCTTGCGCGCGGGCCGGCCTGCCGCTGGCCCGGGTCGAGGACGGGTTCCTGCGCTCCGTGGGGCTCGGCGCCAGCCTGCAGCCCGGCGCCTCCATCGTGGTGGACGACCTCGGCATCTACTACGACCCGCGGCGGGAGAGCCGCCTGCAGCGGCTGCTCGCCGAGGCCGACTTCACCCCGGACCTCGTCGCCCGGGCGCGGCGCCTGCGCGAGGAGGTCGTGGCGCGTCGGCTCAGCAAGTACAATGTCGGCCTCGACGCCGCCGCGCTCGACTGGCCGCCGGGCCGGCGGATCGTGCTCGTGCCCGGCCAGGTCGAGGACGACGCCTCAGTGCGCCACGGCTCGCCGCTGGTCCGCTCGAACCGGGCGCTGCTGGAAGCGGCGCGGCGGCGCAACCCGGACGCGTTCCTGCTCTACAAACCGCATCCCGACGTGGAGGCCGGGTTCCGTCCCGGCATCATCCCGGAGGCGGAGGCCCTGACTCTTGCCGACCGGATCGTGGGCGGCATCAGCATCGTCGACCTCCTCGACCGGGTGCATCACGTCGAGACCATGACGTCGCTGGCCGGGTTCGAGGCCCTGATCCGCGGCCTCACCGTGGCGACCCACGGCCGGCCGTTCTACTCCGGCTGGGGCCTGTCGGAGGATCTCGCGCCGGGGGCCGACCGCGGCCGCCGGCTGAGCCTCGACGAGCTGGTGGCCGGCGCCATGATCCTCTACGCGCGCTACCTCGACCCGGTGGCGATGAAGCCGTGCACCCCGGAGCAGCTCCTCGACCGCCTCAGCGCGGCCCGGGCGGCGGCGCCGCGCAACGCCCTCTCCCTCGGCCGGACGGCCCATCTGGTGATGCGCGCCCGCTACGGCCTCCTCAATCCCGTCGTGCGGGCCCTGCGCAGCCGGCGCGGCGTCGGCCGCGAGGCCGGCGGCGGGCCGCGCTAGGGCGGCGCTAGGGCGGGGCGCGCGGCGCGAATCCCGTTCCGCGAGACCCTGATGTGACACCAAAGCGATAGCGCGCGCTGCTAGAGTCCGCCCGCAGCCGCCCGTCCCCGGGCCGATTCCGATCGTTCTGGATCAGGAACGGCCCGTAACGCCTTGCTCCCGCGCGCTGTTTCCCGCCGGACCGGATCCCGGCGGCGAGCAGGCCCGCCCCACGCCGAGTGTCCGTGTCTTGACGACGTTCCTCATCGCCACCGGTCTCGCGCTCGCCGCGTGCCTCGCCCTGGAGGTGTTCGCGGGCGACTCGATCGCGCGGGCGAGCCTCGCGCCGCGGGATCTCGGCCTGCGGTTGCTCGGCTACCTGCTGATCCTGCTGTTCTGGTTCGAGTTCTCCTGGCGGCCCTGGCTCGCCGGGCTGACCTGCGTGATCACCGTGGCGATCCTGATCGTCGTCAGCCGCGCGAAGCGCTCGGTGATCGGCGAGCCGCTGCTGTTCAGCGATTTCGCCCTGCTGCCCCAGGTGCCGCGGCATCCGCAGCTCTACTACATCCCGCCCCTGTGGGACCCGCGCATCTCCGTGCCGGTCCTGCTCACCCTGGCGGTCACCGCGCTGTGGTACTGGATCGAGCCGAGCGTGCTGCCCGTCGCGACCCTGCCGCGGGTGCTGTGCCTGCTCGGCCTCCCGCTCGCGCTCTGGCTGCTGGTCCGGGCGGCCCCGCGCCCGCCGCTCGCCCGGCTGATCGCCCGCTGGTTCCCCGAACCCGATCTGGAGGCGGATGTCACCCGGGTCGGCCTCCCGGCTAGCCTCCTGGGCTACACCGCCCGGGCGATGGCCGGCGGCGTGCCGGTGCCGGCGGCGCCGGCGCTGCCGGAGGGCCCGGGCGACGACGTCGTCGTGGTGATCCAGCTCGAATCCTTCGTCGATCCGGAGCGGCTCGGCGGCCCGAAACTGCCGGCGATGGACCTGTTCCGCACCCGGGCCGCGCAGTACGGGCGCCTGCGGGTGCCGGCGCACGGCGCCTACACGATGCGCAGCGAGCACGCGGTGCTCACCGGCCGACCGTCCGAGAGCCTCGGCTTCGGCCGCTTCGACCCCTACACGTCCCGCAGCGGCGACGAGCCGACGAGCCTCGCCCGGCTGGCCGGGGGGCAGGGCTACGGGACCCTGTTCCTGCACCCGTTCCACCGCGACTTCTTCCGGCGGGCGCGCGTGATGGAGGCCTTCGGCTTCGCCGATCTCGTGATGGGGGAGGCCTTCGCGGAGGCGCCGCGCGTCGGGCCCTATGTCGGGGACGTCGCCCTCGGCGCGCGCCTCCTCGCGGAAGTGCGGGCCCGCCGCGCGCCCCTGTTCCTGTTCTGCGTGACCATGGAGAACCACGGTCCCTGGAAGCCGGGGCGGCTGCCGGGGATCGACGACCCGCAGGCGCAGTATCTCCATCACGTCGCCCATACCGGGCAGATGGTCGAGGATCTCGTCGCCGGCCTGGACGCCATCGCCCGCGAGCGGGGCCAGACCATCACGCTCTGCGTGTTCGGCGACCACGCACCGTCGCTGCCGAGTTGCAAACCCGGTTTCGGCGGGCGGACCACCGAGTACGCCCTGTTCCGCTTCGGCCGCCCGCACGAGGCCCCGCAGCGCGCCGACATCGCCGCCGACGAGCTCGGGCGGGCGCTGCGTGCGAGTCTCGCGACCGCGCCCGCGGACATCGCCGCGGGGACATGATAAGGTTAAGCTTGCGCGGCATAAGCGTGGCCGTGCCACGCTGGTGACGCATTGCCCGCGGATAGCGCGACCGGCCACGCGACGGCCGCCGCTCCGGCGCGGCCGTTAAAGCGATCGCAGCGTTTGGCGGTCAAACTGGGTGTCCCGGCCCGGGCCAGCGATGGCGCGGGCTCGGCGAGGAGAAATCTTTGTGATGCTGCGTAAGACGGCGTGCACCGCCCTGATGGCCGCCCTGGCGGCTGGATCTGCCGGCGGTTGCACGTACCTGCCCGCGGCGGGTCCGACGGCGAGCGCGATTCAGGCCGGGGCTGAGGTCGCCACGGCCGACGGAGGCCTGCTCGCCCGCTACGAGATCATCGACGTCACTCCCTCCGTGGTCGAGGCCCTGCGCGGCCGGCCGCTGGACAGCCTGCTCGCCTCCTTCGGCGACCACCGCCCCTCCTCCGAGCCGGTCATCGGCATCGGCGACATGGTCTCGGTCTCCGTCTGGGAAGCCGGGTCCGGCGGCCTGTTCTCCGGGCCCCTCGTCGCCGACCGCTTCTCCGCAGGTTCCAAGTCCGCCCTCATCCCGGAGCAGCCCGTCGGGCGCGACGGCGCCATCTCGGTGCCCTACGCCGGCCGCATCAAGGTCGCCGGCCGCCGCACCCAGGACGTCCAGGCGCTCATCGAGAACGAGCTCGCCGGCAAGGCCATCCAGCCGCAGGTGCTGGTCTCGGTCACACGCCCGATCTCCCAGGCCGTCACCGTCACCGGCGAGGGCGCCGCCGGCGCCCGCCTGCCGCTCTCGGGCCACGGCGACCGCATCCTCGACGTCATCGCCGCCGCCGGCGGCAACCGCGCGCCGGTCAACGAGACCTTCGTGCGGCTCTCGCGCGGGCCGGTGACCGCGACCGTGCCGCTGACCACGGTGGTGTCGAACCCGCGTGAGAACATCTACCTGCGGCCCAACGACGTGCTGACCCTGGTGCGCGACCCGCAGACCTTCATCGCGGTGGGCGCGCTGGGCAACAGCACCGAGCTGCCGTTCCAGGCCGACGGGATCACGCTGGCGCAGGCGCTGGCCAAGGCGCGCGGCCTGTCGGACTTCGCCGCCGACCCGGCCGGCACCTTCATCTTCCGGTTCGAGCCGGCCAGCGTCGTGCGTCGTCTCAGCCCCGGCTCGAAGCTGCTCGGCACGCCTCTGGTGCCGGTGGTCTACCGGATCGACATGCGCGACCCCAACAGCCTGTTTGTGTCGCAGGCGTTCCGGATGCGCAACCGCGACCTGATCTACGTGTCGAACGCGCCCTTCACCGAGGTCCAGAAGGTCCTCACCGCCTTCA
>NZ_JBQEPK010000011.1:76730-159225 GCF_052045615.1 Methylobacterium sp. 22177 | reverse complement strand
GTCCGAACCAGCAAACAGGGCATTCTTCCGGTTCAAAGCCAGCGGCCGGATCGCGCGCTCGACGGTGTTGGAGTCGATCTCGACGCGCCCGTCGGCGAGGAACAGGCTCAGCCCCGCCCAGCGGCTCAGGGCGTAGCGGATCGCCTCCGCGAGGTTGCTCTTGCGGCTCAGGAGGTCGAGCTTCTCCCGCAGCCACGGCTCCAGCGCTTCGATCACCGGCCGGCTTCGCTCCTGACGGGCCGCCCGTCGCTCCTCGGCCGGACGCCCGCGGATCTCGGCCTCGATCCGGTAGAGCACGGAGATGCGCGACAGCGCCTCTGTGGCGATCGGCGAGGCCGCGGCAAGGTCATAGAATTGCCGACGCACATGGCTCCAGCAGTGGGCCAGCCGCACTGCGCCGCCCTTGGCTAAGCTCTCGTAGGCCGCGTAGCCGTCGACCTGCAGCACGCCTGCAAATCCGGAGAGATGCGCGATCGGTCGTCCAGCCGTGCGGTCGGGCGCGTACACGTAGGCGACGCCGGGCGGATCCGTCCCACCCCAGGGCCGGTCGTCGCGCGCATACGCCCAGAGCTGGCCGGTCTTGGTGCGGCCGCGGCCCGGATCGAGCACCGGTGCCGTGGTCTCGTCGGCAAACAGCTTGCCAGAGCGTTTGAGCGTCTCCAGGAGCCGCGCGTGCACGGGCCGGAGGAGGAAGGCGGCGCGCCCGACCCAGTCGGCCAGCGTCGAGCGGTCGAGGCTGACGCCCTGGCGGGCGAAGATCTGCGCCTGTCGATACAGCGGCAGGTGGTCGGCGTATTTGGAGACGAGCACCTGCGCGACCAGAGCGTCGGTCGGTAGGCCGCCCTCGATCAGCCGCGCCGGCGCGGGTGCCTGCACGATTGCGTCCCCGCAGGCGCGGCAAGCGTAGCGTGGGCGGCGGATCACCAGCACCCGGAACTGCACCGGCACCACGTCGAGGCGCTCGGATACGTCCTCGCCGATCCGATGCAGGGCACCCGAGCAGCACGGGCAGACGAGGCTGTCGACATCGATCACGTGCTCGACTCGCGGCAAGTGGGCGGGCAGCGCCCCACGTTTCGTGCGCCGCTTGGCCCTCCGCGCCTCCTGCTTGGTCGGTTCATTCTCCTCGGCGGCAAAGCCCGCGGCCTCGACCTGCTCGGCCTCCTCCAGCCCGAGCAGGAGCTGATCCTCCGGCAGGCTCTCGGCGCGGCGGCCGAAGCGGTGGCGCTGCATCGCCAGGATGATCTGGCGCAGCCGCTCGTTCTCGGCGCGCTCCTCGGCGAGCAGCGCCTTGAGCGTCTCGGGATCGTCGGACGAGGGCGAAGCAGGCGCGGCCACGAAGCAGATGAGAGCAGATCCGCCAGTGACTTACCACTGCGATGAAGCCCGCTGGCCAGCCTTTTTGCTCAGCCGGCAACCGCCGGCACGCTCACGGCACGCGCTGCATGGACGCGCTTCCAGTCCAAGCCTTCGACGAGCGCCGCGAGCTGCGCCGCACTCAGCCGGATCACGCCGTCCTCGATCTTCGGCCAACAGAACTGACCCGCCTCCAGACGCTTGGTCGCGAGGACCAGCCCGCTTCCATCCCAGACCAGGAGCTTCACCCGATCAGCGCGTTTTGACCGGAACACGTAGACCGTGCCGGAGAATGGGTCCGCGCCCATTGCGTCCCGGACCAGAGCGGCCAGCCCGTCCATGCCCTTGCGGAAGTCCACAGGCCGTGTGGCCAGCATCACGCGCACCGCGCCGGAGGGCCCGATCATAGGGGAGCCTTCAGCGCCCGGATCACCGCGGCGATCTGAGCCGCGCTCGCGTCCTGAGCGATGCGGACCGTGGCACCTGCGATCTCGACTTCGATGCCGTGGCAGCCGCATCGCTCCCCCACCCCGGGGCTCATCTCGGCAGTCGTCGGCTCCTGTGGTCCCACACTCATCACGGCCGGCACGAACTGCAGTGGGCGCTCGCCGTCGTGTCTCCCAACCTGACGCATCAGGCGTCGCCACGTGAACAGCTGCGAGGCGCTCAATCCATGCCGGCGCGCCACGGCGCTGATCGAGGTGCCCTGCCCATCGCTCTCGGCGACGATGGCGGCCTTTTCTTTATCAGACCACGTGCGCCGCCGGCCGGCCCCGGTGAACAGCTCCAGGCGCCGGATCGGCTCCGACATAGCCATACGCCCTGACATCGACATGTGACGGAGCTCCCATTCCGCTCCGTATGTCGCCTTCACACCGACTGCCGGAAGGTGCCGCCCAGACAGCGCTTACGCTCGACCGGATGGACGAGAAGCTCGAAGGCGTGGCCTACCGGCGCGACATCGAGCACTTCGTGGCCCGCGACGAGATTGAGCGGCGGATCGACAAGGCGGTGGACGGCGCCAAGGCTGAGGCGGCCAAGGGGCTGGCCGAGGTCACCGGGCAGGTCCGGGACCTGCGCAAGATCGGCTGGGGGCTGGCCTCGGCGGCGCTGCTGGCCTTCGGGGGGATCGTGCTGGCTAAGGTCGGTTTGGCGGGGCGGTGAGATGATAGCCTTAACTGTCCGATGATGCGCAAGATTTTTCCGTCACAACCAAAACCACAAGGTTGGCATATTAGTTTGCTCGGCGGAAAGCGTCGCGCTTTAAAATTCGGCACGACGAATCTTGTATCACCGCTAAGACCTCATTCACGCGAGCCGGGGGCGCCAACAGCGCAAAATGTTGACGCCCGTCCGGCCTAACGCGCACGAGAAAAACAATTATTCCAATTTTTATTTCGATTTATTTATAAAATCCGCCTTGACCGTCGCATTATGAAAGGTAATCCCCTCTCTGATCGCTGCAAACATGGGAGCGTATAGCTCTTTCAAGCCGGCAACAAACTGTGAATATTGAGAAAGAACATCCTTAACCTTCTCAGCGTTCTTTAGACCGTCGCTGAAAGCCCCCGCGAGTTGGGCATGGAGGCTCGACAAAGCCACGACTGGAGGTGTCCATAATTGGACAGACTGGTCTGGCGAGATCTTGCTTCCGAATGATAGCAGAAATCGGCTCGGCACCACTCGATCAGTGATTGTCTCAAGGCAATGGCCTATTGCTGCGGCCAACAGAAAGACAGAGCCTCGCTTTCTATAAAAATCCAATTTCGCAACTTCCGCGCTAGATAGCGCTGGACTGCCAGCGGTCTCCCGCGATCTTAGCTGACTCTTCTCATTCTCAATGGCACGAAGAAGACCATAGCAAAACACAATGTGCTTGGCGTTTAGTTCTTCACAAAAATATCGACTATATAGCGCATCCTTTGACCAAAGCGCCGACTTCTCATTATATGCAACAGTAGGATCACCGTGAACAGCAGCCAAAGCCTGCCCGACAGAATATGACGGTAGTAGCTTTGGCCGCCTCTTGATTGCAGCAGAGACGCCTCCGCGCCGCCCTCCGTCATACTCAGCATCTGGAATTTCGCGCATTTCTTGAACAAGCCTGCGCTGTATAGGGTCTGTGCTTCTGAAATCAGAAGCGGTTACTGCATTCTGTGAATTATTATATCGAACTACATCGGCAACTAGATCCTCATTGCTAGTAGAAATAAACCGAGCGAGCACAAATCCCGTAGGAGAAGTGTCTTTCGAAGTTCCAATTGTGCCGGTTGTCTGAGCTCCATTGACAATAGAGAAGCCCTTCACGGAAACTTCAAGTCTCCCATCTAGCTGTTCTGCCTCAATCTTGTGAGTAAGAACGGTCAGTCCATTATTGTAAACGAAGAAATTTTGTGGCTTTTCCGTTAATGACCTACGCATTTGGAAGTTGATATTCGATTCCCCGGACTTCATGCCCAGAAAGTCACGAACATTCGCAGAGAAGAGGTTTGTGCTATGCTTGTCGTATAGATCTTTGAGCATTTTTAGTGGTATGGGCGCGACAAAGCAGTTCCAGTCGCCCTCTTCGAATGTAAATCCGCTTGGAACACTAAAATTAATCGGCTCGTTAACCAGAATTGGTGTGCTGGTGTCGGTATAAAGAGTTTCAAGCAACTCACTAGAGATTTCTGAGACAGATATTGATATATCTTTACTTCCAGTTTTTGTCCGGATTATAGCGTTTGCAGTCTCTGCAACAGCAGCCAGCTCGCTCTTGACATTTTCTGATCCGGGACAATTATGGACGAACCAAACATAAACGGTTCGAATATCTCCGGCCAATAGAGCTTCACGGAGGAGTGAAGCACTGGCTTTTAAACGGTCTGGAACGCTCTCTATTCCGACCTCTACGAGAAATTAAACAGCTTGACGTAAGGTGGCAGCCTTGCCGGCATTAGCAGCGGCTTTTGAAGTCGTTGAAACATAGGACTGAGCTACGATAGCTATGCCTTGTTCTCGATCGACAAAAATGACATCGCATCCCCGATCATCAGGCCCATCTACTACGGCATCGGCCCCGATTGTTTCTAGATCATCATAACCAAATTTTAGGGCCATAGCAAAGAGCGCCAATCCAGCGCTCCCGAATGCTTTTAGATCTGCTCTTTCTGCATACGCAGTCGACCAAGAAGGGCCGTTTGCGTCGGAATTGGCGCTTGTCATGTCCGTGCCGTACCAACCCTAAGTTCTAAGTTGGCCTGCCTCCTACGCCCATAAGCGGTGGGTTGTCACGTACTTTGGCGCTCATTTGCAATTTGCCATGAACCTCGCCGACGGCCCAAAGATCCTCACGATCTCCGAGCCGCCGGTCTTCTCATCGATTGCTAACTTCAGCGTAGCCGCGCCCGGCATCCGCTTGGCTAGGTTCTTGGCGTTCTTCACTGCGCCACTCTCGGACTGCGCGGGCTCCTGTCGCATCGGCCGCAGCCGCTTACGGTGCAGCTCGAAGGACTGCACCGCGAACACCGTCTTCATTGCCATCGTCGTCTTGTCCGCCGAGCGGTCTCGGTAGTGCTAAGGCCCGATCGACATTGCCGTTTCTGGGATCCTTCCACAGCGATCCACCACTATCCGAGCCAACTCCGAGCCGACTGTTGAACCGCGATAATCCCTGCGCTTTGTTCTCTTTATGTTCTGTAAGGGAATTGGGACGCGATGCACGCTCTGCCGCACGAGCCACCTGTGGAGTTTCGTCTCACTGAGGCCGAGGCGATCGCGCTCCACTACTACCAAGCCGCGCATCGAGATGGCTGGGCAGCTCTGGTGCAGGCGATCGCCGACGCCCTTGCCGACATCGATGCTGCGGAACGCCACATCACATATCATGGGCGGCTGGTCTCCTACGGTTATGCGCGCGGCCGCGTCTGCGCAGCCTGAACCACATGTCAATTCACCAGATCGATGAGCTGCTGATCCACAGCCCGGACGCCGTCCGCATCCCGTTGATCGGGCAGGCCCTGTGCGCCGGCTTCCCGTCGCCCGCCGATGACTTCCTCGAGGGCGCGCTCGAACTGCCCCGCTGGCTCGTGCCGAACCCGCCCGCCACCTTCCTGTGGCGGATCAGTGGCTCGTCCATGGAGGGCGCCGGCATCTACGACCGCGACCTCGCCTGCGTCGATCGCAGCCTCAAGGCGGGCCACGGCAGCATCGTCGTCGCGGCGGTCGACGGCCAGATGAGCTGCAAGCGCCTCGTGATCGACGGCAACGTCGCCCGGCTCGCCTTCTGCAACCCGGACCTGCCCGCCTTCGCGGTCGACGAGCTCGGCGAGGGTGTGATCTGGGGCGTGGTGCGCTTCTCGATCCGCTGGCATGTCGCCCGCGGGCAGCGCGCGTGAGCATGCCGGAGGCCCGGCAGCGCGACCGGATCGACCGCGGCCGCGCCGTGGCGCTGATCGACGGCAACAGCTTCTACTGCGCGTGCGAGCGCGTGTTCGACCCGAGGCTCGCCACTGTCCCGGTGATCGTGCTCTCGAACAACGACGGCTGCGCCATCGCCCGCACGGCCGAGGCCAAGGCGCTCGGCATCAAGATGGGCGACCCGTACTTCAAGATCCGCGACCTGTGCCGGGTCCAGGGCGTGCGGGTGTTCTCGTCGAACTACACCCTCTACGGCGACATGTCGGGCCGGACCAACACGGTCTACCGGCAATTCAGCCCGCAGGTGGAGATCTACTCGATCGACGAGAGCTTCCTGAACCTGTCGGACGTGGTGCCGGGCTTGCGGGTCGAGCTCGCTCGGGACCTGCGCGCCACGGTTCGGGCCTGGACCGGAATCCCGACCTGCGTCGGCATCGGCCCGACCAAGACGCTGGCCAAGCTCGCCAACCACATCGCCAAGACCGTTCCGGTTCTCGGCGGCGTGTGCGACCTGACCGACCCGGCGGCCTACGCGCACTGGCTGTGCCGGATCGACGTCGCCGAGGTCTGGGGCATCGGCCGGGCCTCGCTCGCCAAGCTCCAGGCGATGGGCGTCGAGAGCGTGGCGGACCTGCGCGACCTCGACCCGCGGCCGGTGCGCAAGGGCCTGACCGTGGTGGGCGAGCGGATCATCTACGAGCTGCGCGGCGCGGCGCGGCCTGCCTGCCGCTGGAGATGGTGCCGGCGCGGCGGAAGGGCTGCGCGGTGACGCGCTCGTTCTCGAGCCGGATCACCGAGCGGGCGGTGCTGGAGGAGGCGGTGGCGGCGCACGCCACGCGGCTCGGCGAGAAACTGCGGCGCGAGGGGCTGGGCACCGATCACGTCACGGTCTTCTACCACACGAGCGAGCACGATCGGGGCGAGCCGATGCGCTCGGTCTCGACGACGGTGCAGCTGCCGGAGCACAGCTCGGACACGCTGGCGCTGATCAAGGCGGCGCGGCACGGGGGGGCGCGGACGTGGCGCGATCCCGGCGAGCGGCCGTGGCGGTACAGCAAGGCCGGGATCGTCACGAACGACGTCGTACCGCTGTCGCACAGCCCGCGAGCGCTGATCGGCGCGCTCGACCGGGCGCGGTCGGGCCCGCTGATGGCGGCGATGGACGCGTGCAACGCGCGCTGGGGCCGCGGCGCGGTGGTCCCGGCGCGCGCCGGGCTGGTGAGCCGGCGCGACTGGAATACGAAGTTCGAGATGCGCACGCCGCGCTACACGACGCGAGTGAATGAGCTGCCAATCGCCTACGCTTAAACCGGGGCCTGACTGCGCGGCTCACTCCTTCGGTTTGGAAAGCCGAGCATCTGCTTGCAAATCTTGATTGCCAGTAGGTTAGTTTCCGATGGTAGAATTGATTTGTGAAGTTGAAAGTTTTTCCATTGCGCTTCCGAACCATCGCGCCTTTACACGACGGTCAGAAAGGCCTGCCGCGACACTGCCTACATAGATCGCGTGCCGCGGTATTGATAACAACGAGCTTTGGGGGCGGCAGTTGACGTGGGTAAGCCCGAGCGCACTTGGATAGACGCACTACGGCAGCTGTCGGTGTGGTGCGAGCGAGGCAAGAAAGCTTCGAAGGTTTAACCAGCCTCGCTTTTATCTTGATAAAAACTGTTCAAGGAAGTCGTTCTTATTCTCAGATCTGGGATGACTCTATCGTTTTGTGTGCCGTAGACTCCTTGGCCTTATTCTTTTCTTCTCTCGAACTTATTTCCATTGCCCGCTCTAATAAGGCTAAATTCCTTTTCGGTTCTTGCGATTTGACGTATCTAAGGATATGTCCAATATCTTCACTGCTTAAATCTTTGCCGGACATAAGCACGAAGCCATGCTCTCCCAGTATTCCATAGTTCCTTGCTTGATATAGATCATTCAACAAGTCGCTTTCAGGTTCAGAAAGTTGAGATTTTTCACCGTTATTGTCGATAAAAGATCCATTTCTCAAACTTTTCCCGGTCACTTTCCGAAATAATTCCAAGTCTGATTGGCTTAACCAATTTTCTGGACCCACAAGACCTTTCCGTAATGCTGCGGATAATTCAGCGCTCGGCTGTCCGGGACCGATTGGAGGTGGAACTATCTTCTCAGGATCACCGACTGCCCTCTGCAGATCAAGCACGGCGATCTTTGTGCGCAAGCTTTTGGTTGCATCATCAGTAATCATTACATTGTTGGTGGAGCTCGCGTCAACACTAGAGCTATAAGCGGATTTTTTTTCAACCGTGTTGCTTGCCGTGACGTTTTTTTCCAACTTTGAATGCTTGAAGGGGATTTTGCCCAACTCCACCTTTGACATAGTGAGAGCCTCCTGGATCTTTGGCCTTGATTTTGGATTGCGAGTTATCTTTCGAACGACAATTCTGCAATGTGGCGCCGCGATATGACAATAATCGCGACGCCTCAACATTAGCAGCCTGCTAATACGAGATATGAACGTCAAGCGACGCCTGATCATGGCTGCTGACGTTTACAAGTTTATTGTCTTTATCGTAGATGATATAAGATATTTCGAATGACTGTGAGGCGTCATCGCCGGCGAAGTATGTATCTTTAACAAAACCGCCTTCGCTTTGCGCACATCGATTTCCAAGGCAAAGTCTTACTGTCACCTTGTAGTCGGATTTATAATCAAATTTGTATGAGACATCTTTGATTTTGCGCCCGGCGCTAATTTAAAAGAAGACGGGCCGATTTTGTTGTCGCTATTTGAATAATACCTATTTGTATAATCGATGCTTGGAAGATACAGATATCCATAATAATAGTTGACCCTGTTCTGATCGTCGTAACCAGCACCTGTTGGTTCGACAGCATATGCGCCGTGACAATTCAAGGCGAAGAAGTTCATTATTGCAAATACAGCACCGAAGTTGCGCTTGAAAGACATCGCTATCTCGTTTCGTTGCCGACTCTTACTTGAGTCGGACGATATTTTTTCTTTTGGCTGGCTCTGTCAAGAAAAAATTCTTACAAGTAAGTAATGGTCTTTCGCCGGTTCGAAAACAATTGCTGTAATTACTTGACTGCCGATATGAGATTGCGATCAGATGCCATATTGTAGACATCCCCGGATATTTAGCATGTATATCTTGTTGACTTTTGTGATATTATGTGAGATCTATATCCATAAGACTATTTTAAGCTTGCTAGACGATGCCATTTAATTGGCCGCCTGCATTTTCTCATTGTGCGAATGACCAATGCTGAACATTAAAGACGCGACTAAGGGGTAAAAAATAGGTAATGACTTTATTTCGGTACTATCGCAAGTCAATCTTCGAATTCATAGCCGAGAAGTATGCGCCCTCATGGGTTCCTCTGGATCGGGTAAGACGACGCTGATGAACCTTGTCGGGTTACTCGATCGACCCGACCACGGTCAGATTCAGATCGACGGCCTGCCGACAGAAAATCTCTCTGATGACGAGATGGCCACGCTCCGCAACCAGCGGATCGGGTTCGTATTTCAAGCATTTCACCTGTTGCCTCGCCTATCGGCACTGGACAACGTCTCTTTACCCCTCGTCTACCGTGGGCTTAGGCGGCCCATCCGTAGATCGCGCGCCGCTGCGATGCTCCAGCATGTCGGCTTGGCAGAGCGTGCATCCCACCGACCGGACGAGATGTCGGGCGGCCAGCGTCAGCGCTTGGCGATCGCTCGTGCTCTCGTGGGTCAGCCCTCTCTTTTGCTCGCCGACGAACCGACGGGCAACTTAGATAGCCGAGGTGCCGAAGACATCATGGCGCTGTTCCTCGCCATCAACCGGGATCTCGGAGTCACTATCCTGATCGTCACCCACGATCCCGCAGTCGCAGCGTGCTGTCCACGCCGGATTATCATGCGGGATGGCCGCGTCCATGAAGACGACGGCGAACCGAATCATCCCGGTCAATCGTTGTGATTGAGCCGGCACGCGGTGCGCGATTAAATCAAATCATTCTTGATGCAATAGGGAATCTTCGAGCGCTCGGAAGCGAAGCATTTTTGGCGATTTTCGGCATTATCATTGGCACCGCTGCTGTAATTGCGATTCTTCATGTCGGTCACAACGCGCGGGCTGAAGCGATGAGGCAATTTGAAGCACTCGGTACCGATATTATAAGTATTTTTCTTCAAAGCGATGCCAAAAAACTCACTACATTTCCGGCCGATGTAGTTCGAAGTCTGCCCTGTCGTGGTTTAGGTTTGTCAATAGCCGTCCCGGTCATAACGAGCGGAACACTGCTGCGTTTCGGACGTGCTTCGCTTTATGCGAACCTCGTCGCTGCTGATGAAGCACTGTACGGATTAATGAATGCCACCGTCGTATCAGGACGACAAACCTCCCAACTCGACAAAAATGCGCCATTTGTGGTTCTGGGTGCTGATCTGGCGCGAACTGTCGAAAATGACTCCGGCAGACCTTTGCGGATCGGCAATACTGTGATGTTGAGCGATCAGGTTTTGGTCGTTATCGGAATCCTCGGGCGGACATCCTATAGTCCATTGCTCGGCCTCGATCTAAACCGAGCCGCTGTGATTCCTTTTGAGGCCGCGCACCGACTGATCGCGAAGCCTGGAATCACTAGAGTGGCCGCGCGTTTGGTCCGAGGGGCAGACGATCAAAAGACTGCTCGTCACGTTACTGATTACCTCTATCCATTTATGCGAGCCGGCAGCGTGCGAGTCGAGACCGCGAGACAGCTGATCAACGGCCTACAAAATCAGATGCGCATTTACGATCTATTGCTGTTCGGTATCGGTGCTGTCTCGCTGGTGGTAAGTGGCGCAGGGGTTATGAACGTGATGCTGATGAGCGTCATGAAGCGCCGACGCGAGATCGGCTTGCGCCTCGCGATTGGAGCGCGCCGCCGGGATATCGGCATCATGTTCTTGGCCGAGGCACTCGTCTTGTCTGCGCTCGGTTCGTTACTCGGGACCGGGCTTGGCACCCTCGCTGGCTGGATCTTCGCCCGGTCGTCGAACTGGCCGTTCCTACCTGCCCCCATGGCACTTCCCCTCGGAGCCGGCATGGCGGTGGCAGTCGGATTGTTTTTCGGCTTCTACCCGGCAGATCGCGCCGCGCGTCTCAACCCCATATCTGCTTTGCGCTCCGAGTAGGCGCATGGCGAGGCTGCGGCATTTCAAGGGTTTGGCGGTCAGCGTCGTGGCGGCGGCAATTCTGGCAACGTCCTCGGTTGCTGCTCGGCAGTCGCACAAGACGCCGCGTCATACCTTTAAGCCCACGTCATCTCTCCCGAATCAGGGCGCAGAAAAGACGGAACGGGCCGAGGTCAATGTTCCATTAACGTTGACTGACGCGGTGTCCCTAGCGCTGCGTGATAACCGCACAATCCGCGGCGCCTACCTCGATCGCATCATTCAGAAATTCGACCTGCGCGTCGCCGAGGACGGCTTCGCTCCCCATCTTGGCCTCTCCGGAGGCGCGGTGCGCCAACGCATCGCCGGAATCAACACCACCGCTCTCGAAGTCAGCCCTGGGATCGCCGCGCTGCTGCCCACCGGCGCCACACTCGGCTTCTCCTGGGCCAACCGCACTGCTGAAAGCCCCGGCCTCCGGACCCGCAGCACGGCGGGCGTCCTGTCGCTCACCCAGCCGCTCCTGCGCGGCGGCGGCGTCGACGTCACCCTCGCCCCCGTTCGCTCCGCACGGCTCGGCGAGCGCATCAACCAACTGCGGCTCAAAGCCACCGTTTCGGAGACCATCGGGCAGGTGATCTACGCCTACCGGGACCTGCTGCGCGCGCAAGAGGACGCGAGGCTTGCCCAGGCTGCTGTCGAACGAGCCGAGGAACTCCGCGACATCAACCGCAGCCTCATAGCGGCCGGACGCATGCCCGAGGTCGACATCGTCCAGACCGAGGCGGACCTCGAGAACCAGCGCCTGCGCGTCCTGGAGGCGACGCGCGCCCATGACGGCGCCCGCCTACATCTGCTGGATCTGCTCGCCCTTGACCTCGGCACGCGCATCAATGCGCGAGAGAGCACCGAGCCAGTGCAGGTGACTGCGCATGTGCCGCACCTGATGCGGGTAGCCCTGGCTCAGCGGCCCGACTACCTCGGTCAGCTTCTGGTTATCGAGCAGGGCAAACTCGGCCTGGTCGTCGCGGAGAACGAGCGGCTCTGGGATCTGTCGGTGTTCGCCGCCCGCTCATTCGGTCGCACGACGAATGAGGGCCCGCGCGCCAGCGGCACGAGTCTGTCGGACGTCACGGTCGGACTCGTATTCAACGCGCCCCTCAATGATCTCCGGCGCGACCAGCCCTACATCCAGGCGACCACCGGCCTGAAGAGTGCCGAGCTGCAGCTCGAGACCATCCGGCAGGGCATCGAGTTGCAGGTCCGTGGCTCTGCCAGTGACATCGCGATACGTTGGCGTCAGCTCGAGGGCGCCCGCCGCGCCCGCGATCTGGCAGCTCGCTCGGTCGAGATCGAGCGGGAAAAGCTCAAAGCCGAGCGCTCAGCGAACTATCAGGTGCGCGCACTAGAGGCCTATCTCCGCGCGGCCGAGAGCCAGCAGCTGGACGCGCGGATTGGCTACCTCAACGCACTGACGCTGCTCGACCTGCAGCTGGGGACGACGCTCGAAACATGGCATATCGCCTTGCGGGACTGAGCCGGGCGGTCGTCTCAGGACGGCACGCATGCGCCTTCGCACCGCGGCACGTACGCTGGGGCGTCGTTGCCGCGTTCTCCGGCGCGGTCGTCGGGCTCGCCATCTTGACCCGGCTCGGAGGCGTGCCGGCACCCAACCCGAGCGCGACGACGTTCAGTCAGCCGGGCGAAGAGCGCATCTTCACGGTCGTGCCGGTTGCCACGGCGTCCTTCGTGGCTCTGGCCGGTACGGTGGCGGCGGGCCGGTCCGTCGCAGTCGTGGCGCCGTTCGACGGCGTGATCCGCGAGCGGCGCACTCAGATCGGCGATCCGGTTCGGGCCGGCGAGGTGCTCGCGGTTCTGGATGACGGTGAGATCCAGACCCGATTGCGTGAGGCGGAGGCCGCCTTCCTGAAGAGTTCGATAGCGGTCGCGCTGCTCGACCGTTGGGCCGACAGCCCGGACGTGATCCGGGCTAGGCGCGTGTTGGAAGCCGCGGAGGCGAGCCTGACGGTGATCGAGCGGCAGGTACCGGAGATCAAGAAGCTGCTCGACCGCGGCATCGTCTCGCGCAACGAGTATGATGGTCTGGTGCAGCAGCGCGATATGCTGCGCAATAGTGCTGCCGGTGCCAGCCTGGATCTGCACACGACGCTTGAGCGCGGAAACGCGGACAACCGGCGGCTGGCCGAGCTGGAACTGCAGAACGCGCGAGCCCGCCTCGACGACCTGAAGGCCCAGGCTGCGGGACAGGCTGTCCGCGCTCCAATCGACGGCATCCTCGCCCGCCCTCCGGTCGGCCGCCAGGGTGGGCTGCCAGCAGTGGAGATCGAGAGCGGCGCCCATGTCAGTCGGGGCCAAGCGATGTTCGCGATCGCCGACACGACGACCCTGGTGGTGACCGGCCAAGTCGACGAGGTCGACGTCAACCGCATCCGAATCGGTCAGGTGGCCCAGATCAGCAGCGACGCCTTCCCAGGAGAACCAATCCAAGCCCGCCTCATTGGGATTAGCGCCGAAGCGGATGGCGAGCATGGAGGGGGCCGATCGCCCTCATTCCAGGTGCGGGCCGCTTTCTCGAGGGAGGCCACACGCGATCAGATTCGGTTGGGTATGTCCGCTCTGATGCGCATCCAGATCGCCAGCAACCCGCAGGCGCTCGTCGTGCCGATCGAGGCAGTGAGGGATGCCGCCACGAACCCGACCGTCCAAGTGCGCGATCGGCAGAGCGGTCAAGCCCGCCCTCAACAAGTCAGGCTTGGCTCCACACAGCAGAATGGCATTGAAATTCTTTCTGGCATTCAGCCTGGCGACGAGATCGCCATCCAAAGATAGATTATGCGGCTCACTCCCGACCGGGCAGCTCGGCACGCTCGGCGATCGTGGTGGCGGTCGAAGCTCGGTCGGCCGCGTTAGCGAGTGCCTATGCAAATCCGAGCGCGGGCGGATGCCCTGAGGCGGTAGGATCTTCGGCGTGGCGTCGGCCCGCCTTGCGCCGTGTCATCCCACGGAGAAGGCGAAGCGACAGATCCGCTGTTCAGCTAGGCTGAACAACCGGTAGATCGTGGGTCATCGTGAGGGCGATCTTCAGCGCTTGCTCAACGAGCGCCCAATCCAGCCCCGCGTTCGCCGCCTCGCCTGGCATGTTGCTCAACGGATCCCGGTGAGTGACGAACGTGCGGGCCAGAAACGCTTCAATCTTGGCCTCGACGGTATGCTCGGCTTCGACTTCGCGGTCGAGGAGGCTACGGCGTTCGAGTTCGCCGTTGACCCTGTCGGCGAGCTTCATGAAGCCCTGCCCGATATCCTCAAGCGTGGCGGCGAACTGATACGGCAAGCCTGGCGAGCTACAGAGCTCTTCCACGAGAGTGGTGTAAAGGGCCAAGGTGACCTCGCGGTACACCCGGAAGAACAGCACGCTTTGCGCGGCGAGTGACATCGGTCGTGCTCCTCTCGGCGGTCCGAACGTTACTGAATTGTGGCTTCGAGCTGCCCGCGCCTCACGAGGCCGTGCGGCAGGCGAAGCTGAGCGCTTGGCCAAGCCGCGAAGGCCGCCTGCGCAGCATTCAGGGTGCGGCCGGTCGCCTGGGCGTAGACCGGGACGATCTTGGAGCCTTCGTAGGAGGTCGGAAGGGCGAGCGGTCGGACATCCCAGCCGGTGTCGAGCAGCCGCGGGATATGCGCGGGATGGAACTCGATGAGCAAGCCGTCGAGATTCAGAGCATGGACCACCAGCGCTATGGCACCAGAAACAGCCGCGGCGAATAGGTCGGCATCCGGCATCTCACGTCTCCTCGCGACGATCGCTTAGCGTGTCCATTCGTAGATCGCCGGTCCCTTCGGAGCGGAGCCGCCTTGCATGATCTCAGGGTACAGGTGCGAGAGAAGGTGTGGCCTCGTCGTCGGCAGGAACCTGGCGTAGGCGACGATCTCGTCATCTTCCTCGCCGAGGAGGTGGAACGCGGCCGGGCCGTCAAACAGGTCCCGTTCACGCCCGTCGGGTCTTCGGCAAGCCTCCCAACTCCTGGTCGGTGATCTCCTTCGCCTCAAACAGCTCGGAGACGGGCGCAGGGTCCTTGGCCATTCGATCCTGTGCCGTAAAGTGTGCCGACTCTTGTGCCGACCCCCGATTTCCTCGGGAGCCGGCCTGTTGGGCTCGCTCGAAGGGCAACGCGAACGAGCAGTGAACGGAGTGTGCCGAGTTCTGTGCCTTGACGAAACGCCTACAATCGTAGTCAAAGACGCTCCTGACGCACCGAAACCGCCAATTTCCTCAATGGTTTCAGGGCGCCTGCCGGTGTAGCACAGCGGTAGTGCAGCGGTTTTGTAAACCGAAGGTCGGGGGTTCGATCCCCTCCGCCGGCACCATGAAATTCGAGCGCTGAGGCCTGTTCTCGCCTCTGCCAAGACCCTCGCGCCCCAGCCGGTGTGACGGGGGATAGCGGCGGATGCGTCCCGCTGGCCGTCTGCCGGCAGCTCCGGCCCTGCACGCGGCGCCCGCGCGGCGCGGACATCATCCGGCAAAGTGCGTCGGCTACGGCCGAGCTTGTCGGTGGCCTAAGCCCCCGCCGGCCGTCCACGCCCGCTTGGCAGCATCTCCGACCGGAGCGGGCGGGCGTGGATCGCCGCCGGCGTTGCGGACTCCACGAATGCGTGAGCGGCCGCCGATGGTGCGAGAGGATGCACCGAGCGCGTCGGATCGGCGCCACAGCTGAGCGGTGGACGCCGCTCGACCGCCACGCCTGGGCCCTGGAACCCCCTCGAGGTCGCGGTGAGCGGGCGCGGAGCCGCCGGCGAGCGTTCCGGGCGACGGCCCTGAGCGCGACGGCGGTCGCCAGCCCGGCGACCCTTCGGTCGGCGCGCGTGAAATCACGGGTCCCTCCCCCATACGCGGGACGCGCCCCGAGCCCTGGGAGTCCAATCTCTCCGCTGGCGCCGACGCTGCGCCGCTCGGGAGGACATCCATGGCCACCGCCCTGCTCCCCGCGCTCCGGCGCACCGTGCTGCTGTCCGTTCTGGCGTTCGCCGCCGCCAGCCTGGTGTTCGGCACGGTGATGCTGACCTCGCCGCCGATCAGCGAGGCGGCCATCTCGACCTTGACGGACGACGGGATCATCCCGCCGGTCACCAACTGCGAGTTCCTGCCGAGCGGGGACGTCAACAGCTGTACCGTGTACCGCTGAGCGCGCGAGGCCCGACCGCGCGCCCGGCCCGAGGTCTTCGGCACCGCCGGCGCGACACATCCGGCCGCGGCCTGTCTCGCCGGCCCCGGATCCGGTCGCGGACCGGCGCTTGACGCTGGGATGCCAGCGTGCCCTCCTGGCCGAAAGACAGAACCATTCGCGGAGGACGGCCCACGATGGCGTTGATCCGGAGCTGCGTCCTCTCGGTCGCGATCGGCATCGCCGTGCTCGCCGGACCGGCCGCCGCCGAGCCGATCCGCGTCAAGGTCGGCGTCCTCAACGACATGTCGGGCGTCTACGCCGATACCGGCGGCAAGGGCTCCGTCGTCGCCGCGCAGATGGCGGTCGAGGATTTCGCCAAGACCAGCCCGGACGTGCAGGTCGAGATCGTCTCGGCCGACCACCAGAACAAGCCCGACGTCGGCGCCGCCGTCGCCCGCCAGTGGTACGACCGCGACGGCGTGGACGCGATCCTCGACGTGCCGACCTCCTCGGTGGCGCTGGCGGTGAGCCAGGTCACCCGCGAGAAGAACAAGATCTTCATCGACTCGGGGGCCGGCACCACGGAGCTGACCGGCAAGCAATGCTCGCCGAACACGATCCAGTGGACCTACGACACCTACGCCCTCGCGCACGGCACGGCCGGCGCCATGCTCAAGCGCGGCGGCGACACGTGGTACTTCCTCACCGCCGACTACGCGTTCGGCCTCTCCCTGCAGAACGAGGCGAAGGCCGTGATCGACGCGGGCGGCGGGCGGGTGCTGGGCGCCGCCCGAGTCCCGTTCCCCGCCACGGACTTCTCCTCGTTCCTGCTGCAGGCGCAGGCCTCGGGCGCGAAGGTGGTGGGTCTGGCCAACGCGGGTGGCGACACGGTCAACGCGGTCAAGCAGGCGCACGAGTTCGGGCTGACCGACGGCGGCCAAAAGCTCGCCGCCCTGCTGATCTACGCCGTGGACGTCCACGCGATCGGCCTGCAGACCGCGCAGGGGCTGGTGCTGACCGAGTCGTTCTACTGGGATCTCAACCCGGAGACGCGGGCCTTCTCGGAGCGCTTCTACCCGCGCAACGGCAACACCATGCCGACGATGAACCATGCGGGCGTCTATGCCGGGCTCCTGCACTACCTGAAGGCCGTGGCGGCCACGAAGTCCACGGACCCGCAGAAGACCATGGCGTGGATGAAGGCCAACCCGACCGACGACCCGCTGTTCGGCAAGGGCGTCGTCCGGGCGGACGGGCGCAAGATCCACCCGATGTACCTGTTCGCCGTGAAGGCGCCGTCCGAGTCGAAGGGTCCGTGGGACCTCTACGAGCTCCTCGACACGATCCCCGCCGAGCAGGCCTTCCGCCCTCTGGCCGAGGGTGGCTGCCCGCTCGTCGCCAAGCCGTAGGGACGGGGCCGAAAGCCATGATGCGCGCGCTCGAAGGGCAGGTCGCCTGGGTGACGGGGGCCGGATCCGGCATCGGGCAGGCGGCCGCCCTGGCGCTGGCGCGGGCCGGGATGCGGCTCGCGCTCACGGGACGGGGGCGGGAGGCCCTCGCGCGCACCGCGGAGCTCGTCCGCGCGGCGGGCGGCGAGGCGCTGGTCGTCCCGGCCGACATGGGCGTGGCCGGCGACGTGCAGCGCGCCTGGGAGACGGTTCACGCCGCGTGGCGGCGCTGCGATCTGCTGGTGAACGCGGCGGGCCTCAACGTGCCTCAGCGCGGCTGGAGCGAGATCACGCCGGCCGGCATCGACGCCGTGGTCGGCGTCAATCTCAACGGCCCCTTCTACGCGGCGCGGGCGGTGCTGCCGACCATGCGGGCGCAGCGGGGCGGCCTGATCATCCACGTCTCCTCCTGGGCCGGCCGCTACGTCTCCAAGCTGACGGGGCCGGCCTATTCCGCCGCCAAGCACGGGCTCGTGGCGCTCTCGGAGAGCCTGAACCAGGAGGAGTGCGGGCACGGCATCCGGTCCTGCTGCATCTGCCCGGGCGAGGTCGCGACGCCCCTCCTCGACAAGCGGCCGGTTCCGGTCACCGCGGAGGACCGCGGGCGCATGCTGCAGGCGGAGGATCTCGCCGAGACGATCCTGTTCGTCGCCCGCCTGCCGGCCTCCGTCTGCGTCAACGAGATCCTGATCAGCCCCACCTGGAACCGCGGCTATCTCGAGGGCGTGAAGCTCTGAGCGGTGCCGTCCCGGCGCGCTCGGACGGCGCGCGATCCGCGCGCGGGAGCCGCCGGCGCGGAGGACGCGGATCACGAACCCCGCGTCGAGGCGGGTCGCCCCGCCGAGCGGCCGGCCCGTGTCAGCGGTAGGGCTTTCCGCCCTTCATGATCGCCATACGGTAGCCCTCGGGATGAAGCGCCTTGCCGAGGGGATCCACGATCCGGACGTCGGTGTGACCCGCCGCGAGCCAAGCTTTCGCGAGTACGACCGCGCTGGCCGCCCGGGCCCTGGTCTGCTGAATGACGCCGTTCGGCGCCTTGGCAGTGATGACATACTGCAGATACTGAGAACCAGCATGTGTCATTGGGCAAACAGACAGCAATCGGCGCGCCCGTCCTACAAGGTAGGTTAGAATCCCGGGCGCGGGCGCTCGAATTTTCGGGCCACCCGCGCGCGCATCGCCGCTCATGCCCCGGGTCCGCCCGGTCGCCGTACGCCGGTCGGCCGGCGCGAATGCCGGAACGCCCCTTGCCCCGCGGCGCGCCGCGACCCGCTCACCCCCCGTTCATGCAGGCCGGGCGAGTGTCGCCACGGCCAAGCTAAAGATAAGTATTTCTGATCTGTATCTGAGATTATACGGATTAATCTCGGCACAAGCTGGGCTGTTTCAAGATTAAGATTTGATGAATGCCGAGTTCAGAACCGATTAAATCCACCGCGCCTACCAGCGCTGCCCGAAGGCGATGAGACGCGTCTTCGCCGAACCGATGGGGACAACGGTCCGGCGGACCGCCGGGCCCCGCGGGGCCGCATCGCGCACGCCAGGGGGCGCGACCATGTCAGGGACCGAGGACGATCCAGGGATTCCGGACGCCGCCGGCGCGGCGGACGCGGCCGGACCGGTCGCCGCGGCCTCGTCACGCGCGGTGCCGGGCCGGACGCCGGATCCGGCGCTTCGTCCGGCACGGCGGGACGGCGGGCCCGGCCGGCCGATCGACGACGGGGCGCGGGACCGGATCGGGCGCGGCCTGCGCCTGCACTACGCCGGCGTCCTGGCCCTGCCGATTCCGGACCGGCTCCGGACGCTGCTCGACGAGCTCGCCGCCCACTCCGACACGGAGGCCTCGCGATGACCCTGATGCTGCAAGCCGCTCCCGCGGGGAGCGGGTCCGGTCCGGTGCCCCGGGGCGCCGACGCCGAGATGCGCGACCTCCTGCTGGGAGCGATCCCGGCGCTGCGGGCCTTCGCGTTCTCGCTGACCTACGACCTCGACCGCTCGGACGATCTCGTGCAGGACACGCTCGTGCGCGCCTGGGTCAACGCCGCCAGCTTCCGCCGCGGGACCAACCTGACCGCGTGGCTGTTCACGATCCTGCGGAACCTGTTCTACTCGGAGCAGCGCAAGCGCAAGCGCGAGGTCGAGGATGCCGACGGCGTCCATGCCGGGCGCCTGACCGCCCTCCCCGAGCAGGAGATCCGGATGGAGATGGCGCAGTTCCAGAGCGCGCTGAACCAGCTGCCGCCGGCCCAGCGCGAGGCGCTGGTCCTGGTCGGCGCCCAGAGCTTCACCTACGAGGAGGCCGCGGCCATCTGCGGCGTGGCGGTGGGCACGATCAAGAGCCGGGTCAGCCGCGCCCGGACCCGCCTGATCGAGGTGCTGGGCATGACCGGCACCGACGATATCGGGCCCGACCCGCAGACCCGCGCGGCCCTCGACGGCCCCTGAGGCGCGCTCCGCAGCGGGACCCGGACGCCGCCCCGGCGCCTACTTGATGAGCCTCACCACGTCGCGGAACCGCCTGTGTCGCGCCGTGCCGAGCCACTCGAACACCACCATCTCGGCGGTGACGATCTCGGCGCCGTGGGCCGCCATCCGGGCGAGCGCGGCCTCCCGGTTCTCGACCCGCCGCGAGCCCACGGCGTCGGCCACCACGGCGACCCCGCGGCCGGCCTCGCGCAGGCCGAGAACCGTCTGCAGCACGCAGACATGGGCCTCGCAGCCGCTGACCACGAGGTCGCGGTCCGCGGGCAGGCGTTCCAGGAAGCCGGGCGTCCGGGTCGCGCCGAAGCTCATCTTGGCGAAGGCCGTCCCGGGCTCGGGCGCCAGGGCCGGCACGGTCGGCCCGAGGCCGCCGGCATTCTGCTCGGTGACCAGGACCGGGACGTCGAGCAGCTTCGCGGCGGCGGTGAGGCGGCCCGTATTGGCGATGACTCCGGCCCCGTCGGCGATCGCCGGCATCAGCCGGGTCTGAACGTCGATGACGAGGAGGAGCGAGCGGGTGGGGTCGATCAGCGGCATGGGTCTGTGATCCCTCCGGACGGGTCCCGACGGGGACGGGCGGGCCACCCGCGCCGCATCCTCGCCCCATCGGGCCCGCTTGGGACCGCGCCCGCCGGCATGACAGGTGCGCGTCTCGACCGCGACCCCGCCGTCGCATTGCCCTAGCGGAGCGCGATGTCTCCGGGGACGCCCGCGGCCGCGGCCCCGCCGGCGGCCTTCTCGAACCACCGCCGGGCGGCGTCGAAATCCTGCTTCACCCCGCGACCGTTGAGGTAGAGGAAGCCGAGATTGTTCATCGCCTCCGCGTGGCCGGCGGCGGCCGCCTTCTCGAACCAGCGGCGGGCCGCGGCGTCGTCCGGCTTCACGCCCTGGCCGTTCAGGTAGAGGCTGCCGAGGTTGTTCATCGCGTCCACGTTGCCGCCGGCGACCGCCTTCTCGAACCAGCGGCGGGCCGCGGGGGCGTCCGGCTTCACGCCCAGACCGTTGAGGTGCAGGCTGCCGAGGGCGTTCATCGCGTCGACGTTGCCGCCGGCGGCGGCCTTCCCGAACCAGGAGGCGGCCGCGCCGTAATCCTGCCCGACACCCTGACCGTTGGTGTAGAGAAGCCCGAGATTGTACATGGCCGACGCGGCACCGGCGGCCGCGGCCTTCTCGTACCAGCTGCGGGCGGCGGCGTAGTCCTGCGCCACGCCCTGGCCGGCATCGTAGAGGCTGCCGAGGTTGTTCATGGCCTCGGCGTTGCCGGCGCGGGCGGCCTTCTCGAACCACGCGGCCGCGGCGGCGTAATCCTGCTTCACGCCCTGCCCGTTGTAGTACAGGCTGCCGAGGTTGAGCATGGCATCGACGTCGCCACCGGCGGCGGACTTCTCGAACCAGCGTCCGGCCGTGCCGAAATCCTGCTTCACGCCCTGGCCGTTGATGTAGAGGATCCCGAGATTGTACATCGCGGCAGCGCTGGCGCCGGTGGCCAGCGTCGCGGAGGCGCTCCGGGCGGTCTCCGCCCGGGCGCCCAGTCCGGACAGGACCGAGAGCGCCAGCGTCATGGAAACGATGGATGTCGCGCGCATGGCCGTGAATCCCTGTGCGGGCACGCGAACCGTCATGCCCTGCGCGGAAGCCGATCCTGAGCATCTTCCGCAATGCTGATGGCGTCTTTCAGAACCTTGTTCCGTCCGATGACAGTCTTCCGGGACGAGGCCCCTTCAGCTGGACTGCACCGAACTGATCCGTGAGCTATCCGGGTCCGGCAGGACTTTCTGGACCAAATCGCACATGCGGCCCGCCGCGCCGGCGCGTTCCGCAGGCGCGCGACGGGCTCGCGCCTGGCAGCCCACGCGCGTCGGGGAGCGTCCGGGGCCCGGCGGGCGCGGCGCCTAGTAGGTCGCGAACAGCCGCGCCACCGCCTCGGGCTCCGCCGTGACGGTCAGCGCCAGGGCGAGCAGGATCCGGGCCTTCTGCGGGGTGAGGTTGTCGGCGCTGAGGATGCCGCGGCTGCGCAGCCGGGTGGTGAGCGGGACCACCCCGCTGCCGGCCCGGGTCGACATCACCACCACGATCCCGGCGGCGGCCGCCGCCTCCAGGGCCTCGGCCTCGGCGGGCGGGGTCATGCCGGGGGCGAGACCGGCCGCGACGAGGCCGCGCGCGCCGGCGGCCAGGAAGGCTCGGACCGCGGTGCCGTCGGCGTCGGCGTATCCGTAGGCGACGTCGACCCGCGGCAGCGCCGACAGCGTCCGGATGTCGAACGGCGTGCCCGGCGCGTGCGCCCGCTCGGAGCGGCGGTAGTAGCGGACGGACTCGCCGTCGACGTGGCCGAGCACGCCGAAATCCGGGGTCCGGAAGGTCTGGAGCCGCGCCACCGAGGTCTTGGTCACCTCGCGGGCCGCCTGGATCTCGTCGTTGAGCACCACCAGCACGCCGCGCCCGCGGGAGGCCGGCGCCGNNNNCGGCCGCCACGAGGTTCAGCTTGGCATCCGTGGAGAGGGCGCTCATCGGCCGCTGCGAGCCCACCAGCACCACCGGCAGATCCACCGTCAGGGTCAGGCTGAGGGCGTAGGCGGTCTCCTCCAGGGTGGCGGTGCCGTGCCCGATGACGATGCCGGCGAGATCCGGGTGCTCGGCCGCGAGGCGCTCGCACAGGCGGACGAGGTCGCGCCACTCGGCGAATCCGATCGCCGGGCTCGGGACCGCCCGGAACGGCACCGGCACCACCGTGGCGACCGTCGCGAGTTCCGGGACGGCGTCCAGGATCGCGCCGGCCTCGAGGCGCCGGTCGGTGGCGGTGTAGTCGAGGATGTCGAGGGCGTCGCGGCCGAGGGACGAGATCGTCCCGCCCGTGCCGATGAACGCGACCTTGGGCAATCCGGTCCCCGATCCTGCCGCCATGCCGTCTCTCCCGATCCTGTCCGACGCCGTGATGCCGCGTCGCGCGGCCGCGGTCGACCCCGGCCGCGCGCAGGCGGGCGATGCGCCGGGCGGGAGGCCCGCCGAGCGCGCCCCGGCCCCGCGCCCCGGCCCCTCGCCGGGACGGGCCGCGGCCTCAGCTGCGGAAGTCGACCAGAAGCGCCGAGGCGGTGCCGCCGTTGGCGGTGCCGCTCGCCCCGTAGCCGGCGCTGACCGACTGGCTGCTCTGGAGCTGCTGGATGAAGGTGGACAGCAGGTCGTTCGTCGTCCGCGCCGCGGAGGTGGTCGACGTCGAGGCCGCCGCGGAGGCCGACGCGGAGGCCGACGTCCCGCTCCCGGCGCTGCCCGCGGCGTCCGCCGGCGGCGGGCCGGGCGGGGGCCCGGGCGGCGGGCCGGCCGGACCGGCGACGTCGCCGATGCCGTCGCCGGCGGCGTCGCCGCTCTGGGTGCTCCGGCCGTGGCTGGCGAACAGGTTCTTCAGTTCCGCGGCCTGGTCGGCGGTGAGGCTGCCGCTGCTGACCTGATCGGCGATCAGACCGTCGATCCGGTCCTTCATCGAGGACGGGTCGAGCTTCGACCCTGTCGCGGTGCTGCCCGAGGCGGAGCTGGCCGACGACAGGCTCGAATCGATGCTGCTCAGGGCGCTCGTGAGCGCCGTCGCGTCGGTGCTGCTGATCGTGCCGGCCGACAGCGCGCCGCTGATCGTGTCGGACATCCGGGTCTGGGGCGACGGAGGCGGCGACCATCGCTGCGCGGCGAGCTGTGCTGCCGCGGTGGACGTGAGGGTACTCATGACGGGGCTCGGGTCACGGATGAGCCGGATTCGCCCGGCGGCGGGTCCGTGTGCAAATTACCCACGCGGTTCTTAAAGCCGCGTTTCCGGGATCGCCCGGATCCCTGCCGCGGGGTCGGGTGCGCCGACGGCTCGGAGCCGGGGCGCGACCGGGAACCCCGATCGCGCCGCTCAGAGGCTCGCGGCCATGCGCAGCGGCGCCGCCTCGGCCGGGCGCAGCGCGGCCTCGGCGTGGCCGTAGAGGCCGCGGTGCTTCGGGTTCGGCGACAGCCGGTCGGTCAGGCCGATCACCGTCTCGGCGGCGCCGAGCAGGAGCGCGCCCTCCGGGGCGAGCTGCGCCGCGAGCCGCGCCAGGACGTCCGACTTGGTCGGCGCGTCGAAGTAGATCAGCACGTTGCGGCAGTAGATCACGTCGAACTGGCCCAGCGAGGCGAAGCTGTGCAGCAGGTTGAGCTGCCGGTAATCCACCATGCTGCGCAGGCTCTGGGCGATCTGCCACTGCTCGCCGACCTGGGTGAAGTACTTGATCAGCCACTGCACCGGCAGGCCGCGCTGGACCTCGAAATGGCTGTACAGCCCGAGCTTGGCCTTCTCGATCACCTCGGTCGACAGGTCGGTGGCGACGATCTCCACCTGCCAGCCGGCGAGCCGCGGCGCCGCCTCCTGGAGGAGCATGGCCAGCGAGTACGGCTCCTGCCCGGTGGAGGCCGCCGCGCACCAGATCCGCAGCCGGCGGCGGCCGGCATTGCGCGCCAGCACGTCCGGCAGGAGCGTGTCGCGGAACAGGTCGAAGGGGATCCGGTCGCGGAAGAAGAAGGTCTCGTTCGTGGTCATGGCCTCGACCACGGCCCGCTCGATCGTGCTGTTCTGGGCGAGCTTGAGGGTGCCGATCAGGTCGCCGAGGCTGGCGAGGCCGAAGCGGCGGCAGACCGGGGTCAGCCGGCTCTCCACGAGGTAGCGCTTCTCCGGCGTCAGCGCGAGGCCGGAGCGCTGCTTCAGGAAGGTGCGCAGGAATTCGAACTCGAGTTCGGTCATGCCGGCTGCCCCGTGATCAGGGCGCGCAGCGCCGTCGCGAGCTCGGGCAGCGGCAGCACGGCCTCGGCGAGCCCGGCCCGCGCGACGCTGCCCGGCATGCCCCAGACCGTGCTGGTGGCCTCGTCCTGGGCGAGGACCGGGCCGCCGGCCTCGGTGAGCGCCCGGGCGCCGTTGGTCCCGTCCGAGCCCATGCCGGTGAGGATCACCGTCGCGGTGGCGGCGCCGAACACGACCGCCGCGTCCTTGAACAGCACGTCGACCGCGGGGCGGCAGAAATTCACCGGCGGGCCGTCGGTGAGCTTGATGATCGGGCCGCCGGCCCCGGCGGCCAGCCCCATGTGGCGGCCGCCCGGGGCCACGTAGATGCGGCCCGGCTCGACCCGCTCCTCGGCCTTGCCCTCGGCCGCCGGGAGCCCGGTGCGGGTGGACAGGTGCTCGGCGAAGACCGCCGTGAAGATCGGCGGCATGTGCTGGACGATCAGGACCGGCAGGCGCCGCAGGGCGGCCGCGCCGATGCCCTCCAGCATCTCGCCCACGGCCCGCGGCCCGCCCGTGGACGAGCCGATCAGCAGGGCCCGGGGCTGGGTCCGGTTGCGGACCTTGGGCCGCAGGGTGAAGGGGGTCGCCGGGCGCGCCGCGGCGGCCGGCGCCGGATGCGCCGCGGCCGGCACGGCCACGGGTGCGGGCGCGGCGTGGTGCCCCGGGGCGTGGCCGGCGGGCGCGGCGGCCGGGCGCCGGTTCCGCGCGCGGGCGGAGCCGAACACGCGGACGCGCTCGATCAGCTCGACCCGGAACGTGTCCGAGGTGGTGACGCCGCGGCTGCTCTCCGGCTTGGCGATGTAGTCCACCGCGCCGAGGGCGAGGCATTTCAGCGAGATGTCGGCGTTGCGCGTCGTCAGCGTCGACATCATCACGACCTGCACGCTCGGGCTCATGGCGAGCATGCGCGGCAGCGCGGTCGTGCCGTCGAGTTCCGGCATCTCGATGTCGAGCAGGACCACGTCCGGGTCGTGCTTGGCCATCAGCTCGAGGGCGATCCGGCCGTTCGAGGCCGTGCCGACGAGCTCGAATCCGGCCTCGCCGATCCAGCGGGCGACGAGGCCGCGCACCACGGCCGAATCGTCGGCCACCAGGACACGGATCGCCGTGGCCGATGAGGTCGTGCTCTGGGTTGGCGGCGTGCGCAGCGGGGCGACCGCGGGACTCAGGGCCATGATGATTGCCTCGGGTGCAGGGTCGCGGGGCTCGGGCCGCGGGTCAGGGAGCGGGCGATCAGGCCGCGTCGGCGACGAGACCGACCTGTTCGAGCTTGGCCGTCAGGATGTCGCGGTCGAAGGGCTTCATGATGTACTCGTCGGCCCCCGCCCGGAGGGCGCGGGCGATCGCCCCGACGTCGTTCTCGGTCGTGCAGAACAGGACCTTCGGCGCGCCCCCGCCCTCGCTCTGGCGCAGGGCCTGGAGGAACGCGTAGCCGTCCATGTTCGGCATGTTCCAGTCGAGCAGGATGGCGTCGGGCATGCTGGCCGCGCAGGCTTCGAGGGCGGCGCTGCCGTCCTCGGCCTCGCTGACGTTCATGCCGAGATCCTCGATGATCCGCCGGGCGACCTTCCGGATCACCGCGGAATCGTCCACCACCAGGCAGGTGGTCTCGTGGGGCGCCTTCATCGACCTCTCCCTCAAGCCGCCTTGGCGCCGGCGGGCGTGAAGCCGAGGAGCGCGTCCACGTCGAGGATCACCAGGAGCCGCCCGTCGAGGCGGTGGACGCAGGTGGCGAGGTCGCGGAAGCGCGGATCCAGGTTGATCGGCACCGCCTCGCGGCTGTCGGCGCCGAGCTTGAGCACCTCGCCGACGCCGTCGACCACCAGCGCGAAGGTCTCGCCGGCCTGCTCCAGGCCGATCGCCATCTTGGGGCTGGCCTTGGTGCCGTCCGCCTCGGCCTCCGCGTCGGGCAGGCCCAGGCGCCGGCGCAGGCTCATAGCCGTCACGACCCGGCCGCGCAGGTTCAGGAGGCCGACGATCTCGGCCGGCGCCAGGGGCACCGGCGTGACGCCCGACGGGACGAAGACGTCGTGGACCCGCTCGATCGCCAGGCCGAACAGCGTCTCGCCGACATAGACCGTGACGAAGTCGTCGGTGGCGCCGGTCTCGACCCCGTTGGTGGTGGCGCCGCTGGTGTTGGCGTTGGCAGCCTGCATCGGAACTCTCCGGATTCGTTCGTCGCGATCGTCGCGATCGGCATGGGGCGATCGGCCTGGGTCGATCGGCGCGGGTCGATCGCCCTGGGGCGGTCGGCGCGGAGGCTCAGGCGGCTTTCGACACCGTGGCGGCGCCGATCTCGGCCAGCGCCGAGATCAGGCCGCTGCGGTCGAACTTCGCCACGAGGTCGCTGATCGCGAGCGCCCGCGCCTTCTCCACCGCGTCGGCGCCGATCGCGCCGGTGAGCCCGATCACCGGGAGCCCGGCGAGGCGCGGCTCGGCCCGCCGCATGGCGGCGACGAGGTCGAAGCCGCTGCGGCCCGGCATCTCCAGGTCGGTGACCACCACCTCGATCTGCGGATCGGACTGGAGGGTCGACAGGGCCGTCTCGGCGCTCGACGCCGTGACCACCTGGTAGCCCGCGGCCTTCAGCACCGGGCTCAGCATGTCGCGGAAGAAGGCCGAGTCGTCGACCAGCAGGATCGTGGAGATCTGCTCGGGCCGCTTCAGGCCGCGCGCCCAGTCGTCGTAGGCCAGCGGCAGGAAGTGGGCGATGTTGATGATGTCGGTCGCCCGGCCCCGCAGCACCGCCGAGCCGATCAGGTCCGACCGGTCCGCGGCGATCTCGATGTCGAGGCGCTCCTCGACGATGTCGACGATCTCGTCGACCACGAGGCCCATGGCGCGCTCGCCGTCGGAGAACACCACCAGGGCCTGCGTGCCCTCCGACTTGATGGTGATCGCCGCGTCGGCCGGGACCAGGGGCATCAGGCGCCCGCGGTACTGGATCAGCGCGCGGCCGCCCAGCCACTCGACCTTGGCGCACTCGATCTCCTCGAGGCGGGTGACCAGCGACAGCGGCACCGCCTTGAAGCTGCCCTGGCCGCCCTTGAACACCAGGAGCGTGGTCTTGGTGTCGGCCATCTCGACCGCCTCGTCGGCGTCGGCGTCGATGTGGCCGCCGCTGCCCTGGACGCCCTGCGCCACCTGGCGGGCCACGCCGTTCGGATCGACGATCAGCACCACGGCACCGTCGCCGAGGATCGTGTTGCCGGCAAACATCGGGATGTGCCGCAGCTTCACCGACATCGGCTTCACGACGATCTCCTCCGTGTGGAAGACCTCGTCGACGAGGATGCCGAAGCGCTCGCGCCCGACCTGGGCGACCACCACGAAGCCGGCCTGCTCCGCCTCGCCGCCCGGGCTCGACTGCCCGAGCAGGCCGGTGAGCGAGACGATCGGCAGGAGTCGCTCGCGCAGGCGCAGCACCGGCGCGCCGTTGATGTGCTCGACCCGCTGCGCCCCGGCATCGACCCGGACCAGCTCCAGAACCGCCACCTGCGGCAGGGCGAAGCGGTGCTCGCCGGCCCGCACGATCAGGGCGGCCACGATGGCCAGCGTCAGCGGGATCTTGATGGTGAAGGTGGTGCCGCGGCCCGCCGTGGTGGCGATGTCGATCAGGCCGCCGATGGTCTCGATGTTGGTCTTGACCACGTCCATACCGACGCCGCGGCCCGAGACCGAGGTCACCGCCGCCGCCGTCGAGAAGCCGGCGTGGAAGATGAACTTGGCGACCTGGGCGTCGGTCATCCGCTCGACATCGGCCTGGGAGGCGAGGCCGCGCTCCACCGCCTTCTTGCGGATGGCCGCGAGGTTCAGGCCCTTGCCGTCGTCGGCGATCTCGATCGTGATCGTGCCGCCCTCGTGGTAGGCGGCGAGCCGGATCGTGCCGCGGGCGGGCTTGCCCGCCGCCACGCGCTCGGCGGTCGATTCGAGGCCGTGATCCGCCGAGTTGCGGACCATGTGGGTCAGCGGGTCCTTGATGACCTCGAGGACCTGCCGGTCGAGCTCGGTCTCGTTGCCGACCATCACGAGGTCGATCTGCTTGCCGAGCTCGGCCGAGAGGTCGCGCACCACGCGCGGCAGCTTCTGCCACGCGTTGCCGATCGGCTGCATGCGCGTCTTCATGACGCCTTCCTGCAGCTCGGCGGTGACGTGCGACAGGCGCTGCAGCGGGACCTTGTAGCTCGAATCCTCGTGCCGGCGGGCGATCTCGAGGAGCTGGTTGCGGGTCAGCACCAGCTCCGAGACCATCGTCATCAGGTGCTCGAGCGTGTCGACGTTCACCCGGATCGTCTGGTTCTTGGCGGCGGCGGTCGCCTCGCCCTCGACGGCCTCGGCCTTCTCGGCGCGCGCCGGCTCGGCCTTCTCGGCCTCGACGGGCTCGGCCCGGGCCGGTTCGGGCCTCTTCTCGGCCTTCGGCGCCGCGCTGGCGGCGGGCGCCGGAGCGGGGGCGACGGCGGCCGCAGGCGCGGGCACCGGAGCCGGGGCGGCCGGCGGCGGCGGGAGGAAATCCGATTCGTCCGGACCGGGGGCGGCCAGGAAGGCGGCCTCCAGATCGTCCAGGGAGACCTCACCGGGCTTCAGCTCGCGGACCACCGGATCGGGCAGGACCGGCTCGGGCGGCGGCGGCGGGGCGGCGGCCGCCGGCTCGGGCGAGCCCTCGGCCATGCGCTCGAGGGCGGAGATGAGGTCATCGTCCGAGCCCGCGGGCTCGGTGCCGGTGGCCTCCAGATCGGCCAGGATGGCCTTCAGCCGGTCCAGCGTCAGCAGGATCAGGGTCACGGAATCGGACGTGGCGGGCAGCCCGTCGCGGAATCGACCCATCAAGGTCTCGGCGGCGTGCGCCAGGGCTTCGAGCCGCGGGAGGCCGAGAAACCCGCAGGTTCCCTTGATCGTGTGGACGAGTCTGAAAATATTCCGCAGAATAGTCTCGTTGTTCGGATCCTGCTCGAATCGAACCAATTCTGCATCGACCGTGTCGAGATGCTCCCCGCTCTCGGTCAAAAACTCGCGAAGCAGGTCGTCCATAGGCGCTACTCGTTACGCGGAGAAGGTCTCGCGCAACCTACTTACTCGCGCGGGGTTAGGGAAGCGTTTCCATCCCGGCCCCGCGCGGCGCCTTTTTCAGAGTTTCACGCCAGCGCCGTGTCCGAAGCCTCTCCATCGGGGTCTTCGGACGCGTCGATCACTGCGGGCGTGGCGGTGATAGTCACTTCATCGCCCTCGATGGCGAAGCGCACGTCCATGGCGGCGGCCCGCGCCACGAGGCCGGCGTAGAACGGCAGGATGCCGTGGGCGTCGACGGTGCCGCTCTCGGGCCGGCCGGCCATCAGCTCCTCGACGTGGGGCGGGATGCGGGCGTGGGAGCCCTTGGCCTTGAGCACCAGCGTGGGCGCCTCGCCGTCGCCGGAGACGACGACGTCGATCACGCCGCCCCGGGGAATCGCCGAGGTGGCGATCATCACGAGATTGAGCAGGAGCTTGACCTTGTTCTTCGGGAACAGCGCCTGCGGGGCGCTCCAGGTCAGCTTGGTCTTGTCGTCGGCGAACATGCCCTTGGCCACGCTCTCGGCGTCGGCGAGGTCGATCGAGGCGCCGGCGGACCCGGCCGCCCCGAAGGCGATCCGGGCGAATTTCAGCCGCGCCGAGGCCTGCCGGGCGCTCTTGCCGATCAGCTCCAGGGCGAAGGTGCGCATCGATTCGTCCTGATCGTCCTCCAGGACCTCCAGCCCGTTCACGATCGCGCCGACGGGGCTGATCACGTCGTGGCAGACGCGGGAGCAGAGCAGGGCGGCGAGGTCGAGGCCGTCGAGATTCAGGGTCGGCGAGGTCGGGGAGGACATGGTGCGCTCCGGGCGGGCGGATCTGAGGTGCGGACGTCTGCGGGCCGGGGCCCCGAGTGGGGCTGCCGGTTCCCGGCCGCCCGGTTCTCGGCCGCCCGGTCCTCGGCCGCCCCTGCGGCGATCGAGTCGCCCGAAGGGATCCCGCGCGGCCCGCGGGCCGGACCGGGGGCGACGACCGGTCCGCACGGATAGACGCCACGGTCGGCTTTGAAAAGCGTTACCGGATCGGACGGAAGGCCGGGCCGCGCCCCGATTCCGGGCCCGCGCGGCCGCGAAGCCGCCGCCGCGGCCCTGGAACGGCCGCGAAGCCGGACCCATCCCTGGCCGCATCGTGAACGCGCGGCGCCCGCCCGGCGCCGCGCGCGGGGCCGGACACGGGCGGCCCGGTCGGCTACGATGCCGGCCCCGTCGCGCCAGGGAGGATGCGGCATGAGAGACGAGACCGATCCCCGGAACGGATCGGCGAGCGGATCGGCCACGACGCTGCGCGCGGGCCTGCGCCCCCGGCTCGGGCTCGCCGACCCGGACGCCGCGCGGGCCCGGCTCGCCGAGCTCGCGCCGGCGCTGCCGGCCGGCTTCCTGACGCCGGCCTGCCGGGACCTGCTCCTGGGCCTCGCGGACCACTCCCCCTTCCTCTGGCGGGCGGCCACCCGGTCGCCCGAGCGCCTCGTCGCCCTGCTGGAGCAGTCGCCGGACGCGGCGAGCCGGGACATCATCGCGCGGCAGCGCGGGGTCGGCGCCGCCTGCGGGGCGAATCCCGACCTCGCCGAGGTCGGCCGGCGGCTGCGCGCCAACCGGGAGGCGCACGCCCTCCTGGTCGCCCTGGCGGATCTCGGCGGCTGCTGGGACCTCGACGCGGTGACCGGCGCCCTGTCGGCCTTCGCCGACGCCTCGGTGAGCGCGGCGGTGGAGGCGCTCCTCCGGCAGGGGATGGCGGCCGGGCGGTACCGGCCCAGGGATCCGGAGGCGCCGCAGGACGGATCGGGCCTGATCGTCCTGGGCCTGGGCAAGCTCGGCGGCTGCGAGCTGAACTACTCGAGCGACATCGACCTCGTCGTCTTCTACGAGGCGGAGCCCGCCGCCGCGGCGACCGGCGGCGACCCGAAGCCCTTCCTGGTGAAGCTGGCGCAGGGGCTGGTGAAGCTCCTGGCCGACCGGACCGCCGACGGCTACGTCCACCGCATCGACTACCGGCTGCGGCCGGATCCGGGCTCGACCGCGGTGGCGCTCTCCACCGGCTTCGCCTTCGACTACTACCAGACGCTCGGCCAGAACTGGGAGCGCGCGGCCTTCATCAAGGCCCGGCCGATCGCCGGCGACATCCCGGCCGGCGAGGCCTTCCTGGCGGAGCTCGCGCCGTTCATCTGGCGCCGGCACTTCGACTTCCCGGCCATCGCCGAGATCCACGCCCTGAAGCGGCAGATCCACATGGTCCGCGGCCACGAGACCGTCGCGGTCGGCGGCCACGACATCAAGATCGGCCGCGGCGGCATCCGGGAGATCGAATTCTTCGTCCAGACGCAGCAGCTCGTCTTCGGCGGCCGCAAGCCCGCCCTGCGGGGCCGCCGGACCGTCGCGATGCTCGGCGAGCTCGTCGCCGAGGGCTGGATCGACGGGCGGGCCCGGGACGAGCTCGCCGCGGCCTACGCCTTCCTGCGCACCCTCGAGCACCGGATCCAGATGATCCGGGACGAGCAGACCCAGCGCCTGCCCACCGGGACCGAGGCGCTGACCGCGCTCGCCCTGTTCGCGGGCTTCCCCGACCTGCCGGCCTTCGAGGCAGCCCTGCTCCACCATGCCGGGCGGGTCCAGGCGCACTACGCCCTGCTGTTCGAGGCGGAGCCGGAGGCCGGCGCGGACGGGGCCGCCCTGGTCTTCGGCGAGAGCGAGCCGGATCCCGAGACCCTGGCGCGGCTCGGCGCCTTCGGGTTCCGGGACCCGCGCCTGGCCTGGGAGACCGTGCAGGGCTGGCATCTCGGCCGCCGCCCGGCCCTGCGGACCGGCCGGGCCCGGGAGATCCTCGCCGAGATGCTCCCGGCGCTGCTGCGCGCGCTCGGCGGGACCGCCGACCCCGACGCGGCGCTCCTCGCCCTCGACCGGGCCTTCGCGCGCATGCCCGCGGTGGCCGAACTCCTCGCCATCCTGCGCTCGCACGAGCGCCTGCGCCTGCTGTTCGCCGACATCCTGGGGACGGCGCCGCGCCTCGCCGACACGGTCGGCCTGAGCCCGCACGTCCTCGACACCGTGCTCGACGCCGATTTCGTGACGCCGACCACGGATCCGGGAGAGGTCCGCGCGCAGTACCGGGCGCTCCTGGGCCAGCCGGCGAGCCACGAGGAGAGCCTCGACCGCTGCCGGGACGCCACGCGGCAGATGGCCTTCGTCACCGGCGCCCGCCTGCTGTCGGGCATCCTCACCCCGCGCCAGGCCGGGGAAGCCTACGCGGCGATCGCCGAGGCCACGGTGGCGCTGAGCCTGGAGGCGGAGGAGCGCCGGTTCGCCCTGGACCACGGCGCGGTGCCGGCGGGGCGCTGCTGCGTCCTGGCGCTGGGCCGCCTCGGATCCCGGCAGCTCAGCGCCGAATCCGACCTCGACCTCGTGTTCCTGTACGATTTCGACCCGGAGAACCGCACCAGCGACGGACGGCGCCCCCTCGACGCCGTGGTCGCCTACAACCGGCTGGCGCAGCGCGTCTTCGCGGCGCTCACCACGGCCACGCGGCGCGGCCGGCTCTACGCCGTCGACCTGCGGCTGCGGCCCTACGGCAGCCACAGCCCGCCGGCCGTGCAGCTCAGCGGCTTCGCGGCCTATCACGGCGGCGAGGCGGAGCTCTGGGAGCACATGGCGCTCGCCCGCGCCCGGGTCGTCGCCGGCGACGCCACCCTGGCGGCCGACGTCACGGCCGCGATCGCCGGGATCCTCCGGCAGCCGCGCGAGACCGCCGCCGTCTGCGCCGAGGCGGGCGCGATGCGGGCCCTGGTCGCGCGGGAGCGGGGCCATGCCGGCCCCTACGACCTGAAGCTCGCCCCCGGCGCGCTGTTCGACCTCGACTTCCTCGCCCAGGCCATCGTGCTGAGCCAGGCCCATGACTGGCCCGGCTGCATCGGCCTCGGCGCGGAGGCGCTGTTCCGGGCGGCGACGGCGCGCGGCCTCCTGCCCGCGGCGGCGGGCGAGGCCCTCGCCGAGACCTACGGGTTCCTCGACGCCGTCTACCAGTGGCAGCGGCTCGTGATGGCCGATCCCGCCGCCGAGCCGTCCGAGACCGCGTCCCGGCAGATCGCTAAGGCCGTGGGCCTCCCCGACGCGCGCGGCCTCGCGGCGGAGCTGCGCCGCCACCGCCGCCGGAGCCAGGCCCTGCTGGCGCGGATCCGGCGGACGGTGCGGCTGCCGTCGCGGATGCCGGCCGCCGCGCGGGAGCCCCCGGAGCGCCCATGAGGTGGCGCTCCGGCCGGAGGCCGTCGACAATCCCCCGCCGGTCGGGCATTCAGGGCGGTCTTGGGAGGCACCATGACGGGCGCGGCGACGATCTCGGGGCCGGAGCGTGAGCGGATCGCCGCGGCGCTCGCCGAGATCGCCTGCGCGGCGGGGGAGATCCTGCGCCGCTACCACCGGGGCCCCTGCCCTCACGCCCTGAAGCCGGACGGCTCCCCCTCCAGCGCCGCCGACGTCGAGGCCGAGGACCTGATCGTCGAGGCCCTCGCCGGGCGCTTCCCGGGAATCGCGGTCGTGGCCGAGGAGCGCGCCCAGGGCGACGCGACCCGCCCGGCCGACCTCTTCTTCCTCGTCGACCCCCTGGACGGCACCCGCGACTTCCTCGCCGGGACGCCAGACTACTCGGTCAACATCGCGCTCGTGTCCGGCGCCCGCCCGGTGGCGGCCGCCCTCGCGGCCCCCGGCCTCGGCCGGGTCTGGTGGGCCGGCCCCGCGACCCTGGAGGGTCCCGTGGTCGCGGGCCGGCCGGGGGCCGGGCGGCCGGTCCGCGCGCGGCCGGTGCCGGTGGCGGGCCTCGTCGCCCTGGGCAGCCGGCGGCACGGCGATCCCGAGACCGCCACCTGCCTCGCCGCGCTGCCGGTCGCGGAGACGCGCCAGGTCGGGTCCGCCCTGAAGTTCGCGCTGATCGCCGCCGGCGAGGCGGACATCTACGTCCGCTGCGGCCCGACCATGGAATGGGATACGGCCGCGGGCGACCACATCGTCGCGGCGGCGGGGGGCCGGGTGGTGGTGCCGGGCGGCGGCCCGATCCGCTACGGCCAGCACGGGCCCGATCACCGCAACGGTCCCTTCGCGGCCCTCGGGGACCCGACCCTGGCCCCGCGGCTCGCCCTGCCGGCCCGCGCGGCCGGCCGGCCGGCGGCGCCGCTCAGCGCGGCGCGTCCGTAGGCGGGGCGTCGGGCGGGACATCCTGCAGACGGCTCACGGCCGGCCAGGCCGCCTCCGCCTGGCGGGCCAGGTCGGGCTCCGCCAGGAACCGGGCGCGGCGCCCGGCATCCCGGAACAGGTACAGGCGCTCGCCGATCACCGCGAAGACCAGGGGATCGGCGTCCACCAGCCGGCCCTCCAGGATCCCGGCGGCGTCGTAGCCCCCGAGGCGCGGGGCGTAGGCGGGCGGATCGTCCCGGAAGGCCGCGCGGTTGGCGCCGCTGGAGAAGCGCCAGACCTGGCCGCCCCAGGACAGCTCGAACCGGGCCAGACCGGCCTGCGGCCCGCCCTCCAGGAAGTAGCTGACCGGATCGAAGCCGTTGAGCGTCAGCAGCTCGATCCGGGTCCGGGCCGGCAGGCCCTCCTCCGCCGCGGCGCGGCCGGGGGCGAGCCCCGGCAGGGCCGCCAGCGCGGCGGACAGCCCGGCCGCCCGCGCGAGCGTGAGCGCCGCCTTCGGGATGATCGCGCCCGACCGTCCGAACGCGGGGAGCGCACGGGCTGCGGGGTCAGGACGCGTTAACCACATCTTGCGGATTCCCTCAGAAGCTGGTCCGACTCATCCGCCCGGCGCGGCCTCTGCCGGCCCGGCGGGACAGAGCGGCACAGGTCCGTCGCACGAACGGTTAATCGAACCGGGCGAGGAGGCAACGATGACGGCACGAGACGATCGCGGCACCGATCGCGGCACCGATCGCGGCACCGATCGCCGCACCCTCCTGCGCGCGGGCCTCGGCCTGGCGCTGGGTGCGCCCCTCGGCGCGTCCCTCGCTGGGCTCGGCACGGCGGGAGCGGCCCGGGCGGCCGGCGAGGATCTCGACACGCCCGAGACCTTCCGCCCCGGCGAGATCGTGGAATCCGGCCACCGGTTCTTCGGCACGGTGTCGCGCGGCCTCGCGCTCACCGTCGAGGAGGCGGGCCGGCGCTGGGGCGAGCCCAACGGCTACATCCTCGGCCAGGAGGGCGGCGGCGCCGTGGTGGCGGGCGTCCGCTACGGCGAGGGCACCCTCTACACCCGCAACGCCGGCCAGCGGCGCATCTACTGGCAGGGCCCGTCCGTCGGCTTCGATGTCGGCGGCGACGGCGCCCGCACCATGATGCTGGTCTACAACCTGCCCAACGTGCGCGACCTGTACCGCCGCTTCGCCGGCGTCGACGGCTCGGCCTACCTGGTGGGCGGCTTCGGGATGACCGCGGTGGTCAACGACCGGGTCATCGTCGTGCCGATCCGCAGCGGCGTCGGCGCCCGCCTCGGGATCAATGTCGGCTATCTGAAGTTCACCCGTGAGCCCACTTGGAACCCTTTCTGATCCGGCCTGATCGGGCACGGGATCGGAACGCGTTCTGATTGACCGGCGCCGCGGGATTTCACCCTCGCGGCCAACCTGGGCTAGAGTGAAGGCGGGTCGGGTTTTCCGGCCGGATGCGCGGGCTGCACCCTCGTGATCGAAACGGTGATGATCTTCGCGCTGGGCTTCCTGGCGGCGAGCCTGTGCGGCCTGCTGCTGCTGCCGGCCCTCAACACGCGCGCCGCGCGCCTGGAGCGGCGCCGGGCCGAGGCGCGCCTGCCCCTGTCCCCGGCCGAGATCGCCGCGGAGCGCGACTTCCTGCGCGCGCAGTTCGCCGTGCAGCAGCGCCGCCTGGAGCGCCGGGTCGAGACCGTCGAGGCGCGGCGGCAGGCCGACATGGCGGCGATCGGGGCCGGGACGATGCGGGTCGCCGCCCTCGCGCGCGACGTCGCGGCCCGCGACGCCGAGATCGCCCAGGCCCAGGCCAAGACCCGGGAACTCGAGACCGAGCTGGCGCTCGCCCGCGACGACGGGAGCGCGAGCCTCGCCACCCTCCAGGCCCTCGAGGACGCCCATGCCGACCTGCTCGACAGCCTCCTGGCACTCCGGCAGGGCCCGGCCCCGGCGCCCGACGCCGCCGCGCTGGCGGCCGAGCGCGACGACCTGCGCGCGAGCCTGAAGGCGGCCGAGGAGGCCCTGGCCCTGACCCTGGCCGACCGGCAGAGCGACCGGGCCGGAAGCCCGCCGCCGGACCGGCAGGCCGGCATCGAGCGCGAGAACGCCGATCTCCGGCGGCGAATCGTCGAGGTCGCCGACGCCCTCACGGCCCCGGGCCGGATGCCCCGGACCGCGTCGGCGATGCCGCAACCCGAGCGGGTCTGAGCGGATCCGCCCCCGGAACGGGGGTTTGGCTACCGGAACGCAACCGAAAACCTGCGATGACTGCCTTGTTTCGACCACGCAAAGGCATCATCGCATCGCCGACGCGTCCTGCATTCACAACTTCGACAGATGGTACGGATACCCATGCGCCTGAAGCCGATCGCCCTCGCCGTCGCGGCGGCCCTTGCCCTGACGCTGCCGGCAGCGGCGCAGCAGACGAAGCGCGGCAATGAGACCCTGAAGAAGTACTGCACCGGCGACTACCTGACCTACTGCGGCAACCTGGCCCCCGACGATCCGGCCACCGATGCCTGCTTCCAGAAGAACTGGAAGAAGCTCAGCGAGAACTGCCGCCGGGCGATCGACGCCTACGAGGCTGAGCAGCAGCAGAACGCCCCCGCCAAGAACCGGCAGGGCTCGCAGGGCGGCAAGGAGCGGCGGGGCTGACGCCTCCCGACCGTCGCGGCCCGGGAACCGGCGCCCGGCCGCACGCCGCGACCGGGCTGTGGCGGGCGGGCGCTCGCGCCGGGACGCGGCAACGGCTAAGGTAGCGCTCCCGCCGGCCCTCGCGTGCCGGTGCCGAGCCCGCCGGACCCTCGCGCGATGTTGTCGAAACCCGCCCTGAAACTTCTGGCCGTGTCCGGCCTCGTGGCCCTGGCGGCTTCCGCCTGCGGGCGACGGGGCGCGCTGGAGCCGCCGCAGACGGCGGCCCCCGCGGCAGCAGCGGCCGGCGCACAGCCGAGTGCGGACGCGCCGACCGGACGGCGGACGCTGCCGGTCTCGGTCGGGCTCGGCGGCGGCGCCCCCGAGCCGGATCCGGCCTCGGTGCGCGCCGGCGACGAGCTCTCCGCGGCGGCGGTGCCGCCGGGCGGCACCGATGCGCCGGTGGAGACCAGCCGCGGGGCGCGCCGCGGCTACCGCGTGCCCAAGGAGCCTTTCATTCTGGATCCGCTGCTGTAGAGGGCGGAGGCCGGCACCTCGTCGCGGTGCCGCCCGCCCGGTGACCTGGTCGGACCCGGTCGGCGGCGCGCCCGCCGCGGCCCGCGGCGGGGTGTTTCACGGGAAACAGCCCGCGCTCCGGCGCGGACGATACACGGCGACGAGACACGGCCGAGATGCACCACTTCCACTATCGCGACGGCCGCCTGCACGCCGAGGAGGTCGACCTGACCGGCCTCGCCGCGGAGGTCGGCACACCGTTCTACTGCTACAGCACCGCCACGCTGGAGCGGCACTACCGCGTGTTCGCGGAGGCGTTCGCGGCCGACGACGCGCTGGTCTGCTTCGCCATGAAGGCGAACTCGAACCAGGCCGTCCTGCGGACCCTCGCGGCCCGGGGCGCCGGGATGGATATCGTCTCCGGCGGCGAGCTGCAGCGGGCGCTGGCCGCCGGCGTGGATCCCGGGAAGATCGTGTTCTCGGGAGTGGGCAAGAGCCGCGCCGAGATGGAGGCCGCGCTGACGGCCGGCATCTTCTGCTTCAACGTCGAGAGCGAGCCGGAGCTCGCGGTCCTGTCCGAGGTGGCCGTGGGTCTCGGCCTCCGTGCGCCCGTCTCGGTCCGGGTGAACCCCGACGTGGATGCCGGCACGCACGCCAAGATCTCCACCGGCAAGTACGAGAACAAGTTCGGCGTCCCGATCACCCGGGCTCCGGCGGTCTACGCCGCCGCGGCCGCCCTGCCGGGGATCGCGGTGCACGGCGTCGACATGCATATCGGCAGCCAGATCACCGATCTGGCGCCCTTCGCCGACGCGGCCCGGCTGCTGGCCGGCCTCGCCCGGGAGCTGCTGGCGGCCGGCCATCCCCTGCGCCACATCGACTTCGGCGGCGGGCTCGGGATCCCCTACCGCGACGACAACGCGCCGCCGCCGGACCCGGCGGCGCTGGCCGCGACCCTGCGGCCGCATTTCGCTCCCCTCGGCCTGCGGCCGGTCTTCGAGATCGGCCGGATGATCGTCGGCAATGCCGGGATCCTGCTGACGCGGGTGCTCTACGTGAAGCACAGCGAGGGGCGGACCTTCGTGATCGTCGACGCGGCGATGAACGACCTGATCCGCCCGACCCTGTACGAGGCCTATCACGGCCTGCGACCGGTCATCGAGCCGGGCCCCGAGACGCCGCGCCTCGTCGCCGACGTGGTCGGCCCGGTCTGCGAGAGCGGCGACTATCTCGCGCTCAACCGCGAGATGCCGGAGGTGAGGCCCGGTGACCTGATCGCCGTGATGAGCGCCGGCGCCTACGGGGCGGTGCAGTCCTGCACCTACAACACCCGGCCGCTGGTGCCGGAGGTTCTGGTGCGGGGCGACCGGGCGGCGGTGGTCCGTCCGCGCCTCGACGTCGACGCGCTGATCGCCCTCGACCGGGTGCCGGACTGGCTGGCGTGAGCCGCGCTCCGGCGGGCGCCGCCTCCGCGCCGGCCCCGGGACCCGACGGGTCGCTGCCGCTGTCGGTCTTCATCATCGCCCACAACGAGGTCGACCGGATCGGCGCGACGATCCGGGCGGTGCGCGGCCTGACCGACGACCTCGTGGTGGTCGATTCGGGCTCCACGGACGGCACGCAGGCGCTGGCGGCGTCGCTGGGCGCGCGGGTGCTGCACAATCCCTGGCCGGGCTACGGCCCGCAGAAGCGCTTCGCCGAGGAGCAGTGCCGGCACGTCTGGCTCCTGAACCTCGACGCCGACGAGGTGGTGCCGCCGGAACTGGTCCGGGAGATCCGGGGCCTCTGGGCTGCGGGCGAGCCGCGCCGGCCGGCGTGGCGGATCGGCATCGCGGAGATCTTCCCCGGCGAGGGCCGGCCGCACCCGTTCGCCTACACGCTGACGCCGGTCCGGCTCTACCGGAAGGACCGGGGCCGCTACGCCGCCTCGCCGGTCCACGACCGGGTGGCGCTGGAACCGGGTGTGAGTCCAGGGCGGCTCAGGGGCGTGATCCACCATTTCTCGGTGCGCTCGCTCGGCGACCAGCTCGACAAGCTGAACCGTTACTCCGACCAGCAGGCGGACGACCTGGAAGCGCGGGGCGTGGTGATTCCGACCTGGCGGGTGTTCGTCGAGCTGCCGGGCAATTTCCTGAAGGCCTATCTCGGCCGCCGCCATTTCGTGCGCGGCACCTACGGCTTCCTGACGGCGATGAACTACGCGATCTCGCGGCATCTGCGCGTCGCCAAGCACGTCGAGCGCCGCCGCGTGGCCGCTGCCCGCCAGGATCGGGTTGACCCGCCGGATCCGACCTTCTAGAGCCAGAGCGCCGGAGACGTGGCCGAGCGGCTGAAGGCACTCGTTTGCTAAATGAGCATACCCAGAAATGGGTATCGAGGGTTCGAATCCCTCCGTCTCCGCCATTTACCTCATACCGTCGTAAGTCCTTGTCACCGCTCAGCGGCGACTTGCGTCGAATGAGGATATGACCCCGATTTGTCCCCGCAGAACCGGCTGTGGACAGAGGCTCGTCTGAGCCTCTTGCCGAAGCGGGATGACCGCCAGCCCCCACCGAGCTGGTCGCCATGACAGCCTATGGCTCGAAGCATGGCGCTATCGAAAAAACTTCGAGCGTTTCTCGTGGGCCTACCCCTACGGCGTGAGGCTGCCACACGGATTGAACTGGTTGTCGTCGACACGCGGTCGGCCCTGCGGGGGTACTGGCTCCTGCCCGACCTCTCATAGGTGCTGGATCCATCGTTCGTCACGGTGCTGAGCGATCCGCATCGCCGAGGTTGCGCCTGGCCATCGTCCCGTTGGGCCCTGTTCTTGGCTCCCTCCATCATTCCTGGGCCGCGGACGCCTTGACCGTTGATGGTTGATCCGTTGCACTGTTAACCAGGGGTTGTGCTTGGATTCGTAAGCGCGTCTTCGAGCCGACCCCACTGCCTGCTTTCCTACCCCCACACCGACTAGAACGTGTTCGAGGGCGTCCGTTGAAGATCAAGGCGTTCACGGTCGAGGGACCGCTGCCGACGGAGATCCCCGCCCTCAAGGAAATTGAGGCGCTCTTCCCAAGCCAATGGATGGGGTTCGCGAACGTCATCGTTAGGCACCCGACCCGGGCGCGTTACGAACGCGAGATCGACCTGATCCTCGTCACAGACGACCGCGTCGTGATGGTCGACCTGAAGCACTGGCGCGGCCGTCTGGAACTCGTCGACGGCTACTGGCATCAAGACGGCGAGCGCAAGGATAAGTCGCCTGTCGAGAAGATGCGGGAGAACACGATCCTGCTCAGGAACGTGTTCTCCGCGGAGTCCTTCAAGCTGGGTATTCCGCGGGTCGACGGCCTCGTTGTTCTGACCCACCCGAACTGTGACACTTCTCTGCTCGGGCAGGATCTGTCAGCGATCATGAAGCTCGACGAATTCCTCAAGCTCAAGGATCCGAAGCGCTACTCGACCTTTTTCAGCAACGCCACCAACCACTCCCGCAACCCTCTCACCGATGCCAGGAACAAGGAGCACGTGCTCCGCTTCTTCACCCCGGGGCGCCTGTTCGAACCGAGGAAGACGCGCTTCAGGGGCTATGAGGTCGTCGATCCCGAGCCAGAGTTCGGGACCGGCCTCTTTTCCGAGTACCTAGCCCGCAGCGTAGAAAGCCCATCCGCCACAGCCCTGCTCCGCATCTGGGACTTCAACAGCGACGACGAGTTGCGGCACGGGCCAGAGCGTAAGGACCTATTGGTTCGCGAACGGTCTGTGATCCATCACCTGATCGACCGCGATCCCGATCTGGCCTCGGTACCCCTGCGCCACCGCGACGGCGATCCCGAGTTGGGTCCGAGGCATTGGGACCTGTTCGACCGAGATCGACACCTCCAGCGGCTGTCGCGGGCCATCGTGGTCGGATCCGAGCTCGGCTTCGATGAACGGCTAGAGCTGGTGAAGGTCCTCTCGGGCCATGTCGCCAACCTCCATCGCGCCGAGGTGGCCCACCGCGATATTGGGCTCCATTCCGTCTGGGTCGATCCCGCCCGCGCACGAGTGTCGCTTTCGAGTTTTGGTGCGGCTTGGTTCCCTGAGCGCCGCACGTTGGGTCTGCTTCGGGCGAAGGTGCTCGGCGCCGGCTTGGTCCTGCCCGAGGACACTGGCGTCGTGGATCATGGCTCCCCGTACCGGCAGGACGTCTTTCTCCTCGGCATCACGGCTTGGCGGCTCCTCGGAGGTGAAGCACCGCCGGAGGACGCAAAAGTCCCGGACTGGTCGAAGCTCAGCGACGACGCCAAGGAGATCGTGCCACCGGCCCTCGCCGACTGGTTCAGTGGATGCCTGAACTGGGATCCGGCAGCACGGCATGCCGACGGTGTCGTGGCTCATGATGCCTTGATGGCGGCATTGCAGGCCGGAAGATCACGGCTCGGCGCTGTCGACCTCGCCGCCTATGAGACGGACGTCGATCCCCTGGTCGATTACCCGCCCGCCATGATGATCCAGAAGGTGCGCTGCCGCGTCTACACGACCGCGGTCGAAGGCGAGACCATGTTGGTCAAGAACTGGCCCGAGCGCTTGATCGGTGAGCGAGCGAGGAGCGCGGCCAAGCTCATCCAGTTCTTTGCTAGGGCGGATCGCCTGCGCGGCTCCGGCACAGGCCGGCTTCCGCGGGTCAGGCTGGCCTGCCTCAGCCAGGACGGTCTGTTTCTGTTGCAGGACTACGTGCCCGGCGAAGTCCTCGAAGGCGTGGATGTGGCGGCTTGGTCACCAGAGACGTTTCGGCGCTTCTCGGCACTTTTGATCGACGCGGTCGAGGAAGCGCACGAACTGGGGGTCCCACACGGCGACCTTAAGCCGGGTAATGTCGTTGTCACCGGCATCGAGGCACCGGAACCGCGCATCGTCGACTTCCTCGATTTCAGCACCGAGGCGGCGGGCGAACGCGTCACGCTGGCATACGTACCAGCGGAAGGTGGCGCGGATCCGTTCGTCCGCGACCGCTATGCGGTCGCCACCATCGTTTCCGAGATTGCCGCCAAGGTCACCGCAGTCGAGGCTGTCGAACTCGCCAGGCTCCACAAGGCCATCGAGTCCTGTGCCGATCCCCAGGCGCCGTGGACGACGCTGGAGCCGCTTGCCAATGCCCTGGCCGAAGCGGACCGGTCGGCCTTCGGCGAGAACCTCTCCATCATCATCGGTTTCCCGCGATGCCACACCCCGGGCTCGGTCCTTGCCGACGATGGCCAGTTTCACCTGGTGCTGAGCTCTGATCGCGACGAAATCATCATCATCGGCTTCGACTGCCAGCTGACCCTTGGGCTCGACCGCGCCACACGGTCGATCAGGAGCATAAGGCAGGGCGAAGCGACGACACAGACGCATGCCTGGGCGAACAAGAACAAGGTGCTGAGCTTCGCCGGCAACGTCTCCTTGTTCTCCTCCGCCCAGGTCACCGTCGAAGGCTTTGACGCCTTGCTGTCCCGGGAAGAGGTATCCGTGTGGCTAGATGCCGAGGCGCCCTTAGGCGTGCCGGTCCCGGTTCGGAAAGGTGGAGAGCCCCGGCCGGCGGAAGTCCGCACCTCATCACGCTTCCCAACCGCTCTCTTCTGGCATGAGCAAATTCAAGTGGAGGAAAGCCTGAGGCCGAGCCTAACGCTCCTCGACGAGGTGGTGTCAGACCTGACCAAGGGCGTAATGATCGCTTCTCATGACAACGATGCCGAGCTCGAAGACGTCGATAACGGGGACGCCATCTTCTTCAACGGCAACCGGATCGGCTCGGTCGCGGCCGAGTTCACGACGGCCGGGAGCCTCGCATTCCGCGTGACGGGTAGGCCGCGCCACCTGAAAGCGGGCGATGTCCTCCTGATACAACCGAACCAGGACGCAGAGAGCCTTAAACGCCGGTCACGCGCCGTGCGCCGCATTCTCCAGGGCCGTACGCCGATCAAGGACCTCGTCGCCTACTTTGACCCGAGCTCGAAGTCGGAGCCCTACGCGGTGGGCGAGCCGGCGAAGGCGAGCGAGCTCGACCGGTACGGGCTCAACCCGGACCAGGTCGCCGCATTCCAGCTCCTGTGGACCAAGGGACCGGTGGGCCTGCTTCAGGGACCGCCGGGCACGGGCAAGACCACGTTCATCGCCGGCTTCGCGCACTACGCCCTCACCAAGGGAGGGTGCCGCAACGTCCTTCTCGTCTCCCAATCGCATGAGGCGGTGAACACGGCCGCCGAGCGCATCCAGACGCTGATGCAGGATACGGAGGGAGGCCTCGACCTCCTTCGCGTCGCCAAGAACACGGATAAGATCTCGCATGCGCTGCGCCGGTCCCACGTCGAGGCCGTCCACGACCTGTATGTCTCGCGGTTCGAGGCGGAGGCCAAGGAGCGCATGTGCATGATCGCGCGCCGCCTAGGTTTGCCGCGCGCCTTCGCGGAGGACCTGTTCGAGGCCTACGAGGGACCGGTCGAGATCGCCCGCCAGCTGGATCGCTTGCGCGCCATCGAGGACGGGGCGGAGGACGACGACGCCGACAGCCTGGCTCCCAGGATCGGTGGGCTCGAAGACGCGCTTGCGGCCCAACTGCGGCGGTTCGGGATCCAGGTCGACCCGGAAGCCGAGCCGGGGGCCATCGAGGGCGCCACGGTGTCCACGATCTGCGCGACCCATGACGTCAGGGACCTGAGCGCCGTTCGGCGCTGGCGGGCGGTCCGTGAAACCGGCCGCGAGTGGGTGAGGACCCTCCGCACGAAGAGCAGGACGTTGGAAGAGTTCCTGGCCGGGAGCCGCCGTTTGGTCTGCGGCACCTGTGTGGGCGTCGGCGACGGGAAGCTCAGGATCACCGAGAAGACCTTCGATCTCGTCATCGTCGACGAGGCGGCCCGCGCGACGTCGAGCGAACTGGCGGTCGCCATGCAGTCGGCTCACCGGGTGCTGCTCGTCGGCGACCACAAACAACTCCCTCCCACCATGAACAAGGATCTGGTGAGGCAACTCGCGGTGGCAACCGGGATCACCGAAGAGCCCGAGCTGCTCCGCAGCGACTTCGAGCGCGCCTTCGGGTCGAGCTACGGCAAGGCGGTTGGCACCGCCCTGAAGCGGCAGTACCGCATGGCGCCCGAGATCGGCAGCCTGGTCTCCGACGTGTTTTATCCTGATGTGGGGCTGATCACCGAGCGAGGGCCGCCCGAGTCGCATTACGACGGCCTCCCGTTTCCGTTCGACGCCGAGTACGCCTGGGTGGACAGCGGATCGCGCCTCGGGGAGACGCGGAAGGGCTTCAGCTACGCCAACCCGGCGGAGGCGCAGCTCGTCGTCAAGATGCTGGAGACCCTGTCAGGCCAGACAGACTTCCTCGACCGCGCCAGGGCCAAGCTGAAGGACGGCGAGCCGCTGGTCGGCGTCATCTGCATGTACGCCCAGCAGCGTGAACTGATCCGGGACATGCTCGCGACCTCGACCGTCCCGAAGGAGATGCGCTCGCTGGTCAAGATCGAGACGGTCGACAGCTACCAGGGCAAGGAGAACCGCATCGTGATCGTGTCGCTGGTGCGGAGCAACGACCGGGGCCAGATCGGATTCCTCGACCACGACAACCGGATCAACGTCGCGCTGTCGCGCGCGATGGACCGTCTCGTCGTCGTCGGGGCCGCGCACCTGTTCAGGTCCTCCGCCGGCAAGCTGCCCGACGTGCTAGCCCGCATGGAAGCGGCCGGTCGCCTTTCGGGTGCCGGCGCCGCGCGCACGGAGGCGGCATGACCACGGGACGCCCCCTCCTGACCCTCGTCCCCGAGGACGTGGTCATCCCGGTCGACAGGCTGACCTTCCTGGTGCCCGCCCGAAGGTTCCAGGTCGAGGGTACGCTGCTGAAGAACGGCTATGTAAGCCTCGCCACCGAATACGCGATGAGGCTGCTGCGCGACGCGGGCGAGCTCACGCACGGGGAACTTGGCGCCTTCCTCGGATTTTCCGACGGTGAGACGCGGACCCTCGTCCAAGAGCTTATGCTCGACGGTTATCTCGACGCCTTCGACGACCGCATTAGGCTCGCTAGCAAGGGAGAGAGCGCATTCGACCCGGTGACGGGCGAGCTTAGTCTCCTCGACATCGAGACCTTCTCCGAGAGGGTGACGCTGGACCTCGTCAGCTTTGCTCCCCTCGATGAAGCGGGCAGCGTCAGGCTGCCATGGATCGCCGACCTCGAAATCCCGAACAAGGAGAAGGCGGCCGCCGCCAGCAAGGAGGGGACCCAAGGGTTCCGGTCCAACTTCGGTGAGTGGCGCGACCGCCGTTTCAAGAGCAACGGCAACTCTCCGATCCGGCTGCATACCATCAGCGGCGACGCCGTCCCCCTCGGCCGCTCGACCGTGCCGTTGTCGGTCCCAATCATGTACACTCCCTCGCAGGGAGACGGCATCGACCCTGATTTCACGTTCCTTCGAGAGCGTGGTCGGCGGGACGCAAGGCGGGACCTGATCGAGGCGCTGAACGGTGCCGTCAAACGGATGGTCGCGCCCGGGGACCATGCCAATGGCGCGTCGTTCGCGGCATCGTGGGACGGAGGCGTGCTGGTCGGCCCTGGCCGCACGCCGACTGTGAACCCACTCTCCTGGCTGCAGTTCGCAGCCAGGCCAGAGCCGATGCCACTGCCGGTAGAGATTGCGCCATCCGTCCGACTTGGCGGCTCCGTAACCTCGCCTGGGTTCCTTTCGCGTCTCTCTGCATTCCTCGATGGCGTACCCGGTCCAGAGACTGAAGGCGTTCCTGTGATCTGGCTGCCAGCCACCCACGCGGCGTGGGGGGCAAGCGCCGACCTTGTAGAAGTCTCGCGCACCATCAAGGAAAGCCTCTCGCCCAAGGCTGGCATCGTGCTGATGCCTCGTTCCGATGATGAGGAGAGGTCGAAGCGGGACCTGCAACGCGCCTATGGCGGAGGACGCGACGGGCGTTACGCGCCGCTCTTCGACACTTGTGTCGTGGTGCCGGCCAACCTCTTTCCATTGTCGCTCGAACTCATCGTCCAGCCGGGCTCGTGGGCGGTGGCGCTCCTGCACATTCCTTCGCGAGACGGCTTTCCCATCCCAGTGGGGTACGCCACGCGCAACGTCGAGGTCGTGGGGGCCATCTGCCGGGCAATAAGCGGGATCGTGGTGACTTTGAAGGAAGCCGCCGTCGCCTGGGCTTCCCACCACGGCGATGCAGCGTCGGTGCTGGCAGACCTTGAGCACACGCTCGAAAAGTGAGGGACAAGCAGTATCGGTCGTTTACTACCTCGACCTGAGCTCGGCGGCGCGTTGCTTCAGAGCCGCGGTCATCTCTTTCCGAGCCTTCTCCTCGTCGCCGCCGCAGGCTTCCAGGAGGGGATTCCAGGCAGTGTCGACGGGCCTGGGCGCCTTGCCCTTCGCCTTCGGCTTCGGAACCTCGCGTCGGAGTACCTCCAGCGGGTCCTCCGGGTCCGCGAGCTTCAGGTCGTCCCGGCTGGGGTCGGCCAACTCCGTCAACACCCGTTTCGCAAGCGGTCGGAAGGCATCGAAATCAATGTCCGCCACGAAGGTGATGACGTCCTGTTCGTTCACGTTCCAGACACGGATCCCAGAGAACCTACCGTCTTGTTCGAGCGGCAAGACATTAAAGTGCGCGATGCTGTGACGGAGGAGGCGCGGCAAGTTTGCGATGGAGTTCGGATCGACGCGTTCGGCTTGCCCGTCGGGCCCCGGGAGTTCGATCAGGCTGCCGTTCCGGGCGCTCTTCGGATGCCGGATGGCAAGGATCTGATCGAGGCGCCCGTACTCGCTCAGAAGCGTCCCGAGGGCTTCAGCCGAGCGCTCGTGCGGGAAGATGATAACGCCAAGCAGGGAAATCAGGAGCTGCGTGTCCGCGAAGGGCGGGTCGTCTTGGGGCGCCGGGGACAATGGGGCGTGCTCCTCGACATGATCGAGGTTCGCCAGGATACGCGCGGCGAGGGCCTTCAGGAGGGGACCTCTCGGATAGCCCATTTTCGGACTCCTTGATCGTATGGCCGCAGGATCGGCAGAGGCTCCACGTTCAGGCGTCCGGGGCGAGCGCCTACGACGACTTCGCCTCATCAGCCACCTAAAAACCGGGCGCTTCGAGTTTGGAACGAGTTTGGTGATTTACGGCCCGAAGTGGTGCAATGCCTGCAATTCCATGCATCGCGGATGCCTTGATTGAAATGCCAATCCCGCGCTTGCCGCAGAAGGCAGGAGCCAGCAATATCAGTCACTTACCGGTCTCTGGGCGAGCGAGATCAGGGTCTTTTTCGGCTCACCCTCTGAACTGAAGTAGGAAGTGGGTCACGCGTAGCTATCGAATGGCTAAGCCACTGATCCGGATGGCATAAGCGCCAATTTTCGTTTGGCGTTCGGATCTTGATTTGGAACTCAGGGTCTGACCTGCAACAGCACGCAGCAGCGGGGCGTTGCGGAGCCCCTGAAACGAGAAAACCCGCCAACCTCGGGCGAGGCTGGCGGGTCGGCTGTACCGGGTCTTATCGCCGACCCGGCACATCATTTTTCATGGGGAATGGCGATCAGGCTGCCTCTTCCTCATGGTCCCAATCCGAGGTCGGGTCGGCGTCATCGTCGGGCTTGTCGGCCGCAGCCTCGTCTTGACGAGCGACGGCAGCGGCCCCGTTCGCCCGCTTGTGGATGCGGGACCAAAGGACGAGTTCGTCCTCCACCGACGATAGGATCTCACGCCAGGCGCCGCAGGCACGCTGATCGACGCCCTTGGTCTCGACGAGAGGACGTCCGTCGTCCCCGACCACACGGCCCAGAGCTTCGAACGCAGCCTGGACAGCATGCATCGCATCGCCGAGAACCCCGACGGCATTCTCATACCGGTCAGTCGGAGTGTCCCCGGGACGGCGTGCCTTCGACTTGCCGGGCGGCGGGAATTCCCCCCGCAGGAAGATGTCGTTGATCGACATCTCTCCGATCCCGTCCTCCATCGAACGCGTAGAGCCATCCTCGTCGACAGCGCGGATCGCCACTCCGGCAGCATGGTCCTTGAGGGCCTGCCCGAGCTGATAGATGCCCTGTGGCGACTGCCGCATCGCATCCAGGACTTCACCCGGGGTCCGCCGATCAGGCTGATCGTTCCCCGAGGTCCCCCTGTCAGCGTTCAGCCTACCGTCGATGATCAACGGATAGGCGGCACGGACCGCGAGTTCCATCGAGGCCGGCCCCGTCTCATCGACGGTTCCCGCTGCGATAGAGGCCCGCACTTCGGCCATGGCGTCCTGCACCAACTGCTCGGTGCTCCGACCCGTCGGCGCCCAATTGCCGCTATGGACGGACTTGCCGAAGGCATGGCGCAAGTAGCGCCGGGCTTGATCGACCTTGCCCGGATCCCCCGCCACAGCACGAAGGACGAGTGCGGTGGCCAAGTCGTTGAGCAGACGCTGGTTGATCCGCTTCCGGGTCGACTGGCTCGTGACAGCAACGCGGATTGCGTCGCGGAAGCGACCATCCTGGTTCGTCAGAAGCCCGACGATGGCCGCTGCGCGCACGGCCGGGTCATCAGACAGGTGTGCGGCCTTCGCCTCGGCCTTGGTGCACGAGCCGGCGAAGTAGGCTGCCTCCGTCGCGGAGATGAGCGAACGACGGGCGAGCTCGTCGAGGACCTCGTCGGCGAGGGCCTCGTTCTCGGGTCCGTCACCCCAGGGGCTAGGCGGATCGACGTGGCGCAAGGCCACGAAGGACCGGAGCGCGGTCGGGAAGGTCGTCGTGCTCTGGGCGAACGGCTCGAAGCCGACGATGATGAGCGCGGGCACCCGCTCGCAGCGAAGCGCGATGACGTCCTCCGAGCTCGGCCCGGAAGCGAACGCGTCGTTGAGGCGCTTGATGCGGGCGCGGAACTTGGGACCCGCCTCGTCGTACGGAACATCGGAAGACCGTTCCCCGAGGATCGAGTGAACCGCAGTCATGCGGGACGATCCTTCGGCCGTGGTCAGCACGGTGACGGGGTCGGAGCCGTCATCGTGCCGATAGGTGGTCGCCACGAGCCAGACGGCCTCCATCACGCCGTGATGCTTGATGGACTCCGACCAGTCGTTGTTGAAGCTGACGTAGCCAGCGGCTTGCTGGGACGCCCAGTTGAGGTGGTGCCGGCTCTCGATATCGACGGTAAGCTCCGCGGTCGTCGCGGAAACCCCCTCTGGAGACCGTGGCTCCGGCACAGGCCGGAACTTCGAGTCTTCTCCACCCGTGCCGGGATCGATCGCGAACGGGTGCCGACGCGAGGGGAGGATACGCGGATTGCGGGGGTCGGGCATAACCCGGCGTGCCCACACGGTGGTGCGGATACCGAGCAAGGTCCCGCCGGGGACAGCGATCCGCTCGAAGTTCGGGGTCTTGGGTTCGCCAATGGTCTTACGGACCGAAGAAGGGTCGACGACCGTATTCCCGATGCACCGAGCGGCTTCCTCGGAGAGGCCGGTCGCTTCGGTGAGCCTGCTGGCAAGGGTACTGCGCGACGATGACGCCGCATAATCCGGGAGCGCCTCAACAGGGCGCGGAAGGGCATGGATCTCGTTGGGCTTGGACATGGTGGTTTCCTTGGCAATGCGACCGAAGGCTCGAAGCTCTTCAGGGCCTCGGGCGCGACTGGGGGGTCGTTCCGAGGTGCCAAGGACCCATTGGGGCCCGTGCGCTCCTCCCTCCGTTTACCGGGCAAACCCGGCGTCACCGAAGGCGGCCACAAACACGTCTCACCTTCTCAAGGCGTACAGGGCATATGACCAAGAAGGTCGTATCCCGGCGTTGCCGCCCCACTGCCCAGCGGCAGAGGGTTTGGGGTTCGCGCGCCTGCGTCGCAGACAGGTTGAAAATGCTCGCGCCTTTACCTTTCGTCAAGTGCGAGATTGACGGAAATCTGCGACCTGAGCAGAACGGGCAGGCCAAAATCACGATAAGTGACTGTGTGAACTGGAAAAAGAAAAGGGGCCCCACAATCGGGGGCCCCTTTTGTTGTTGTATCCGTGAGATCCTCACTACATCGGAGCCGGCTCGTCGTCGATGGATGGGTCGATGCCGCCCTTCAACGCCTGTGCCTTCTTCCTTGCGTAGTAAGCGGCCGTCGCCGCCATACGCTTCCGGACGTCCGCCCCAGAGATGTGGACGTAGTGCTTCCGGGTCAGCGAGATGTTCGCATGACCCAGAAGTGACTGCACTGCCACCAGATCACCGGTTGCACGGTGCATCCGTGCTCCAGCCGTCTTCCTAAGGTCGTGGATCCGGACGTCCTTCAATCCGGCCAGAAAGCACATCCTCTGGAAGGCTGCACTGAAGCGGTTGTAGGTGACGGGGTATCGCTCCCCCGCTCGATACTCCCGACCCGTCTTCTTCTGCTTCCACGTCCGGGTTTCCACGTAGGTCCAGACGAACACCGGGTCGAACCCCCGCTGCGCGAGCAGCATGCGCTTAACCTCTGGGGTAATCTGGACCTCGTGGTTCTTACCCTTGGCCTTCTTGCTCTTGGTCTTAAGCTTCAGCACCCCATTATCCCAGTCGACCTGCGACCACATGAGAAGGGCGGCGTCGCGCTTGCGTAGCCCTGTCGTCAGGATGAAGTCACAAAGTGCCCAGTAATCCGGGCGCTGAGAACTAAGGGCGAGCTCCTCCTTGAGACTGAGCTCCCTGGCACGTTCGTCGATTTCCAGGCGGTGCTCCTTGTAGTTTGGCTCGTCCGGCAGCGGCACCTTCCAGCAAGTCCTGGCCCGCGACAGCAAAAGTCGGACCATATCCAGGACACTCTGGTTTACGGTCGTAGCCGAAACCAAGCCCATCTTGGGATCGCCCCAGCGGAACATCTCGCGCCGTTCGGCCATCAAGCGAGCGAGCATCTCGTCGTCGATCTGCGAGATACGCGTCTTCTCGCCTATGCGATCAACAAGCCAATCGAGGTTCGTCTCGATCTTGCCAGGGTTTGTCGTGAACTGACCGCGCTCGTGGAAGTAGCGGTGCGCCGCAGCCAAGATGGTCATGTCGCGTCCCTTGGCCGGCCCAAGCTTGACATGCAAGGCGATCACCTTGTCACGTTCAGCCTTCGCGTAGGCGGTCGCCGCACGCTTGTCTGTCAGCTCGGTCGAACCTGTGACGCGTTGCTTCTTCACCCGGAAGTCCATTTGGTAAAACGGGCTGTTATCCGGCTTCCAGACCAGCGCAGGAGTCCTCCGCTTCTTGTCGGCGACCTTCTTCTTGTCGGCGACCTTCCGGACAACGAGGGCGACTGCGGTGCTGGTCGTGGCGTTGTCACTGATCGTGGTCATCTTTCAGTCCTTCCTTGTTTTGGACATGCGGCTCCTGTCCCGCCGGATCGAGCCGGTAGGTTGAGACAGGCAGTTTTCTGGCTGGGGCAGTGGTGGGCTCACTGACCGCCGACGGATTGACCGACGGCGGTCAGTGCGAATGGTAGAAGTCAGCGCCGTGCGGCTAAGCGTGCTTCCCTTCGGGCGGCATAGCCAACCGGTGCCGATGGCAACGGTGGCGGCGTGGCAGGCTCCCTTACGGCCAGCGTCGGGACGGCACCTGTCTTTCGACGGCGCACGAAGCCTTCCAGATCCTCATCGAGGATCCGAAGGTCTCTACGTTCCTTGCCGCGCCCAACGTCGACGGCGATGAGGTTGCCGTCGTCGATGTGAGCCTTCACCTGCCGAGGCGAGAGGCCAAGCTTCTCCGACACCTCGGCAATGGTGAAGACGCGCTCGAAATGGAGCTCGACTTCACCGCCCTTGCCGCAAGGCAAGCCTTCTTCGCCGCCCTCATCGGCAGCGTACCTAAACGCTCCGCTCATCGCACAGACTCCCGGTTGCCCATCGAGGGCAGGGACTTGGGAGGCGGTCCGCAGGCGGGCCGCCGGTTCGGTCAGTCGGGTTCCGACAGGCTGCTCAGAAGCCTGCTTTGCGGAAGTCGGACTGACCGGAGCCGGCCGGGTTCATGAGGCGGCTCAGGTGAGCCGCCTGGTCTTCAATGTTCTTGCGGCCCAGTGGGGGCGTTTCCGAGAAGCACGCGTCGGACGCGTAGCTTCTCGACGGCTTCGATGGTGTCATGGAGGCATCCTCCAGTTGACTGACCCGTCGCGTATGAGCGCGCGGAGCGAGGAAGGGATACAGGGGGGTGGGCGGCGGAACTGCCTTTCGAAACGACCGCGGGCATGGCTGATCACTCCCAGGCAAGGGTGATGAGGCGGCGCCAGGGCCGCGACTTTTCGCGAGGTAAGGACCTGCCGGCGCGCAAATGCACCAACCAGCGTCGATTACCGTGCGAGGCGTGGGGGTTTTACAAGACGATGCATGGAAGCCTCCCGGTCCGGCGTGGCGCCGGTCTGTGGCCGCTGGGCGGCCGTCCGTCGGGGGCTTAGGTCGGCCGGTGCTCCCGGCCGAAGGTCCGCAACGACCTCAGGCTTTGGAGCCAGGCTGACGGTTGGCCCGCACGAAGGCGGCCATGTGTTGCGAGAAGGTCGTCATGGTTCCCTTATGCCAGAAAAGGCGTTCGGCGCCCAGGACGAAACGACCGGTTTCAAGAACCATCGACTCCATCCTTGGATCATGGTTGCCCATTCCTTTCTGGGCGCAGGCCGGGGAACCGGACCACGTTCGGGCCGATGGGCCGGGTATGGAATTCCTCCAGCGCCTGCTCCTCGGCCACGTCCAGCCCGATCTGGATCTCGGCCAGCACCGACCCCAGGAGGTTGTCGAAGGTGAGCGGGTCCAGGGCGCGCCGGACGCGGATCAGGCCGACGATGACCTGGGCCACCTGATCGTCGACGTGGGCGTCACTCATGGGGGCCTCCCACGGTGGAGACGGGTCCGTCGACGACGACCTCGGGATCGGGAACCCCGATGATCCTGCGGACCTCGTCCCCACCCAGCACCCTGCGCTCCAGCAGGCGGTGAGCGAGCCGGTCGATGGTGCGTGCGTTCGCGCGGATCAGGTCGACGGCGAGGGCGTAGAGGCGGTTCAGGTCCGCCTCCACGATGGCCCTCAAGGATGCGTCGGCGCGCACGAGCGACAAGGCATCGGTCTGGTCGCAGCGGTACAGGATCGACTGCCCCAAGCACCACGACGCGTGCTTCCCCGCGACCAGCGACGTGGCATGCGCCAGGTCCGAGCCTCGGCTGCCGGCGGATCCCGACGTGACCTGCCCCCAATGCCCATCGGCCGCCCGCCCCGCCAGGATCGAGATCACGAGACCATCCAGGTCCTCGGCGGACATCATCTGGGTCTCGCGAAGGCGGGCCGACGTACGACCGGCGAAGGCGCCCTTGGCGACCAGCGACACGGTCGTGACCGTCCCGACCAGCAAGGCTTCCGTAGCGTAGCAATGCGATGCCTCGTGGCGGGCGACCGCGAGAAGGTGGGCGGGGGAGCGCGTCTCCGGCGGGGCGACCTGGTCGACAAGGTCGCCGAGGACCATCTCACGGCCGGCCTGCCTCGCCACCATCCTGGCGCCCTTGGCCCATCCGGCGATCTCGGCGCCGGTGGCCCCCGCGCCGATGTTGGCGAGCGGCATCAGGTCGACGCCGGGCAGCGCGTCGCCGAGGTGCTGCCGGAGGATGCCGGCGATTGCGGGGATGTCCGGCCGCGGGATGTGGACAATCCTGTTGAGCCTGCCGGGCCGCACCAAGGCCTCGTCCAGCCGCTCCGGAAAGTTCGTGGCCCCGATCACAACGAAGCGCGAGTTCGCGCCGGACACCGCCGAATCGAGCGCCAGCAGGATGTGGGAGATGATCGGTACCCAGTAATCCCGGTAACGACTATCGACCGTAGCCCTGTTGGGAATGCTGTCACACTCGTCGAGGAGGATCACGACAGGTCCGCCCATGGAAGCGGCTCTGGCGAAGACGGCATCAACGGCTCGCACGATCTCGTTGAGGTAGCCGCCGCCGCTCGCGAACCACGTCGAGACGCTCGTTGCGATCAACGGTACGCCAGCGGACTTGGCCAGGCTTCGGGCGAAGGTGGTCTTCCCGACGCCGGCATCTCCTGCGAGGACGATGTTGCGGTCCTCGATGGACGACCATGACCGTTCGCCCCGCCGGTACTCCTCGATGGCGGAGACCAGCCGCAGCCCCCATTCCTGGGCCTCGCCGTAGCCCAGGCAATTGGCGAGCGCCGGCACGGCTTCGAGCCCGACCTCCACATCGGTGCGCTTCGAGGCCGAGGCTGCCCTGAGACGCCGGACGCAGGCGGAGGCGGTGCTGCCCTTCCGGATGCAGGATGCGATCTCCATCGGCGTGAGCCCATGCGCCACACCATCGGCGAGGGGCTTGGGAAGGCGGCCCGTGACGATCTGGATCGTTCTTCGGATCGCCAGCGGAGAAGGGATGCCGATGGCCACCCGGAGGTCGGCGGCCGCCATCAGTGTCGATGGCAGGTAGCGTTCGGGAGCGGTCGACACGCCGAGGACGCTGCGTCCCGCACCGAGGGCGTTGGCGCAAGTCTCATTGCCCACCTCGGGCCTATCGGTCGTCCGACTGCCGCCGTGGCGCTTGATGATTTCTCGCCATTCGTTTGTCCGGTGGAGGGCGTCCGCGACGGGCTCGATCCAGTCAGCGGTCGATACCGCGACGGTCATGGCGAGCCCCCGGCCCCTGGCGAGCCGCCGTCGGTCCCGGGGCGTCATGGCTTCGTGCAGCATCGCCGCGGCGAGCACCGTCGAGACGGATAGGTCGGCCGCCACGTCGGTCAGAGGCAGGCGGTGCTTACCGCGGTTGGCGCTGAGATCCTCGAACGCATGATCAAGGTGGTCGAGGTCGTCGGCCTGGCGCCCGGTCTTTCTGAGGCGCTGGAGTGGGCTTGGGGTCTTGGGTGCTAAGGTCTTCTTGCTCACGGCAGCCTCCATCGCGAGGCCGCCGCGCGCCGATGCGCGTCGGTCAGGCCCCGGGGGGTGTCTCGAAGGGGTTTGGAATGGTGCCAGCCGCGGTCAGGCGGCGGCACGGACGCCGGCAGGCGGCGCCAGCTTTCGGTTTGAGGCGAAGGCGGTAGGCCATTGAGCTGATCTTTCAGGATGACCGATTAGTCGGGGTCGCCAGGGTCCCAGGCGTCAAAGTCGACCCGGCGGGCGGTCGCGCTGACCCTGACCCCTTGTCGGGCCGGCTCGCCGCGCTCCCGGAGCCATCGCGCCTGCGCCTCGGCCTCCGTGAGGCAGGCACGCCCCATGGCGACGAGCATTGTCCTGACGATGCGGGTGAACGGCGCGCCGGGGTAGGTCTCAGTCGCGAGTGTCAGACGGCGGAAGATCTCGCCGACAAGGCGGGAGGGATCATCAAATGGCGGAGGTGGCCCGGTCAGGTCGGAGCCCGCACAGGCGTCGCACCGCCCGCCAGGCGGCTTGAGGGTATCGTTCATGGAGCTGCCCACGCGCAGGGGTAGCCGGCCGCACTCGATGGCGGCGGGTCAGCCCTGGGGAATGTCGAACGGACGCTAGTGCGCCCGGGACGGGGGCGGCCGGCGAAAAGCCTGGCCTAGGAGGCAGCGGGTTTCCGGAGCATGGTCGTCATCGGGAGCGAACCTTTAAAGGGACTCCCGGGCGCGCAAGGCTATCCTCGGGAGGAATCGGCGTGGGCCGGTGCGGGGATCCCCGCCCGGAGCGCCGTGAATTTGGTCTGCGAGAACATGAGGTCTTAAGTAAACGTGAAGACCAGGCGCCGCAACCCGTCCCAGGCCGGGGCACACAACTCATCGACGACGTAGTTAACGACTCGCTGCATCAAACTCGGCTCCACACCAGGGGGCGGACGGACGCAAGATCACCCGGAACGGGGGCGGCGAGCTAGGAACTGGGCCTGGTAAGCAAATAATAATGGGCCGGGAAGCTCCCGACCCATCAATGTGCTCTGATTGTTACCTGACTATCGTATGTAACTAGATAGTAGGCTCTAAAGCCGCGACCGCCTTGGCCGCGCGCGGTTGTGCGCGGGACCGCGGCTGCGCAGCCGGCTGCTTCGCCTTAGCGGGTTGAGAGGCAGCCTTGCCCTTCGGACGCTTCATCGGCTCCAACTTGACCGGTTGCAAACGCAGCTTTGCCGGCTGCGGCTTCACAAAGCGTCTGTCACCTTCCGCCCGAAGGGTGCGCAGGCCAGCTTGCAGCACCTCGCGCATGATGTCGTTCTTACTGCGATCCTCGTGGTATGCGACTACCTTGAGCTCCTGATCGAGATCGTCAGGGAGGTAGACGCTTCGGAGGACGAGGTTAGATCCTGTTTTTCCGGCCATCGGGACCTCCATGCATATGGGTATATATATGTACGGGTTTCCATGCGTTTCGCAAGGAGGTTGCTAACGGTAGGGCCTCAGGACGCGCTCCGCCATCCCCCCCAAAACCATCAGGGAATTGTACCCGGGGCCAATGATCTGCGAGTGCATGGGTGCGTGGATTTTAGGCCACCCGCGAAGGTCAAACGATAGGTCATCCAGCATCCGATCTTCCAATCGTTCTGCGTTCTTACGGGACACGCGCGTTTGCAGCGCCTTAGGCAGGAGAGAAGTAAACCACCAAGCATCAAAGCCGGAGGCATCAATTACGACATCGGCGGGTACTTCAACCGGATCAGGGCTCGTATTGTTCTGGCAAAATACAACGAGCTTTTTTCCGCGCGTCCCAGCTTTTATCTCAATGGCCCGTCCGGGCGTGAACACCAGCCCCTCCGCCTCGGAAAGGATGTCTGTTACATTCTCCCATACTACTCCCCTGTTGAGCCGTTTGACGAAATTTCGACGCTCCTCGTTATAGAAGGCCTCCCACGGCACTTCATCATCGAATATCCGATTCTCGAAGAAATTTACTGTTCTATTGAAAAGCGTACCCTGTGTATTTACAAGATTTATATTCCTGCCCTCTGGCAGATTTCGCACTAGCCATGCAGCGATAGCTGCAGTTGTTCCCCCTCCGCCAATAATGACCACTTCAGCGCGAGGTTTTTTCAGCGTATTCAGGATAGCGACGCGGTGGTTCCAGAAGTTCTGACCACCGAACACATTCCTCAGGCGGGTCTTTGCCAGCTTGTTTACGGACGGCCCAGGCCCGGTAAAAACGACCCCATCAAACCCTTCCAGGGCGTCAGGCTGGTCGGTCTTTTTGTCGTGAAATTCAACTATCCAGCGGCCTCTGGATCTGCGTATTCCGGTTACCTTTGCGATCAGAGGCTCGTTGTCTGCCTGGCGCAGCGCGAACCGGATGTAGTCCGCGAACTCTCGATGAGTCTCTGGCCTTCTGCCACGGGAGACCCATTCGGCGTACCGCGCCTTGTTATGGGGCGGGCTCAGCTGGAAGGCGTCCCAGGAAAACTCCTTCTTTAGGATGGAAGCAAGCTCAGGGAAAATCTTGTCCGGATAGTACGGGAACCCGAGGTCCCGCTCCGCTGGCGTGCAGAGCTTCTGATCACCGTCTGTGTAACCATGAGAGCCATCCCAGGCGGCAGCGATCCCGCGTTCTTCGAACACCGTCACGCTGATTTGGTTCTCAGCTCCTTCGAAACGGTTAATGCAGTGAGCCCGGGCTACGATAGCGGCAGCCTTGGGTCCGCAGCCCACGACCGCAATGTTCCTCTGTGCCAAGCGAGCCCCCGATCTTTTCAGCCTAGGATATGCATCCGAGCCAGATTCGGAAATCAGTTCGCGATGGCTTCAACCATAATTTCAGGCCGGCGGGCGGGTGTCGCTGCGCAACCTGATCGCCGAGCTGCCACGCGGGCGTTGGCATAGGGCAGTGGGCCCGCACCTGGCCGCCTGGATGTCGGAACAGAAACCTAGCTAAGCCGTTAGAGGTATGTCGAATTATAACTCGGCGGCACATGCGCCTCGGAACGCTGCAGCACCACTCAGATAGCGCGCGCCCAGGCAACCCGTTCGACGGGACGCCGGGGCGGCGAATCATGGTCTAATCTCGTGTCGGACGGGATGACCTTCGATCCGGCGGAGTTGCAGGGCATACTCTTGTCCCTAACTACGGATCACGACGACCTAGGCGTCAGAGTTCGCAGGCTCGAACATCAAGCAAAGTGCCAGAACCCCCACATCCGGATGCATGGCCACTACTTTGCATTCCGAGAAGGCAAGCCAACCGTTGCCGAGTTTGTGGAGCTTCTATCGACCAAGCTTATCTCGTTCTGTATGTCGCGAAAGTCAATCAACGCCGCCCATGAGAAATTGCGACACCTATCACCACAGAAGCAGTTCGAGCGTGCGACTGCGCTACGCGATCAAGCAGTCGATCTCTTCAAACGGGCCCAGCGCAATACGAACCGAAACGGTGAGTTCGGTGAGGTCATTACATACTTATTGATCGAGCATGTGCTCAAGGCGCCTCAACTCGTCGCCAAGATGAGCCTCAAGACGAGCCGTGAGATGCCCGTCCATGGCTCTGATGGCGTCCACTTCAGCTTCGACCCCGCCACGGGCGGACTGACCCTGCTCTGGGGCGAGTCCAAGTGCTACGCCTCCGTCGCCAACGCCCTGTCTGAGGCGGTGAAGTCCGTTGCCGAGAACCTGCAGGACGACAAGATGAAGCAGGAGATCTTCCTGGTCCGGGAGCACGGCGACCTTTCGGCCTTTTCGGATGCTGGCCGTGATGCGATCATGTCCTTCCTCGATCCCTACGCCGAAAATTACAACCAGCGCATCGACGGATCGGTCATCCTGGTCGCGTTCGATTTTGAGCGATTCGCAGACATGAACGGACTCAAGCCGGCCGACGTCGACAACGCCTTCCAAGATGCTCTGCGCGTCGAGCTCGACTCGTGCGCGACGCGTCTGGACGCTCAACTCAAGAAGAATGGAATCGAGCATCACACCATCGACGTCTTCTTTCTGCCGGTCCCCTCCGTGCAGGACCTCCGCATGCGGTTTCAGCACAGGATCGGTTGGGCCGCGTGATCGAGGCACTGGGGGAACGGATCTGGGGGCACGCCCAATTTCACGCGCACCGCGCGGATTTGGAAGGAGCCTGGCTTCAGCGTGAGCTTGGTCTCGACGAGACACTCATGCTTTCCAACGCCGACCTTCTGCGTTGCGTCCAGGCGGCAACAGTTCTCGCCTGCTCGGCGGTGCCGGAGCGACAGGGCGCGGCCTACGGCATCGCCGCCTGTGCCGCGGACCTGGATCGCCAGGACCTACCAGGGCTGGCTGGTATCCTCCGCATCGTTCTCACCCGGATGGGGAATTTTCCGGCCCTCGCGTCGGCGCCCCACGTCGAGGAATTTCGTCGTCTGCCGACGTTACCTGCGCTTGCCGAGGAGATCCGGCGGGATGGCAATCGGATCACTGTCGGGAAAGAGCCCATAGACCTCACCGACTTTCAGCGGCACCTCTGGCAGGACCTGGACGACGGGCAGAACGTGTCCGTGTCGGCACCCACGTCGGCAGGCAAGTCGTTCGTTCTACAGGCCCACCTGCGGAGCCTTGCCCAGAGCGGCAGGCTCACCGTGGCCTGCTACATCGTGCCGAGCCGGGCGCTCATCGCGCAGGTGACCGACGCCGTCGCCAAGTGGCGTCGAAGCGACGCGCTCCGCGGCTTCCAGATCGTGAACGTCCCCCTGCCGGCGGAGACGACGCTTCCCGAGCGCGCGATCTACGTGCTCACGCAGGAACGTCTCCAGGCTATCATGGGCGCCCACCCGGGATTCGCCGCCGACGTCGTCATCTCCGACGAGGCGCAGGGCATTGAGGATGGTTCGCGCGGGGTCCTCCTGCAGGGCGTTATCGACCAGCTGATTGCTAAACGCCCCAAGGCGCAGTTCATATTCGCTGGTCCGAACATCCGGGATCCAGGCGTCTTCGGGAAAATCTTCGACGTCGGCGAACTGAGGCAGGTTTCGACGCGTTCGCCCGCGGTCCTTCAGAATCTCATCGTTGTGAACACCCGCTCACCCCTGAGGAAGCTTGCCGTCGAGAAGGTGTTGGACGGCATGCGACACCCCCTCGGTGAGACCGAGATCGGGATGAACCTTCCCAGCGTGAAGGAGAGGCTGATCCGCGTGGCCGAACGGTTCGGCCGGTCGAAACCATCGATCGTCTACGCCAACGGCCCCGCGGACGCGGAGAAGGTGGCGCTGGGGCTCAAAGAAGTCTCGACGACCGATGCGTCCGAGGACCCCCGTATCGTCGAGCTTATCTCCCTGGTCAGGTCAGCGGTGCACGACCGCTACGATCTCGTCGAGTGCCTCAAGCGTCGTGTGGGTTTCCACTACGGACGCATCCCTGCCCTGGTGCGTCGGAACGTTGAGGCGGCGTTCGCCGATGGCGACATCCAGTACCTCGTGACGACGAGCACGCTCATTCAAGGCGTGAACTTTCCCGCGGCAAACCTCTTCGTCTGCAAGCCCAAGAAAGGGCAGCGGGACCCGCTTACGGCCGCCGAGTTCTGGAACCTCGCCGGACGCGCAGGGCGCCTGGGTCGGGAGTTCCAGGGGAACATCTTTCTGATCGATTACGACGAGTGGGATACCAAACCGGCCAACCAAGGGAACGAGGTCGACGTTCAAAGTGCCCTCAGCAGAACACTCGCCAACGAATTTGATGCAGTCATAGACTGTGCGCTTGAGGCGAACCCGCTTCGCGAAACCAATAAGGCCATCAATATCGAAGCGGCGTTCGGGCGGCTGTTATCCGATTTGGGCACGGGCCGCATCCAAACGACGCTAGATCGATGTGACGTGCCTAAGCCAGACCAGGCGCGCATCGTCGTCGCACTGGAGACGGCGAGGAGCCAAATCGACCTGCCGACTACGGTCCTCGCCAAATCGCCGACGGTCTCCCCGATCCGGCAACAGCGACTTGCCACATACCTTGAAAGCGAAGTCAGAGACGGAGGCGTGAAGCGACTAGAGGAGCTCCTGCCTCGACATCCACGGGACCCAGACGCCTACAAAAGCCTTTGTGAAGTATTCCGCGTTTGTCATGAGCAACTTATGTCACTCCAAGTGCCTCGCCTGCATTTGAGAATGGCAGCTATTGCCCTTAAATGGATGAGAGGCGAGCAGCTACCTGCAATAATTGACAAAAACCATACGTATGAAAAGGATAAACCGATAGCCACGGTCATCCGTGAAACACTTCAAGACATAGAAGAAGACATCAGGTTTAAATACTTTAGACTATCTATCTGCTATCTCTCAGTTTTTGAGCATATTCTGATATCAAATGGGTATCCAGAATATGCCAGCAGCTTGACGGCTCTACCCAGCTATCTGGAGGTGGGCGCCTCGGATCCCACCATGATTAGTTTTGTGGGCCTCGGCTTGTCACGTTACGTGGCCAGCGCACTAACCGAGTTGACGATAGACAAAGGAATGGACGAGACGAGGGCGCTCGCTTGGCTTCGGGCACAGGACTTGGACGCGGTGCTTAGTTCGAGGCTCATGCGCGCGGACGTCGATAGGGCACTGGCGAACGCACCTATCGAGTGATCGCGCTTGCAGGATGTTTTAGACTAAGCCGCCCGAGCAGGCGAGATGCACGTTAGATATGAGAAACGTTCCCAAGTACCATCCGATCGCACTACCCTGAAGCATTGCGTTCCGTAGTCTGCGCTTTGAACTTCGAAGTGATCCACCCCGACCCCAGACTTCTCGGCGTACTCCGGATGCCGTTTTATGAGGTCCGCAAGTTCGGCGCCGTCCTCATCTGAGACCCGATCACCAGGCTGGTAGCGGTTGAGCATTGATGCGAAATGTTCGTTTGCAAGAGTCTGGTTCGCGAACGTTCGCGAGGACAGGACAACCGGCTTTCCGCGCGCCATCTCAGAGTGCTCCACGTGAATGAGAAATATGTAGTCGTCGCACTGTTACGCTCAAGGACCCAGCGAAGGGGAACATTCCCACAGGTTTGGTAGGGCTGAAGCTCGCGCTCGCGTCGGACACGACCGAGAGCAAGGGCTCAAGATGAGCATCTCACTCGTGCCGGCCAACCGGAGCTACAACCGGCAGAAGTCAGAACCTGGCACTTCGGGACGACAATTAGTGAAGGCACAAAGCCTGACGTCTCATCGGCATGCCCCCTTGGATTGCACACCACCCTCGTCCGACCAATCCGATAGTCGGCCGCCCGATGCACGTGCCCGTGGATCCATAAGTCCGGCCCCCTGTCCATGATCATGTCGGTGAGATCCGACGCATAGCACCAGGCGAGGTCCGCATGCGGGTCTTGCAGGCTAGCCGGATGCGGGGCGTGATGTGTCACGACCACCGTCGGGCCATCGTGAGGGCGGGCGAGTTCGTCCTCGATGAAGGCTCGGGTCACCCGGTGCATTGCGAGCACCTCGCCCGGCTCGATCCTGTCCCGGGAACGGGGACCCGTCCTGATCCGGCGGTAGTCCATCATCCCGTTGCGGCCCTGGGCGCTCCGGAAGGCGTGTGACAGGCTGAAACTTCCCCACCCGAAGTCCGTGAACAGGGCATTCCCCAGGAAGCGCGTGCCACCGATCACGACCGCGTCGTCGAGCAGCAGGTGGATGCCGAGTGCGGACGCCCGATCCCTCCCGCGCTCGAACTGGTCATGGATCGTGTAGCGGTCCTCGCCCCTGTTCCACCACGCCTCGTGGTTCCCGGGCACCATAACGACTTCCGATCCGCGCAGGCGCTCACCCAGCCAGTCCAGGGCTTGGGTGAGAGGCATATGGATGTCGCCGGCAACCACCACGACGTCGAAGCCACCGCTTGGCTCGTGGTCTGCCGGGTCCCAGGCGTTCGCGGCGTGCTCCTGATGGAGGTCGCTGAAGGCCCATAGGCGCATGGGCGTGGGGGATGTCATCTGAGCCTCCTGGGATTACGGAGGCTCGGCAGGCGGCGAGATCCTCCTCAGGCAAACGGATGGGGGTTGGGCGCGCTTTTCATGATGCGGGATCCTTGGTCGGCGGGACGATCGCTTGGGCTCTGCGGGCAGGCAAGCACGGCGGGGTAGCGGCCGCCAGATATCCCCTGGCGACTCGATAACAGCATGACAGCTTGCCAGTGTACTGGCAGATAATCCTCGGGCGCCGCCTTCTGGTGGGCGCCCGTTAACGGCCCTCTGTCATGACTGCTTGCTGTCACCGCTTCCGGGCCGGCAGCCATGCCTATTCCACGCCGTCGTACCGTTGAGGACCTCCAGACCGGCAACCGCAAGGTCATGATCTACGTGGCGCCGGATCTCCATCGCGAGATGAAGCTGGTCGCGCTGGATGAGGACCGGTCGGCAAGCGACGTCTACGGCGAGGCCGTGAGGGCCTATCTAGGGAGCCGTGGGGTGAAGGTCGGCCAGGGGAGGGAGCGGGCAGATTCCGTGCAGGCGGCGACCACGGCCGAACTCGCCGAGGCCATCGACAGGCAGGGTAGGAGGATTGAGGACCTTCATGCCGCCGTCGCCGCCGTAACAGGCCCGCCGCGCCGGGACGGTCAGGAACCCGGCGGGACGAAAGCCGCCGAGGCGATGAAGGTCTTGCTCGCCTGTGCGAAGGCGGCAGGATCTGCTGGAGTGGAAAGCGACGGCTTGAGTACCGCTGCCCGAGCTGCCGGCATCAAATCGGGGGCTGAAGAGGCAGCAAAGACCGTGCTGCGAGCCGCGGGCCTGCTGCGCTTCGAGAAAAGGCGCTGGTACGTGGACGGGACGTGACCGCCTACGGGAGCCAGTCGCGGTCGCGCCATCCCAGCTCGTCCAGGCTATCCTCCAAGTCTGAACGAACGTCGCTTGGCGCATGGGCTCCGAGGAAGCCCAAACGTTCGACGAACGACCTTATGATCCGGCCGGTACCGCCGGTGGTGACGCTGGCTCGGTAGGTCAGATCTTCGAAGAATGAGGTCTCAAACTCCCGGACCGCATGCGCGTCCTCCCAAATGTCGGGCATGTCGACCAAGGTGAGCGTGCGAGCGAGGCGCCTGCGAGCATCCTCGTCCGACAACGTCGTCGTCCTCGACCGCAGGAAGCGCTCGAACAGGGCTTCCCGGTTCGGGACCGGCTGAACCTCGATCCGGTGCCTGTCGAGCAGTCCCTGCAGTGACGTCACGTGCGCTCCAAAGGCGATACGAACCCTTTCCTGCCCCGGGCCGGCGTTCAACTCGTCGGCTATCTCGGTCAGCTTCCTGAAACGGTCCGCCTCATCCTCGGCGATGCGAAGCCTGAGTTCCCTGGCGTACTTTCGCGGCATCCACAGCCCGAGCACGGTGTCGACGCTCGAACGGCGGTACTGGGTACGCTGAGCGACCGCCTCCTCACCTTCGATGACCGGCAGGTCGTCGAGGCCCAGAGCACTCCGAAGGCTGAAGCCGAACCCTTCCGTGCGCGGGCGGGCGTGCTCGACCCCGGCCTCGCCCGCGAGAACCGCCCCAATCTGCTCTCGATTATCCGGCGTGAAGCGGAAGGCATCGAAGGTGAAGAGGCGGGGCGTGGGCGGCTTGTGGCAGAGCTCCCCGGCCAGAAAGAAATCCCGCAGCGTGCGGATATCGACGGCGGGCTGAGGCTCCGAGACCGACCGCGCCTCCTCGAACACGGCATCCATGTACGCCATCAACGCATCGTGCCGGCCCGTCAGGCGCAGCATCAACTCGTGGCGCTTGCTGCCCGGATTGGCTGACCCGACGTACCAGACCGGATGCGTGGTCCTCAGGATGCGAAACAGCTTCGTGTGGAAGTGGACCGGCGAGTTCATGACGACCTTGACGGTGACGTTCCTGAACCCAGTGCTCCGAAGCTTCTTCTCCACTTCGCGCATGTCCGTCCAAGTCCGTGGGATGAGGGCAGTGGCCTCCAGTCCAACGGCGATCCTGATGGTGCATTCGCGCCTGGCATCGCGAGGCACCTTCCGGCACACGTTCACCAAGGCATCTACGGCGTAAAAGCCTCCGAGGATGGAGATCTCCGTTGCCCCCCTGGCATCGCCATGGATAGCTTCAATCAGTTCCTCGTAATGGATCTCCCGGTCGGCTAGGCCGATCAGGTCCTCACGGTGCACATAGATGGCTTCGTCGACGTTCATCGCCTAAGCACCCCGGTACGCAGGCGCGTCGCGCCAAGCCAGCAAAGCCAGACTAGGCCCGGCCTCAGGGGAGGCCAACGGGCCTGCCACGGCCCGCACCAAAGCAAAGCGGCCACGTGGGCTAATGTGGCACAACCTCCTCACGATCCGGCCACCCTCCTTCGGCGGGGAGTGAGTGCCTGGGCCTCGCGCACCGGGCTGCCGTCGAGCGGGGGCAACTGGACCTTCGCCACCGCGACCTTCGCGGCCTCCATCTCGGGTCCCTCGCTATAGCGGCCGAGCGTGAGCCCGGAGCGCTTGTGCCCGACTATGGCGGCGATCATGTCCCCGGAGGTGCCGCTGCGCTCAGCCTTCGTGCTGAACCAGCGCCGGAAGGAATGGAAGTTGACCAAGCTGCGCCGCTTGCCCGGCACGTTGTCCTGCACCCCGACCTTGATGCGATATCGCATGAAGTGCTTGGAGTAGTCCGCGGAGCGCTCACGCATCGAGGTGCCCGACTTCGGCCCCGGCCATTCCGGGAAGAACTCGTCTTCGGGAGCGCGCCCCTTCGCACGTCGAAGGACGATTTCCCGGAGCGCCGGGTGGATGGGCACGTCCCTCGCCTTCTTCTCCTTCTTCTGCGGCTTGAAGGTGAACCAGCCGTCGATGCTGTCCCCGACCCTCAGGTCGATGATCGCGTCGAGGCGGGCCCCGGTCAACGCGGCGATCATCATGACGTCCAGCATGGCGGGGTCCTTGGTCCCCATCAGGAGCTTCTGGACCTCGACATCCAGGAACGCCCTCTCCTCTGTTTCCGGGTCGGTGTCGGGCTTAGGAAGGTTCAGGTCCCAGAACGAGTTGACCTTGACCATCTGCCGACGCTTCATCCACTTCCAGTAGAGCTTCAGGCGTCCAAGGTGCTTGTTGTTCGTCGCCCAGGCGGCGCCCGTGAATTGCGGCAACCCGTCCATGAACCGCAGCGCCGTGAGCTCGTCGATGTTCTCCAGGTAAGGCGGCACGTTCTTCGCCACGCACCAGTCGAGGAGAACCTTGAGGGCCCGGGGGTCGTCGGTCCTCGACCTCGGCTTGATGTTGAGGGTCTTCATGAAGTCCTCGTGGTGCAGCGCAATGGGTGTCGCGGACCCATGCACCACCGCCGAGAACAGCTTCGCTGCCTCCTTGGCTTCCCTGGTCGGCACCTCGTGATCGACCCAGCCCTCATCTTCGACGTACACCCGGACCTTGCTGGCGTTCGTCAGCTCGATCTCGGCCTTGCGCTCGGCGATCTCCCTCGCGAAGTCATCGTACGCCTCGGTACCGCCCGCGGCCCTCAGGGTCTCGGCCCAGGCCGCAGCCTCCCGCAGGACCGATCCCTTGTCCCCGCCATGGATCTCCCAGGCCCTCGCGATCCTCGCTTGGAACGCCTTGACCACGGGGACCTTCAGGACGTTCGCCGACAGCAGCGACTTCGTGCCGAGCGCCTTCTTGAGGCGGGTTCCGAGCTGGCGCCGGAGCGGCGCCGGCACGCCCATCGACACCCTGTAGTACCCGCAATGGACTTCCAGGTACGCGTTCTTGGGATCCGGCTTGCGAGGCATGTGGAGATTACCGCGACTGGGGCATATGACCCCGAAATGTCACCGGGACCTGACCCCGGAAGCCGCAGCTATCCAAAGACTTAGATGGTTAACAATGGCTTAGGCGGCTGGGCGATGGAATCCCTCCGTCTCCGCCAGCACCGTCGAAGGTGCTGATGAATCGGCATTTTCTTCCTTCGCCCGACCGGCTTGGTCACTCGGTGCCACCTTCGCTGCGGGGGAATGAAGCCCGAGTGCCGCGCGCTGATTGTCCGCGATGCAAGGCGCGCCGCAACGGAGCATCCTCTGGAGCACCGCGTTCCGATGCGCGCTCGCCGAGACCTTCCCGATGGCCGAAGCCTGATCCGGGCGCGGGCCCTCCCGGATGGTACCTCCGCCGATCCCGACGCGGCTCCGGCCCCGGATTCGGCGCGGCCTTCGTCCCATGCGGCATGACGGGCCGCGCTTCCGCTCTGTCCCAACCGGCCGCCCTGAGCGGGTGCGGCGGACCGCTCACCACCGGTGTGTCGGCGTTCCGGACACGGTGCGCGGCTCGCCGTACCGGCAGCCCTTCACCGTGATGCAGGCACTGTAGAGTAGACACGGTCGCCGACGGGGCGGCCCTTGAACTGGGCGCCACCCCTGGAGGCTCGGGTCGGCGGCGCCGAAACCGGTGCGCGCGACGCGGGCGAACAGGGTGGTCCCGCGCCGGCAGGAACGGGTTGCCGTTCCGGTCGGCGGCCGCGAAGGTCTGGACGGCCCGGCTGGATGACACGCACGACGCCGGCCCACGGGCGCCGAGGGAGCAGGCCGAGCCGCCCGCGCAAGGCGCCGTCGGTCCGATCCGGTTGCGCGCCGGTGCGGTCGGTGAGGACCTGCGCCCGCGCGGAGTCCCGGCGGCCGCCTCCTCCGCGCGTCGCCCCGCTCGGGGCGCTCTCAGACGGCCCAATCCGCCGCCAGCGCGGCGGCCGCGTACCGGGCGCGCGCCGCGGCATCCCGCGGGAGCCCGGCGCGCTCGCACCACGCCGCGAAGATCTCCGGCTCGATCGGCACGCGCACGACCTCGACGCCGCTGCGCTGCACCTCCCGCTCCATCTGCTCCGTGGCGATGCGCCAGGTCTCGTAGTCGGGCGGCAGCTTGGCACCGTCCGCGAGGCTGGTGCGCAGGGCTTGGTACTGCTCCGGGGCGTACCAGGGCAGTCCGACGCGGCGGGGGCGGTCCATCTGGGCTCTTCGAACGGTCACGCTGAACGACCGTCAACGGTCGTGGGCGGCCTGTGGTTCGAACTCGGATCGCGGGCCGCCCGCGATCATGCCGCAGCGGCCGAACGCCCGATGGCCGCGCCGGCGGCCGACCGCTAGCCGATGGGGATGGATCCGCTCGTTCTCACCCTCATGGCCTCGGCCCTCACCTTCTCGAGCTTCCTCGTGCTGCTCGGCTGGCGCTGAGGCCCGGGATCGCGCGGCGGGCCGGCGGCCTCACCGCAGCGGCGCGCCCCCGGTTCCGGGCCGGTCCGGGATGTCCAGATCGAGGAGCGCGGAGCCGAGGCCCTTGCCGTGCGCGTCGAGGGCCAGGGAGCGGGTGACGCCGCCGCCGAGCGCGCCCGTGAGCACGAAGTTCAGCGCCCCGATCTTCGGCAGCGCGTAGCGGGTCACACCGCCGGTCACGATCCCGCGGAAATGCTCCCGCACCCGCTCGGCCGTGACGTGCGCCGCGAGGTGCTCGAAATCCGCCGCGTCGTAGGCGATCAGCGCGATGTTCGACGTGTTGCCCTTGTCGCCCGTGCGGGCATGGGCGAGCGCGCGCAGCTTCATCCTCGGGACTCCCGGCTCTCAGGCTTCGACGACGTGCACGCGCGGCCGGGCGAGCGCGGCGGGGACGAGGACCGACTGCACCGCCACCACCTCGCGGGCCGATTTCCAGGCGCCGCCGCCGCCGGCCGGGCCGTTGGTGTAGAGCGTCTCGACCTCGTTGCCGATCCGCACGGCCTCGGCGTGGGTCTCGGTCCGCCCGGCGACCCGCAGGCGGACTTCGTAGGGCTCGCGCCCGCCCGACAGCGCCGCGCCGTGGAGCGCGTCGACGCCGATCAGGTCGCAGCGCAGCTCGCGCGTCGCCACGCCGGTGAGGGCGAGGCGCTCGCGCACCACCGCCAGGGCGAGGCGGCCGCGGCCCAGGGCACCGGGTCCGGCGTAGGAGATCTGCCCCTCGCCGATATAGGAATCGACGTACCCGACCGAGACCTTCAGGAGGCCCGTCGCGGGCGCGCCGGTCGCGCCGCGCACCCGGACGCGGTCGGGGCCGACCTGCTCCATCTCGACCCCGGAGAAGTCGCCGACCACGTCCGGCTGGAGGTAGCGGGCCGGGTCGTGCACCTCGTAGAGCAGCTGCTCCTTGCAGGTGGCGAGGCTGATCCGGCCGCCCGAGCCCGCGACCTTCGCGATCTCGACGGTGCCGTCCTCGGCCACGATCCCGATGGGGAAGCCGAGGCGCGCGAGGTCCGGGACGTCCTTGCAGCCGGGATCCGCGAAGTAGCCGCCGGTGATCTGGCCGGCGCATTCGAGGAGGTGGCCCACGAGGGTGCCGCGGCCCAGGCGCTCCCAATCGTCCATCGCCCAGCCGAAGGCGTGCACGAGGGGGGCCAGGAACAGGGCCGGGTCGCCGACGCGGCCGGTGATGACCACGTCGGCGCCGTCCGCGAGGGCGGCCACGATCGGCGCCGCGCCGAGATAGGCGTTCGCCGAGACGATGCGGTTGCCGAGGCTGGCGACCGGTTCGCCGCTCTCCTCCAGGACGAAGTCGCCGGCCCGCACCGCGTCGAGCAGGTCGTCGCCCGTCACCGCCGCGATCCGCAGGCCGGCGAGGCCCATCTCCCGCGCGAGCGCCCCGGCCTTCCGGGCGGCGGCGACCGGGTTGGCCGCGCCCATGTTGGTGACGACGCGGATGCCGCGAGCCCGGCACGGCCCGAGCACGGCCCGCAGCCGCGCCTCCAGCAGCGGGTCGTAGCCGCCCTCGGGGTCGCGCAGCTTCGCCTGCTGCGCCAGCGCGATGGTGCGCTCGGCGAGGCACTCGAACACGAGGTAGTCGATGTCGCCGCGCTCCGCGAGCTCGACGGCGGGCTCGATGCGGTCCCCGGCATAGCCCGCGCCGGCACCGAGGCGGACGATTCTCATGGCGCGCTCTCCGCTGTCAGAGGGATCAGAGGGGGAAGACCCCGAGGACGACGCAGGTGAGGGTCATCACCACCGAGGCCGCCAGCAGGAACGGGAAGGTGAACTTCTGGTGGTCGGCGAGGTCGATCCCGGTCAGGCCGCAGACCAGGAAGGTCGCGGGCGTCAGCGGGCTGACGGGGAAGCCCGTCGTCATCTGGCCGAGCAGCGCCCCCTGGGCGACCTGCACCGGCGGGACGCCGAGCTGGTGGGCCACCTCCGCCACCACCGGCAGGACGCCGAAGTAGAACGAGTCCGGGTCGAACAGCATCGACAGGGGCATCGACACGAGGCCGAGCGCGAACGGGATGTGGCGCCCCATCTCCGGCGGCACGAAGGTGACGGCCGTCTGGGCCATGGCCCTGAGCATGCCGGTGCCCTGCATGATCCCGGTGAACACGCCGGCGGCGAGGAGGATCGAGGCCATCAGGATCGCGGCCCTGGCGTGCGCGTCGATCCGCTGCCGCTGGGCGTCGACCTGCGGGTAGTTGATGACCAGCGCGAGCGCCGTGCCGAGCATGAACATCAGCGCCGGCGGCACCTTCTCGGCCAGGAAGACCATCGTCCCCAGGACCGCCGCCGTGAGGACGAGGTTGATCCAGAAGCGGTCGGGGCGGCGCAGGGTCCGCTCCGCGTCGCTCAGGATCCGGGCGGTCGCGGCCGGGCCGGGGGCGGCCCCCGCGGCGCCGGGGACGTGGGCCAGACGGCGCTCCTCCCGGAGGCCGAGCCAGTACGAGACGGCGAAGATGAAGACGAGGCCGACCGCCTGAACCGGCACGAGGGGCGAGAAGATCTCGGGGATCGGCAGCTTCAGGGCGGCGGAGGCGCGGATCATCGGCCCGGTCCAGGGCAGGAAGTTCACGCCGGCCGCCATCGAGGCGGCGCAGGCCAGGATGCGCCGGTCGATGCCGACGCGGTCGTAGAGCGGCAGCATCGCCGGGATGGTGATCAGGAACGTCACCGCACCCGACCCGTCGAGGTGGATCAGGAGCGCCAGCAGGGTGGTGCCGGGCACGATCCGGGTGGGGCGGGTGCCGACCCGGGCGAGGATCCGGTCGATGATCGGGTCGAGCATCCCGGCATCGCTGACGATGCCGAAGAACAGGATCGCGAACACGAACATGCCGACGACGCCCGCGAGGCTCTGCAGGCCCGCGAGGACGAACTTGCCGGTGTCGAACCCGAACCCGCCGATCAGGGCGGCCGCGACCGGGATGACGATCAGCGCCACGAGGGGCGACATCCGCTTGGTCAGGATGACGGCGAGCAGCAGCGCGATCGTGCACAGGCCGAGCAGGGCCAGCATCCGTTCCTCCCGTTGGGCGCCGGCGCGGTTCGGATCCGCGCCTGTATCGGGTCAGGAGACGGCGGAACACTTCATGACACAATTGAAAAGATCGGATCGCAGCGATAGCCTGAGTTTATGGATCTCAACCTGCGGCAGGTGCGGGCCTTCGTGTCGGTCGTCCAGGCCGGCAGCTTCACCCGGGCCGCCGCCCTGCTGAACCTGTCGCAGCCCGCCCTGACGGTTCAGATCCGGCGCCTGGAGGAGACGCTCGACGCGCGGCTCCTCGACCGGACCAGCCGCACCGTCGCGCCGACGCGGCTCGGCCGCGACCTGCTGCCCGTGTTCCAGCGTGTGCTGCGCGACCTCGACGCGGTGGTGGTCGACACCCGCGACCTCGCGGCAAGGCGCCACGGGGTCGTGCGCGTCGCGACGCTGCCGTCCTTCGCGGCGAGTGTGCTGTCCGACGCGATCGTCCGCTTCCGCGCCGAGCACCCCGCCGTGACCTTCCGGATCAAGGACGTCATCGCGCAGCGGGTGCTCGACCTCGTGCGCGGCGAGGAGGCGGATCTCGGCATCGTCGGCGGCGACGTCCGCGATCCGGAGATCGGCGTCCTGCACAGGACGCGCGACGCCCTGCACGTGATCTACCCCGCCGATCACCCGATCGGCGCGCTGCCCCGGGTCACGATCGCGGCGCTCGCCGAGCACCCCCTGATCCTGATGGATCCGGCCACGAGCGTGCGGGCGGTCGTCGACCGCGCCTTCATCGGCTCGGGCCGGCTGCCCCGCGTGGCCTGCGAGGCCACCTACATGATGACCGCGGTCAGCATGGTCCGGGCCGGCCTCGGCCTGACGATCCTCCCGGGCGCGGCGCGGGAGATCCGGGCCGAGCCCCTGCTCCGCTCGCGGGCGATCGACGACCCGCTGTTCGAGCGTCCGGTCTGCCTGATCAAGAAGGCGGGGCGGACGATGCCGCCGGCCGCCGAGGCGTTCTGCCGGATGGTGGCGGACCGGCTCGCGGATCCGGGCGGGACAGACGCCGGCGCCGCGCCGAGCCCCTGAGCGGCGGTCGGATCCTCAGGCCCGGTGCCGCACGACGCCGTCCATCATGGTCAGGACGACCGCGGTCCGGTGGATCTCGTGCGGATCGATCGCGAGGATGTTGCGGTCGAGGACGATCAGGTCGGCGCGCTTGCCCACCTCGACCGACCCGATCCTGTCGTCCATGCGGAGCTGATAGGCGGCGCCCATCGTGTTGGCGTGGATCGCCTCCGCGACCGTCAGGCGCTCCTCGGCCGGGCTCAGCACGGGCGCGTCCGGCCGGCCGACCAGCTGGCGCGTCACGCCGACCTGGATCGACTTCAGGGGCTCGTAGGTCGAGACGTAGCCGGCCGCCGGCCAGTCCGTGCCGAAGGAGACGCGCCCGCCCTGCCTCAGGATCGTCCGGGTCCGGTACATCCGGCTGGCCCGATGCGCGCCGTAGCGCGCCATCATGTTCTGCAGCGTGTCGGGATCGGCCGACGACCAGTTGGCCGAGAACTGCGCGGTCACGCCGAGCCGGGCGAAGCGGGGCGCGTCGCTGTCCTCGACATAGACCAGGTGCGCGATGGCGTGACGCCGGTCGCGGGCCGGGTTGTTCGCGACGGCCTTCTCGATGGCGTCGAGGGCGACGCGGGCGGTGCGCTCGCCGCAGGCGTGGACGTGGACGTCGAAGCCCGCCGCGTCGACCGCGCCGACGAGGTCGTGCCACTGCGCCTCGGTGAAGGGCGACCCTCCGGTCGAGTCGGGCAGGTCGGCGTAGGGCTCGATCAGCCACGCCGTGTAGCCGCCCTGCGAGCCGTCGCCGACGATCTTCACGATGTCGACGTGCACGAACTCGCTCGAGACCTGCCGACGCACGGCGTTGAACTGCTCGACCGTGTCGTCGATCGGCAGCGACTTCACCGAGTAGGAGGCGGAGACGCGGAACGGCAGCGTGCCGCGCTTCTCGGCCACCGCGTAGAGCGCGATGATGGCGGCCTGATCGCTGCCGACGGGCGGGACGCCCGCGTCGAAGACCGTGGTGATGCCCGCGGCCGCGGCCTTGGGCAGCCAGCCCTCCAGCAGGCTGCCCATGGCGGCGACGCTGATGGGCTCCACGGCGTTGACCAGCTCGAGGACCGCGTTGACCTCGAGCACGTAGCCGGTGGGGTCGCCCTTCTGGTCGCGCGCGTAGTAGCTGAAGCGCGGGATCGGGTCGGGCGTGTCCCGGTCGACGCCGGCCATCGCCAGCGCCCTGGAATTGGCCCACAGGCTGTGCCCGTCGATGGCGAAGAAGAAGGCCGGCCGGTCCGGCAGGATGGCGTCGAGTTCGGCCCGGTTGGGGCCCTCCGGGGGGAACATGTCGACGCGCCACCCGAAGCCGCGGATCGGTCCGGTCGGATGCGCCCGCGCGTGGGCCTCGATGGCCGCGAGGACCTGGGCGAGGTCGTCGAGCTGCAGGTCGACCCCGGACGTCAGGAACGCGCCGAGGAACGGGTGGGTGTGGCCCTCGACGAAGCCGGGCATCAACAGCCGGCCCTCGAGATCCACCACCTGCGTGGCCGGGCCGGCCAGCGCCATCGCGCCGGCCGCGTCCCCTACATGGACGATGGTGTTGCCGCGGACCGCGACCGCTTCGGCCCAGGGGGCCGGTCCCGCCACCGTGTAGACGGGACCGTTGTGGAACACGACGTCGGCCGGCTCCGCCGCGGCCGCGCGGCCGCTCCCCTGTCCGGCGCGGGCGCCCGTCGGGACGCGGTCCAGCGCCAGGGCCGTCGCGGTCATGGCAGCGCCCGACCGCAGCACCGCGCGCCGATTGACGGCGTGTCCGCCGAAGGCCTGGAAGTGGGGCGCCCAATCACACGCGACGCACATGAACGCCTCCCGCCTCCCGGTCCCGACGAGACCCGATCCTGTTCTTGTAAATACTTCGCTAAAATTTATTAGAGACTGGCTAAGAGCCGTCCGCCCAGATCTCGCGGGATGATCGAGATGACCAGTTCAGGTCGCCCGGGTCGGCGGCCAGCCTGGGCAAAGATCCGATCACGCCGATCGCCATGGGGACTCTATCGGCCAGTCGGATTACGGGGGATAGTGGAGCCGTCCGGCTCACGATCGGACGAAGGCGGTTCCGCCAGGCGACGGATACTGCCAGGTTGCTTCACGCGCGCTCGATGACGGGAGGTACAATGACCCGAACCCTCTTCCGCTCCGCGGGCCTGGCCTTGCTGAGCCTGGCCGTGCCCGCCACGCTCGCGGCCCAGGGCCTGGCGCCCGACCAGACCGGCACGGGCGGCGGCCCGGCCTCGACGATCACGGCGCCGAACACCAACAGCCTCGGTGTGACCAAGCCCCCCGGCACGTCCCTCGGCCCGGGCGAAGTGCCGCCGCCCGCCGTGCAGGAGCGCGAGCGCGCCCGGCTCAACAAGATCGAGCGCAGCATCTGCGACGGCTGCAACTGAGCGCGGGCGTGGCCGGTCGCGACGCCCGAGGCAGGGCCCCTCGCTCCCGGCCCGGTCGCTCGGCGGCCCGGGCCTCGTCCCGGACATCGCGTCCAGCGTCTCGTCTGGGCGCGCATCTCCACTCTTGTGCGGGATCTGACGTCTACTGTGCCGTGAGCCTCCCCAGCCTGGAGCGGCTCGCTGCACATCGCCCGGGCTTCGTCCCCGTTGTTGCGGTCCGACCGGATCCGCGGTCCGCGGTCCCACCGCCGCGGGATCCTGCCGTTCCCGATCGTGCCGGGCCGGGCAGCCGCGCGACGCCCGGGTAGACGAGGCCGCGCGCACCGACGATCCTGTCCGGCGCCGGAAACGAACCCCCGCAGCGATGGCGCCGATTCTCCGCTCCCTTCTCCGCGCCTACTGGCACGAGGCGCGCTGGACGATCCTGCTGGTCCTGGCCGCCACCCTCGCGGGCGCCGTGGCGGCGGTGTCGGCCCCCTACCTGTTCTCCCGCGCCGTCGACGCGCTCGCGCGCGGGCCGGACACCGCGGCGGCCCTGCATCTGCTGCTGCTCTACGCGGTCCTCTACGGGGTCGCGAGAGCGTGCGGTCAGGCCGCCCGCTTCATGGCCTTCCTGTCCGCCGAGCGCCTCGGCGTCATCGCCAACGCTGCCTTCTTCGCCCGCCTTCTGCGCAAGACCCCGGCCTTCTTCCTCGACCACAACCCCGCGGAGGTCGGCAGCGCCCGACAGGAAGGCGCCCGGACCCTCAACGTCGTCACGCAGCTCGCGATCGGCGGGCTCCTGCCGGGCGCCGTGCAGATCGGCGTCGGGGCCGCACTCCTCGGCAGCCTCCTGAACTGGGAGACGGCTGCGATCGTGCTCGTCTACGGGGCCGTCGTGATCGGCCTGGACTACCTCCGCATCGGGCGCGTGCGGCCCTTTCTGGACGCCGCCATGGAGCGCGGCCAGGAGAACGCGCGGCTCGTCGGCAACGCCATCACCCTCATCGACACGCTCCGCCAGACCCGCGGCGAGGCCTGGATCAGCGCGCGCTTCGCAGCCGGGGCCGCGGACGCGTACGCGAACTGGCGCCGGTTCGCGCTGGCGAGCGGCGTGTTCAGCGGCGCCCTCGGGGCCGCGGCCGCGCTGCAGCTGGCCGTGACGTTCCTGATGCTCCTCCCGCGCTACGAGGCCGGGCTGCTGTCGGTCGGCGACATCGTGCTGTTCAACACGATGCTGATCCAGCTCAGCGAACCGTTCCACCTCGTCGGCATGGCGATCAAGGAGACCGCGGAGGCCGCCGCCCGTTTCCGCCCGCTGGCCCGGATGTGGGCCGCGCCCGAGGAGGCCGAACCGTCCGATCCGCTCCCCTACCGGGGGGCGGAGGGGACGATCGCGTTCGAGGCGGTCGGCTTCCGCTACCCGAACGGGCGCGGCGTCGCCGACCTGAGCTTCACCGCCCGCCGCGGCAGGCCCACCTTCCTCGTCGGCGAGACCGGATCGGGCAAATCCACCGTCCTGAAGATGCTGCTCAAGGGGCTCGCCCCGACCGAGGGGCGGATCCTGGTCGACGGCGTCGACCTCGCCCGGGTGCGCAGCGGCGACTGGTTCGCCCATGTCGGCGTCGTGCCCCAGGACGTGATGCTCCTCAACGACACCCTGGCGGTCAACATCGTGCTGGGGCGCCCGTTCGACGCCGCGCGCCTGCGGGCGGCCGCCGAGCGGGCGTCGATCCTGGCGCGCGTCGAGGCCATGCCGGAGGGTTTCGAGACGGTGGTGGGCGAGCGCGGCCTGAAGCTGTCGGGCGGCGAGCGGCAGAGGATCGCGATCGCCCGCGCCCTCTACGCGGATCCGAGCGTCCTCGTCCTGGACGAGGCCAGCTCGGCGCTGGACGCGGAGACGGAGCGCCAGGTCATGGACGGCCTGCGTGGGCAGGCCGACCGGCTGACGATCGTGGCAGTCACCCACCGGATGACCTCGGTCCGCGACGGCGATCAGGTCGTCCGCCTGGCGTCGGACCGCGCGGGGCGCGCGCCGGTCCCGGAGGCGGCCGTCTGACGCCGGGGCCCGCGGCCGACGGCAGAGCGACACCGTCCGCGGGCCAGGACGTCTGCGGATCCTCTGCCGCCGAGCCGAGGGCGCGAGCCGGGACGCGGGGAATGGTAGCCCCGGGCCGGCGGTGTCACAGGGGGTAGCGCATGGCCACGTTGCAGCGGGCATAGCGCCGGCCGAACCGGTCCATGATCTCCGGATCGTGCCGGAACCCGACCTTCTCGTACAGGTGCACGGCGGCCTCGCACCGGGTGTTGGTGAGCAGGTAGAGCGTCTCGATCTCCATCGCCGCGGCGCGGGCCAGCACCGCCCGCAGCAGGTGCTCGCCGGCCTTGCGGCCCCGGGCCCGCGCGGACACGGCCATCTTGGTCAGCTCGTAGCAGCCCGCATCCGTCCGCATCAGCGCGCAGGTGCCGACGATGCCGAGATCCGCCGACTCCACGAAGAGGATGAGCCCGCCGCGGTCCAGGATCTGGCCGCGGGGATCGGACAGGATCCGGCGGTCGTTCTCCTCCAGCGCGAACATCGCCTCGATCCACTCGGCGTTGATGTCGCGGAAGCGGCCCGCCAGCGCGTCCGTGTAGTCCCGGATCGTCAGGCCCGTCGCGGCGTCGCCGGCCGCGTCGTCCTCACGGATGCGGGCCGCGAACGGGACGGCGTCGAGCCTGCGCTCCAGCGCGGCGATCTGATCCAGCAGGGGCCCCGACAGCCCGGCGCACAGGCCCGCGACGGCCCTGTCGACGCGCGGCCAGAGCGCGCCCTTGGCGCGCGCCATCAGGGCCTCGCCCGCGCCGCTGAGCGACAGGGCTTTCTGGCGAAGGTCCGCACCCGACCGCGTCTCGTCGAGCAGTCCGAGCTCGACGAGGCTGGCCGCCGTGCGCGTGGCCGCCGGCTGGCTGACGCCGAGGACGGCGGCGGCGTCGCCGATGGTCAGCGGGCCGTAACGGTCGATGGCGGCGAGCATCGGGAACTGGGCCGGCTGGATACCGAGCCCCTCGTCCCGCAGGATCCGGGCGGCGTCGGCCTGGAAGCGGTCTGCGAGACGCTTCAGACGGCTGCCCAGGAACAGCGGTCCGAGATCGTCGAGGATGTCTGCGGGCATGTGGTCCTCCCGAGCCCGTTTTATATAACGCGTTATGTTTCATGCAAGCCCGTGCGGCTCCGGGGCCTTCGCGCACCCGCGCCACCGCGGTCGCGCGGTAAATCAGGGGCCCCCGCGGCCGCCCCGCCGGGGCCGGCTGCAAGCGATCGTAGATTGTGTCCGATAGGGACTGGCCGGATGCGCAACGTAAGGTAAAATCGCCAACCCTCGGTCGTCGGTCCCGCCGTGAACTTCGTACCCCGGTCCCTCTTCACCACGGATGCCCTGCCGGAGCGCGACCGGTTCGCCGCGTGGCGGGCGCTGTTCTCGGCCCACGACCTCGACGCCGATCCGCACGGCTTCACGGGCCGGATCGAGACGACGCTGATCGGCCCGATGGCCCTGCGCGTCATGAACGCCGCGCCGCAGGGGCCCGCGCGGTCCCGGTCCCAGATCCGGCGCGACGGACAGGACGGCTTCGTCCTGCACCTGAGCCGGCACGCCTACAGCGTCGAGACCGAACGGGGCGTGGTGGAGGTTCCGGCGGGCGCGGTCAGCCTCAACGACCTGTCGCAGCCGTACCGCCGCAGCCGGGTTCCGGAAACGGACTCGCTGATCCTGGCGGTCTCGCGCGCCGCGATCGCGACCGTGCTGCCGGACGAGGACGCGATGCACGGGCTGATCCTGTCCGGCGGCGCGGGCCACCTCCTCGCCGACCACATCCGGAGCCTGGCGGCGCACAGCGACGCGATCACCGCGACCGACGCGGCCCATATCGCCCAGGCCACGCTCCACATGGTCGCGGCCTGCGCGCGCCCGAGCCTGGACGGGGCGGCCCGCGCGGCCGCACCGCTCGAGGCCGCCCGGCTCAGGACCGCGAAGCGGCTCATCCGCGGCCAGCTCGCCGCGCCGCCCCGGATCGACGCGATGGCGCGGGCGCTCGGCATATCGCGCTCCCAGCTCTACCGCCTGTTCGAACCGGAAGGCGGGGTGGCACGCTACCGCGCGCGGCAGCGCCTCGCGGCCGTGCGGGCCGCCCTCGACAATCCGCTGGAGCCGCGGTCGATCGGCGAGATCGGGGAGGTCTACGGCTTCGGGAGCAGCGCCCAGCTCAGCCGTGCCTTCCGGGAGGCCTACGGCCTGACGCCGCGCGACTACCGCGCCTCGCGCAGCGGCGGCTGATGCGACCGGGACCGCCGCGGCCGAGCCGTCACGCGCCGCGCCCCGGATCGATGGCCGGCTGTTCGCCCGGCACCGACGGGGTCGCGCGGCGCGCGGTTCGCGCGATCGCTTCGGCGATGGGACCGTGCAGCGACGGCGGCAGGTCGTGTCCCATCCCCTGGATGGGCAGCCAGGCCGCGCCGGGGATCGAGTCGGCAATGTCCTGCCCGCAGGCGAGCGGGAACAGGGGGTCCTCGGTCCCGTGCACCACGAGGGTCGGCGCGCGGATCGCCGCCAACCGGGCGCGTCGGTCGCCCGCGAGGACCAGCGCGGCGAGCTGCCGTCCGAAGCCGCCCGGGACGTAGCCGCGGCGCAGCTCCGCGCGGATGAGTGCCCGGTACGCCGCCTCGTCCAGAGGGTCGGACCGACCGGCCAGCCGCCGGGCGACGGCGACGGCCTGCGCGACGAAGCCCGCCTCGTCCAGCGACGGGTCGGGGGCGGGCCGCATCATCAGGGCCATCGCGTCGGGCGCGGCCGGGGGCAGGCCCGGGTTGCCCGTGCTCGACATGATCGCGGTGAGGGATCCAACCCGCGCGGGATGCTCGCTCGCCAGGATCTGGGCGATCATGCCGCCCATGGAGCGGCCGACGACGTGGGCGCGGCGGACCGACAGGGCATCGAGCAGCCCGACCGCGTCCTGCGCCATGTCGGCCAGCGTGTAGGCGAGGTCCGGCCGCCGACCTTCGGCCAGCGCCGCCGACAAGGCCGCGAAGTCCGTGGCGCCGTGCGCGGTGAAGGCGGTCGAGCGCCCCGAATCGCGGTTGTCGAACCGCACGACCCGGAAGCCGCGCTCCGCCAGCGCCCGGCAGAAGGCCTCGGTCCAGCGGATCATCTGCGTCCCGAGACCGGCGATCAGGAGGATCGTCTCGGCGGCCGCGTCGCCGAAGCAGTCATAGGCCAGGGTGACGCCGTTGGCCGGCAGGTGCCCCGACGCGTCCGGCGCGCTCATATCCGGACCGCCCCCAGGCGGTCCGCCCATTGGGTCAGGTGCTCCTTCATCGCCCGGTCCCTGACGTAGCCGCTCGCCTCCTCGTCCAGCCGCTCGACGATCTCGAACGCGAAGGCGTCGGCGCCGTGTCGGTTCCAGGCGTCCTGGAGCGTGCGATGCGTGTTCGTGCCCAGGCGCAGGGTGAACCAGAGGCGATTCCTGATGGCCGGCAGGTCGGGGGCTCCGCCGACCCAGGTCTCGCCGGTGGCCGCGCAGCGGATCGCGTAGATGCCGGCCTCGACCGCGCGATCCTTGTAGGCGTTCACGGCCGCCTTCCGGGCCTCTCTCGGCATCGGACGTCCTCTCACTCCGGCAGCGATGCTATCGAAGAGCACGGACGCAGGCAATATTACCCGGGTAAAATAATGGACCAGGACAGGCTCGGGCAGGGCTCGGACGGGTCTGCCGTTTCGGACGAGGGACGGCCGACCTTCACCGCCTTCGTGGGCCCGCGGCGGCTCGCCAGCGGCGCCCTGCGCGACGTGGCGCTCGCCGTGAAGGCGCTGGCGGCGGAGGGCGGCGACCCGGTCCTGACCTTCGACGATCGGTCCGGTTCCGTCGTCGACCTCGACCTGCGCGGCACCGAGGCGGACGTCGTCGCTCGGCTCGCCCGGCGCGAAACGGCGGACGCCGCCGCGAGCGGTCGCGTGAGCCGGCCCGACTCCGAGGGCGCCGCGCGGGGCCGCGGTCGCCCCAAGCTCGGCGTGATCGCCCGCGAGGTGACGCTGCTCCCCCGTCAGTGGGAGTGGCTCGCGGCGCAGCCCGGCGGCGCCTCGCAGGCGCTGCGGCGCCTCGTCGACGAGGCGCGGCGCACGGATGACGGACAGGCCCGGGTGCGGGCTGCCCGCGAGGCCGCCTACCGCTTCCTCGCCGCCGTGGCGGGCGATCGCCCCGGTTTCGAGGAGGTGATCCGGGCGCTCTTCGCCGGCGACGGCGCGGGCTTCGCCGGCCGCATGGCGGCGTGGCCCCCCGACATCCGGGACCACGCGCTGAAGCTCGCGGCCCCGGCCGCCCCGTCGGCGGGTCCGGATGCGTCGTCGCGCACCCGGCCCTGACGCGCTCAGGCGGCGCGGACGGTCGCGAGGAAGCGGCCGACCTCGGCGCCGAGATGCTCGGATTGCCGCGACAGCTCCGAGGCCGCGTCGAGGACCTGGCCGGCCGCGGCCCCCGTCTCCTCCGACGCCTGCGCCACCCCGGCCATGTTGCCCGTCACCTCGCTGGTGCCGGTCGAGGCCTGCGCCACGTTGCGGACGATCTCCTGGGTCGCCGCACCCTGCTGCTCGACCGCGGCGGCGATCGAGGTCGCCACGCCGCTGATCTCGCGGATCCGGCCGGTGATGCCGGCGATCGACGTGACCGCCTGCCCGGTCGAGGCCTGGATCTGCGCGATCTGGCCGGAGATCTCGTGCGTCGCCCTGGCGGTCTGCTCGGCCAGCGCCTTGACCTCGGAGGCCACCACCGCGAAGCCCTTGCCGGCGGCCCCGGCCCGGGCCGCCTCGATGGTGGCGTTGAGCGCCAGCAGGTTGGTCTGGCCGGCGATGTT
>NZ_JBQEPK010000011.1:0-76680 GCF_052045615.1 Methylobacterium sp. 22177 | reverse complement strand
GACGTCGCCGAGGTCTGGGGCATCGGCCGGGCCTCGCTCGCCAAGCTCCAGGCGATGGGCGTGGAGAGCGTGGCGGACCTGCGCGATCTCGACCCGCGGCCGGTGCGCAAGGGCCTGACTGTGGTGGGCGAGCGGATCATCTACGAGCTGCGCGGCGCGGCCTGCCTGCCGCTGGAGCTGGTGCCGGCGCGGCGCAAGGGCTGCGCGGTGACGCGCTCGTTCTCCAGCCGGATCACCGAGCGGGCGGTGCTGGAGGAGGCGGTGGCCGCGCACGCCACGCGGCTCGGGGAGAAGCTGCGGCGCGAGGGGCTGGGCACCAACCACGTCACGCTCTTCTACCACACGAGCGAGCACGATCGGGACGAGCCGATGCGCTCGGTCTCGACGACGGTGCAGCTGCCGGAGCATAGCTCCGACACGCTGGCGCTGATCAAGGCGGCGCGGCACGGGGTGGCGCGGACCTGGCGCGAGCCGGGCGAGCGGCCGTGGCGGTACTCGAAGGCTGGGATCGTCACGAACGACCTCGTGCCGCTGTCGCACAGCCCGCGGGCTCTGATCGGCGCGCTGGACCGCGAGCGCTCGGGCCCGCTGATGGTGGCGATCGACGCGTGCAACGCGCGCTGGGGCCGCGGCGCCGTCGTGCCGGCGCGGGCGGGGCTCGTGAACCGGCGCGACTGGACCACGAGGTTCGAGATGCGCACGCCGCGCTACACGACACGGGTCGGCGAACTGCCGGTCGCCCATGCGTGAACGGCTTCCGGAGTGCGTGGGTGACCGCTGAGGTGGATAGGTTGGGTCGGTAGGAGGCCGTCCGTTATTCCGGCGCTCTTTCCCCGAAGCGGACAGGCCGCTTTCGGCCGGACCGCGTCACGCCGAAGCGTCATCGCGCGCAAGATCGGACATTCAGCTTCGCACCCGTTCCCGTCGCTGATTCGTCGAGGGGTGAGTTCCTGAAAGCAGACATAAATGGATTTTCATCCACAACCGCATAACCGCACCACGCGACATGCCATCGTAGATTTGCGACAACCGAAAAATGGGCCCGGGTACAGCTGCACGCGTATAGATGGTTGGTGGGCGATACGCCCGTGAGCCGCCCAGCTCAGGAAGAGCACAAACAATTCGGCTCATCGAGGCCAATCTGGACGGTGCCGGCTCGCTCACGCGACGCGGTCAGCCGCCCAGGTAAAGGGGCTCTGCTCCGGACAGCCCTGCCTCAAGCTGCAGTCGTCTTCTTCGACACCGCGGCGAGAGCTGGGGCGTGTCGAAGGTCGGACGGTGTCTTGAAGTCCCGGGCGGCACCGCGGGACGCCTGGACGCCGCGCGGAAATCCGCTGCGATCCCGGTAGGAGCGTTTGCGGCCCACCGCGCGGCTGTGCCGCGCCGTGCTGGTCTGCGCGTCGATCAGGTCAACCGCCGTGATACCGACCAGCAGCGCCAGGGCAACGGCGACATTGCCGCGCTTCGGGTTGTCCGGCCGCAGCGCCGTCAATACGGTCGCGATGTCGAGGCCATCGCCCGCGACCCGGCTCCAGAGCCCGACGTTCTTGTCGACCGACAGCGAGAGGATGCCGCTGCCGATCTCCCGGGCACCGTAGACGCGCACCAAGGCCTCCTTGCCCTCCATCCCCAGCGCGCGCGTGATCCGCCCGGGCGCCAGGAGTTCTGTGAGACCCAGCCCGAGGCTGAACCAGCCCAGCCCCTTCGCGAGGCTGTCCGGCACGCCGCGCGAACTCGGCCCGGATCGAAGCACCTTCGGATCGCCCTCTGACCGCGTGATGTTCGAGAAGCTCGTAATGTTCGTCATGATCTTCCTCGCGAAGGGTCAGGGTTTGAGAACGACCTTGATGCAGCTGTCCTGCTTGTCCCGGAACGTCCGGTACATCTCGGGTCCTTGATCGAGCGGCACCTCGTGCGTGATGACGAAGGAGGGGTCGATCTGCTCCTCCTCGATCCGCCGCAGGAGATCGCCGGTCCAGCGCTGGACGTGGGTCTGTCCCATGCGGAACGTCAGGCCCTTGTTCATCGCCGCGCCCATCGGGATCTTGTCGACCAAGCCGCCGTAGACGCCCGGGATCGAGATCAAGCCGCCCGGTCGGCACACGTAGATCATCTCGCGCAGCACGTGCGGCCGGTCGCTCTCGGCGAGGAGGATCTGCTTGGCCCGGTCATAGACCGTGTCCGGCAGGGAAGGTGTGACGTGGCTCTCCATGCCGATGCAGTCGATGCACTTCTCGGGACCCTCGCCCCCGGTCAGCTCGTTGAGGCGCTCGACGACGTTCTCCTCGTCGAAGTTGATGGTGATGGCGCCCCCGGCCTCGGCCATCTCCAGCCGCTCCGGCAGGTGGTCAATCGCGATGACCTGCTCGGCGCCCAGCAGAATGGCCGAGCGGATCGTCATCTGGCCGACAGGCCCGCAGCCCCAGATCGCCACGGTGTCGGTGGGCTGGATGTCGGCCTGTACGGCCGCCTGCCAGCCGGTCGGGAAGATGTCCGAGAGGAAGAGAAGCTTCTCGTCAGGAATGCCCTCGGGCACCTTCTGGACCGTCGCGTCGGCGAACGGCACGCGCAGATACTCGGCCTGGCCGCCCGGATAGCCGCCGGTAAGATGCGAGTACCCGAACAGGCCCGCCGTGGTGTGGCCGAAGACCTTGTCGGCGAGGTGCTTCTTGCGGTTACTCCGCTGACAGACCGAGAAATAGCCGCGCTTGCACTGGTCGCACTCGCCGCAGACGATGGTGAAGGGCACGACGACCCGGTCCCCCTTCTTCACCTTCCCATTGAGCCCGCACCCGGTCTCGACGACCTCGCCCATGGTCTCGTGGCCCAGGACGTCGCCCGGCAGCATCGCGGGAATGAAGTTGTGAAACAGGTGCAGATCCGAGCCGCAGATCGCGCAACTCGTCACTTTGACGATGACGTCGCGCCCGTCCTCAATCTCCGGATCGCTGACGGTGTCGCAGCGGATGTCCTCCTTGCCGTGCCAGACTAGGGCTCGCATTGCCGTCTTCTCCTATCGGCCGAGGGGCGGGAGCCAGATCCGGCGGTACGACCGTTCCGGACTTGGGCGCTCGCGGGGATGGGGTCCGTGTTGCAACGAGGCGAACCGGGGACCCATCCGCCCCGTTCCTGCGGACAATCCCCTAGGAGACCTCCGGCGTGGGCAGGCGTCCCGGTCCGGGAAAGGATTTCCGGCGCGGCGTCTGAGATCCGCGTGAGGTTGACGGAGGAATCGAGTTTGCCTGCAGGACGCGGGCCGCCATCGTCGCGCCTCGTGGGTGTGGCGGCGATCCGTCGAGACGCCACCGTCTGGTCCGGTCGAGAGCTGCCGCAGGCGCGCCGGGCTCTTCCGCCGCGGAACGGCGCTCGCCGAGTCCCGCGGCGCGAGGACCGCGCCAGCGGCGAAGCGTCTCCCGGCATGTTCTCGGGCGAGGGCATCCGTCACGGCACCGCCCGGCGGAGCCATCCAAAGCTCGACACTTCGCTCGCGCGCCGTCAGAGCTGATCGCTGCCGGTGCCTCGAGACGTCGATGGCGGATCGCATCTCCGGACGAAGGCCTGTGTGGCCCGGATCGAGCGCAGGGTGCCTGGATCTGCCCCGCGCTCCAGCGCCTCGCGCTCGAAGGCGCGCAGTTGCTCCAACAAGTGGAGACGGCCCTGGGGAACCGAGCTTGGCAGCCGCTCCTGCATAAGTGCGACCAGTCTGCGCATCATCGGATCGTCGACGGCTCTGGGTAGGCTCTGCATAGAGCACCTCGTTCGGGGCGGCCGACCGGTCCGGCCGGTCACGCGACGCTCGACTTCGCCGGATCGGGCAGATCTGACTGCCCGCCAGAAGGATCAGATCGTGCCGCCTGCGCCTCCGACCCGGCTCCCGTAAGAGCCGGGTCGGATCGTGCGATGCGCGCTGCGGGGGCGAAGGCCTGTCGAAGCGCTTCCGAGAACGAGGCGCCGGCGGCGGGCCACCGCCCCCAACTCCGGCTAGCGTGCGCCCGGCGCTGCGTGCGCGTCGCCGCCCTGGCCGGCGGCCGCGTCGGATTTCGCGGTGCCGCCATCCGCACCGCCCGATGCGGCGGCGCCCGAACCGTTGAAGGACCCGGTGGTCTGTGGGTTCGGATTGCCCGGCGTATTCGCACGCGCCGTCATGCCGCCCATGAACTCGCCCCGCTCCCAGCGCGACATGCCGACCGTAGCCAGCAGGTTCGTGGTCAGCGTGCCGGTGGGCTCCAGGCCCTGCGCCTGCTGGAAGTGCGTCGCGGCGATCGTCGTGTCGTTGTTCCAGTTGCCGTCGAGGTGCCCGGCCGCGTAACCCCGCTGGTTGAGCACCTGCTGGATCTGCCGCACACCGTCGGCATTCATGGACAGCGGCTCTCCGGGGCTGTCCGTGCGCTCCACGGCGATGCGCTGGTTGTCGACCTGCCGATCGCCACCCGAGCCGGTCGCCTGACTCGGCTGTGGCCGTGCCGCGTTTGCGGCCTGCGAGCCTGTGCCGTGCCCGGCCGAGAAGATGGAATCGGTCAGGCCGAGGGCGGCAACGAGGCCGACCTCGAGCCGTCCCGTCGGCTCGAGCGCATGCGCCTGCTGGTAGCTGCGCGCCGCCTGGACGGTCGCGGGGCCCCAGCGGCCATCCACCTGTCCCGTGTTCCAGCCCTGCTGGTTCAGCGCCTGCTGGATCTGCCGGATGCCGGCCGGGCTGACGTAGAGGGGCGTCCCGCGGCTGTCCGCGCGCTCGACGACGATGCGCTGGTTGTCGGCCTGCTTGGTGCCTTGATCACCGCCCTGGCCGCCCTGCCGGTCGCGGTTGCCGAAGATGATGTCCTGTTCGAGACCGAGACCGTAGACGAGCGGGATGGTGAGCGAGCCGGTCGGCTCCATGTTCTGCGCCTGCTGGAAGCTGCGCGCCGCCGCCGCGGTCTGCGGGTTCCAGCGGCCGTCGACATTGCCCGTGCTGTAGCCCTTCTGGGTCAGGGCCTGCTGGATCTGCCGCACGCCCGCCGAGCTGACGTAGATCTGTGTGCCCTGCCCATCCGGCTGATCCTGCGTGACGCGCTGATTGCTGACAGACGATTGTTGAGCCTGCGCGTTACCGCCGGCCAGGGCCACGATCATCGTGCTCGCGAATAAGACCTGCTTCAGTTCCATAAAGACCTCCTGATGTGGACTTATGGCTGAACCGGGCCGGCCTGCACCCGTTTCCTGCGGACGAATCCATAGGAAGTACCCGATGCGGGCGCATTTCTCAGACCGCGCGCGAATTTATCGGAGGATCGGATCGAATCCGCATCGAACCTACGGAGATGCCCGGATCCTTGTGGGCGACGCCGACCGTTACTTCTTCTCCCACGCGCGCCGCGGCTGGCCGCTGGCCTGGAGTGGCGCCATGATCGATCTTGTCCCGGATGCGGACCGTGATGCCTGCGCGCGCGAAGCTGCCGCGGCCATCGAAGCGGTGCTCGACCACCGGTGCCCGGAGCTGAAATGCGCGTTCTGGGGCGCGGTCGAGAAGCGATACCGGCTCGACACCGAGCCCTGCGGGCGGCTGCCGGCCGAACCGAGTTCGTCTCTGGATGCTCGGCCGCCTGCCTGATCCCGACAGGGATTATCCTAAGGATGGGTCGCAGGAACGGGAACGGCGACGGCCGGTTCGCGACGAGAGTGGCGCCTACGGCGCACAGGGCTTCGCGACAGGCTGATCATGGTGTCCGTTCTCGAACGCGCGTCGGGCGTCCTCGTGATGGGGATCGTTCTCCTCGACGTCTTCCTGACCGTTCTCTACGCCCGCATCGGCACCGGCCTGATCGCCGAACGGGTCGCGCATCTCGCCTGGATGGCCTTTCGCCGCGCCGCCGAGGCGACCGGGACGCACCGCGGGGCAGTGCTGTCCTTCTGCGGACCCGTCATCCTCCTCCTCTACGTCCTGTTCTGGGCCGTCGGCCTGACCCTCGGCGCCGGGCTCATCATCCATCCCGGGCTCGGGACCGGCGTGCAGGCGGCCAGCGGCCCGACACCCGCGGACTTTCTCACCGCGCTCTACGCCGGTGGCAGCAGCATGGCGATCGTCGGCGCCAGCGACTTCAAGCCCACGACAGACGCCTATCGGCTCGTCTACTTGGTGAATTCGCTGATCGGCATGTCGGTGACCTCGCTGGTCCTGACCTACGTCATGCAGGTCTACGGCGCCCTGCGGCAGCGCAACGCGCTCGGCCTTCAGCTTCATATCCTCTCGGCGGGCACCTCCGACGCGGGAGAGCTGCTGGCCCGGCTCGGACCGCGCGGGCAGTTCAGCGGCGGCTACAGTCACCTCGTCTCTCTCGGCCAGGGGATGGCCGAGATGAAGGAGACTCATCACTTCTATCCAGTGTTGTTCTACTTTCGCTTCCGACAACCTTACTATTCAGTCTCGGCACAAGCTTACCTCGCGCTCGACACTGCGTCGCTGATCCGCAGCACCATCGCGGGCGAGGACACGGCATGGTTGAAGGAGGCCGCGGCGATCGAGGCACTCTGGCGGGTGGCCCAGATGCTGGTCGTCACCCTCGAGGCGACCTTTCTGTCGATTGATCCGGCAGTCGTGACGGGCGTCGATCCGCTTGAGCGGCAGCGCTGGCGCACCCATTGGGAGGCGGCGGCATCCCGGCTCGCCGAGGCCGGCATCGCGGTCGCCCGAGACGAGGCAGCAGCGCAGGCCTATGTCGACCTGCGCGCGCGCTGGTGGCCGCACATCGCCCGGCTTGCGCCCGCGATGGCGTATCGGAGCGAAGACATCGAAGCGCGCGGATCGGAGAGGTCCTAAGGAACGGGCCGGATGTACGTCCGGCGCCGGGACAGGTGAATAGGGCCCGTCTTCGGAGAGGCCCTTATGGAGACCGTCGTCCCCATGACCGTCACGGATACCGCCGTTTCCAGGCGTGTTCGTCCGCCACGGCCGTCGGCTCCGGTAGGAAGCGAACCCAGATCCGCGCTGATCCGCAAGCTCGAGGGGCTTGCCCCGCTCACGGTGCCGGATCGGGCGGCGCTCGCGGGCTTGACTCGGTATGTTCGGCCGATCGCGCGGCACACCGCCCTCGTGGAGCAGGACGGCGTGGCCGATCATGCCCTGATCGTCGCGGCCGGCTTCGCCGGCCGGCTCAAGCGCTGCGCGTCAGGCCGGCGCCAGATCCTCGCCTATCTCATCCCCGGCGATCTCTGCGACCGGGGCGCCATCCACGGCTACCCCCTGGACCACACGATCGAAACCCTGACCCCCTGTCGGATCGCCGAGGTCCCGCGCGCGGTCTACTTCGACCTGCTCGACCGGCATCCCGGTATCGCGCTGGCGCTGCAGAGGGCAAAGCTCACCGAGGAGGCGACTGCCCGCGAGTGGATGGCCAATATCGCCATGCGCTCGGGTCCCGAGCGCATGGCCCACCTTCTGTGCGAACTACTGGAGCGCCTCGGGTCGATCGGCGAGACCGCGGCCGGGCAGTTCGATATGCCGCTGACCCAGAGGGAGCTGGCCGAAACGCTCGGTCTGTCGAGTGTCCACGTGAACCGCGTGCTGCAAGTCCTGCGGCGCGACGGATTGATCACGCTGCGCGGACGTCGGCTGCGGATCCTCGCGCCGCGCCAACTTCGCCAACTCGCAGAGTTCGAGGCGGGGTATCTCTCACCCTCGTACCGGGCGCGGGGCGCCGGCTCTCGCAATGGTGTGCGACCACCGGCCTGACGCAACGCCGATCCTGGCTTCCGCGACGCCACTTCCGTATCCGCCGCCGCTGCGAGGTGCCGAGCGGACCGCAACTACCGGCCGCCGGGCTCGGCCTTGCCGCCCTCCTGCTGGGCGGGGCGCACGCCGGCCGCGGACGCGATGAGGACGGCCTCGGGCAGGGTATGGGCGCCGAGCGTCTCCATGAGCCGCGCCCGATGGATCTCCACCGTGCGCGGGCTCAGGCCCAGCGTCCGGGCGATGGTCTTGTTGGTGCCGCCCGCGAGCAAGCCCTCCAGCACCGCGCGCTCGCGCCCGGACAGAGCCGCGATCCGATCCTGAGACTCGTCGAGCGCGCGCGACCGCTCGGCGACGTCGCGGATCCCGGCTAGAGCCGTCTTCACGGCGAGGAGCAGCACCTCCGTTGTCCAGGGCGCTTCGAGGAAATCGACCGCCCCCGCCTTCATGGCGCGCACGCCGATCCCGACATCGCACCCGCCCGCCCCGACCGCCACGACGGGGAGGTGCGCCCAAGACGCCTTCAGCTGGCTCGCGGTCACGAACGCGTCGGTGTGCTCCAAGTCCAGCACGACGCAGCCCGGCATCAGGGAGCCCGCCAGCTTGAGGAGGGCCTGATCGCTCGCGAAGGCCTGAACGGCGTACCCGGCAGCCTGCAGGGCGTCGACAAGCGCGTGCCGGGCATCCTCCCCGCCCGTGACCACGTAGGCACGCGGGCTGGTCACGACGGTGACGTCCTGCGCGATCCCACCCACGAGCCGGACGCGCCCGTGCTCCGCCGGGATCGGGAAGAATGTATCGCGGATCCGGCGCACGGCGTGGTCCGACGCGCGCAGGATCCGGTACTCCAGAACCACGGTCTCGCCGTCGCTGACACGCTCAAGCGCGTGCGCCGCGGCGTCACGGTCCTCCGGGTGGACGCTCTCGAGCCAAGCCGCGAGATCCGGCATATCCGCGCAGGGCATGCCCCAGACCTGGACAAAGGCCGGGCTGAGGTAATCGAGCCGCCCGCTCGTCAGGTCGGCGAGCCAGAGGACGTTTGCCGAATGCGCGGCGTAGCGCCGAAATCGGGCCTCGCTCTCGCGCAGAGCCGCTTCGGCGCGCTTCTCCCGATCGACGTCCTGCACCACAACGATGGCTTGCCGAACAACGCCATCGCCTCCTTGGACCGGAATGCCGCTGATGCGCATCCAGCACTCGTCGCCCTCACGGGTTCGGTGCAGGAAGCTCATGTTCTTCACGAGTTCGCCCCGCATCGCCCGCGCGAAAGGGTAGTCGTACGGGCTGACGACCCGGCCCTCCGCGTCGAAGCCCGTCCAGCGCGGCGGCACCTCCGGATCGAGAGAGGGCGGCCAGCCGTCAGGGAGGAATCTGCGATAAAGGGGATTGGTGATCAGGGCTTGCCCGTCGGCCCCGAAGAGTCCGGCCCCGAAAGGGAGATGTTCGATCAGGGCCTCGAAGCGCGCTCGGTGTGCCTCGATCTCCTGAATGGCGCATCGGAGACGCCGCTCCGTCAGGATCCGGGCGGTGGTTTCATGAACGTGACAGAGGACGCCGCGCACGCTGCCGCGCTCGTCCCGAACCGGCGAGTAGGCGAACGTCCAGAGACTCTGCTCCCGCGTGCCGTGGCGATCCACCGTAACGGTGTAATCCTCCAGATAACTTGCCTCGCCCTGCAGCGCTCGCTCCATCACAGGCCCGATCTGGTCCCAGGCCTCCTCCCAGACCTCGGGGAAAGGACGCCCAAGCGCCTCGGGCTTGATGCCGAGGATGGGTCGGTACGCGTCGTTGTAGAAGCTGATGAGGTCTGGTCCCCAGGCGAGGTAAGTTGGAAAGGCCGAGTTGAGCATGCTGCTCAATGCGTGCCGCAGTGCGTCCGGCCACGCCGCGAGTGGGCCGAGCGACGTGGCTGTCCAGTCACGTTCACGGATGCGGACGGCGACTCGACCGCCTCCCGTGAGGAAATCTCCGGATCCCACGTCGGCTTCCTCACTGGCTTCTGTCGACGTGGCGGATCAGAGCTCGACCCCGGTCTACGATCCTCATGGCCCACCACATCATTGAATCCGTATCGATCGGCGTAATATTAAATATGTTAGCTTGATGATCCTGAGTCCGAACAGGCGCCAGCCGACATGGGCCAAAGAGGGCCGGTAACCATCCGTCGATGCCAGATAAGCTTTTCTGGATCTGCCGCTGCGGCGATTCGGTCAGAGGCCTTCTTGCCTCCGCAGGGTCATTGTTTTCCAGAGCCGCGCCGCTCGGGCTCTGATGGCGTCGGGAGCTGAGCCAGCGGGGGAGGGGCGGCAATTCTGCCCCAGGTCCCGATCTTGCACGGGTCCACCCACCGGATGGGGGTGGCTGAACGTTGACATGCCGCCTTCGCGGATCGCCGGCTCTCGCCGGCCGCTCCGCGCGCGGCCCCGCTGCTTACATGGCGTGATGCTGCGCCCCCGGCCCGGACAGGCGCTCGGAATGCATCCGACGCCTTCGGCCGTGTCCCGCGCACCGTGTTCCGCACGGGAGGGCTAGAGCACGATCGCCCCTCGGGATACCTCAGCGCGGATCGCTCGACGTCCATGCCTGCGCGCGGTGTGCTCGACCGCATGCTCGACGGCGGCACCGACACGAATATCGCCGGGCGGGGAAACTACGATCCGTATACGGTTGCGTGGCACCGCGCGCCTGACGGACCGGCTCGGCGCCGAGATGCTGTCCGAGCTCGTGGCTCCGGCCATGACCGCCCGACGGCGTTCGTCAGGCCGATGCCCGCCAGATCCCCGCGCGAGGATGAGCGATCGATGAACGGAGGTCGGCGCTGCGCCGACGCTTGCCCGCTCGCGCAACGGCCGGGAACATCCCTAGGGTCACCCCTTATCAAACCCGGGTCTTCCAGCCGCTGTTGTCCAAACGCGAAACGGCCGAGCAGATCGGAGCGGGTCGCTCCGCATCCCGCTACGCCGCAGGACCATCACGCAAGTCCGCACTTCGCAGCACTCTGACCAAGGGGGTGACCCGTGGATGATCGACACGGAAACGGCAGACCGCGCGACCCGCGGGGGCATGATCGGGTTCCGGCCGGCTCGCGCGCGCACGCCGGGCATGGCCTCGGTGGTGTCGGATGGGCGCTGGCCGGTGCGGCTGGGGCAGCGGCTCTTGCCATCCTCGGCGCGCAGCAGCTCGGTCAGCCGGGTCGAGGGCGTGCGCGAGAAACCGACGCTCCGCACGGCTGGGGCGATGAGCCCGAGGTCGAGTCTTCCATCACCGTCGAGCGCCCGGCCGACGAACTCTATCGGGTCTGGCGAGATCCGCAGACCCTTCCGCGCATCATGGCGTTCTTGGCGGAGATCCGCCCGAGCGGAGACGGACGGAGCGAGTGGCGCGCCGACGGCCCGCTCGGCCAGAGCCATGCCTGGGTCATGCAGATCACCGAGGAGCGGCCGGGCGAGCTGATCCGCGCGAGCGCGGACGGCGGCAGCGCGCTCGTGACCGCGTGCGAGGTCCGCTTCCGCGCGGCTCAGGGCGGCCGCGGCACGGTCGTTACGCTGCGCGTCCGCTTCGATCCCCCCGGGGGCATGCTGGGCGACGTGGCCGCCCGCTTCTTCGACGGCGTCGTGCCGAAGGAACTCGCGTCGAAAGCGCTTCACTACTTCAAGAGCCTTGTCCTGACCGGCGAGGTCCCCACCACCGATCGTCAGCCGGCGGCCCGGCGTAATTCCCGCTGAGGAGCTTGGACATGCGCGCGCTCTACTGGAACGGCGTCAACGACCTGCGCGTCGGAACCGTCAAGGATCCCGAGATCGTCAACCCGCGTGACGCCATCTTGAAGGTCAGGTTGTCGACCACCTGCGGCTCGGACCTGCATTTCATCGACGGCTACATCCCGAGCATGAAAGCCGGCGACGTGATCGGCCACGAGTTCATGGGCGAGGTCGTCGAGGTCGGGACGGAGGTGCGGCAGGTGAAGAAAGGCGACCGGGTCGTCGTCCCCTCGTTCATCGCCTGCGGTGAATGCTGGTATTGCCAGGAGAAGCTCTTCTCGCTCTGCGACTGCACACACCCGAAGCCGGAACTCCAGGAGCCGCTGCTCGGCTATCCGACAGCCGGCATCTACGGTTACACGCACGCTTTCGGGGGTTATGCGGGGTCGCACGCCGAGTATATCCGCGTGCCGCATGCCGACGTGGACTGCTTCAAGGTGCCCGACGGCGTCGCGGACGAGACGGCCTTGTTCCTCTCCGATGCCGCGCCCACGGGCTACATGGGCGCCGATTTCTGCGGCATCCGGCCGGGCGACACGGTCGCGGTGTGGGGGTGCGGCGGCGTCGGCCTGATGGCGCAGCAGAGCGCGCGGCTGATGGGCGCCGAGCGGGTGATCGCGATCGACCGCTTTCCCGAGCGGCTGCGGATGGCGCGCGAGCACGCCGGGTCCGAGACGCTCGACTACACGCAAGTGCACAGCGTCCTGGAGGCGTTGAAGGAGATGACCGGCGGGCGCGGGCCGGATGCCTGCATCGACGCCGTCGGGATGGAGGCGCACGGCACCGGATCCCAATACGCCTATGACCGCGTGAAGCAGGCGCTGCGCCTGGAGACGGACCGCGGGCAGGCGCTGCGCGAGGCCGTCATGGCCTGCCGCAAGGGCGGCACGCTGTCGGTGCTCGGCGTCTACGGGATGATCGACAAGTTCCCGATGGGCGTCATCATGAACAAGGGCATGACTCTGCGCACCGCCCAGCAGCACGGGCAGGCCTACATGGACCGGCTGCTCACGCATGCCGCGAAGGGTGAGCTCAATCCGGCCTACCTCGCCACCCACCGCTTCTCCCTCGAGGACGGACCGCGCGGCTACGACATGTTCAAGCACAAGACGGACGGCTGCGTGCGCGCGGTGTTTGCGCCGTAGCAGCCGCTGCCCACCGCGAGCCCGCACCTGCCGATGAGGGTATCATGAAAGGCTTCGCAGCCCCTGCAGCCATCACCTTTGCGTTGGCGCTCCTCCTCAGCAGCGCGTCGCTCGCGCAGCAGAATGTCGCTCCGAGGCCGGGTGGAGCGGGGCGGCTGCAGCTCGTGGCAAGATTTGAGCACCAGGTGACCGGGGTGACGGTCGCGGCGGACGGGCGCATCTTCGTGAATTTCCCCCGCTGGACCGAAGATGCTCCCGTCTCCGTTGCCGAGATCACGGGCGACGGCCAAGCAAAACCGTACCCGAATGTCGAATGGAACGCTTGGCGGAACGTCAAGAAGAACGAACTCACGCCGCATGACCACTTCGTCTGCGTGCAAAGCGTCGTAGCCGACGGTCGCGGAAGCCTCTGGGTGGTCGATGCCGCGGCTCCGGCGACCGCGCGCGTCGTGCCGGGTGGACCGAAGCTCGTCCGGATTGACCTGAAGGCCAATCAGGTCGCGCAAACCATCCCGTTCGCCGACGCGGTGGCGCCCCAGGGCAGCTACCTCAACGACGTGCGCTTCAGCCCAGATGGACGGCGCGCGTACCTGACAGATTCGGGCGCGAAGGGCGCGCTCGTCGTCGTCGATCTCCAGAGCGGTGACGCGCGCCGTGTCCTCGACGGACATACCAGCACGCAACCGGAAAGCGGTGTGGTGGTGAGCACGGACGGACGGGAATTGCGCCGGCCCGACGGCCGTGGCGTCGACTTCGCGGCCGATAGCATCGCGCTCTCCCCCGACGGTCGTCATCTCTACTGGAAGGCACTGACTGGCCGGACGCTGTATCGCGTCGCGACCGAGGCACTCGACGATCCGCGCCTGTCCGGGAGAGAGCTGGAAGCCCGTGTCGAGCGGGTCGGCGCCATGGAGCCCACGGACGGCTTATGGATCGACAAGAGCGGGCGGCTCTACCTGAGCGCCATCGAGGAGAACGCCGTGAAAGTCCGGGAGAGCGGTCGCGACACGACCCTCGTGCAAGACGACCGGTTGCGCTGGCCCGACACGTTCGCCGAGGGACCCGACGGCACGATCTACGTCACAAGCTCGCGCATCCAAGACATGAGCTGGTTCAAGCCCGAGAATGGCCCGCGCCTCACGACGCACCTGTGGCGTATCGAAGGGAAGCGGTGACGCGAGGATCGGAAAACGGCGGTAGAGCCAGTCCCTCCGGCAGCCTGCAACGCCGGCTCGAACGATACAGGTGATTCATCAAAGCCGGGCGTGTGAGAGCCGCCCTGCATCACCGGACCTCGCGACCCGGTGATGCAGGGCGGCTCCATAGGACTGACATGAATCGGCGGGAGCCCGTCAACTTATCCGGTAGGCCCGCTCCGAGGCTGTCGCTCCGTTCACAGGCAACGATAGCCGCCTGTGTAGATGTTTCCGACGGGCGGATATTCGCCGGTCCACTTTTCGAGCATCACGGCTTCGCCGTGGCCCGCGAGGCCGCGCGGCGATGGCCGAAGACATGGCGATCGTCGTCGCCTCGGACCGGGCGGATCCAGGCCACAGCGAAATGCGCGAAGGGGCGCTTGATCGGCAAGCCGTTCCTTGCCGGGATGGTGCACGACCACCTCGCGAACATCTTGCCCGACGGGCGCAAGCCGTCCCCGCGGCGCGCTACGGCTTGACCGGCCGACGACCGAGGTTGGGCGGATACCTTTGCCGCCCCTCCGCATTACTCGAACGATGGCGAGATCGAGTGTCGACCGGGATCCGCGGAGCGATAAGCGGCGCATGGACGCGAGCACGGAAGAACAGGGGGCGCCGGTCGATCTGACCTCCTGCGACCGCGAGCCGATCCACGTGCTCGGCACGGTGCAGCCGTTCGGCTTCCTGCTCGCGGTCTCCTCGGACTGGATCTTGGTGCGTGCCAGCGCCAACGCCCAAGAATGGCTCGGACGTCCCGCGGAGGACCTCCTGGGCCTGCCGCTCGATGCGATCGTCGATCGGGAGGCCATCCACCTGCTGCGCGGCCACCTGCAAACCCTGCGCGGGCCCGACGCCGTCGACCGGGTCTTCGGGGTCCGCCTCGTGCCGGACAAGCCCGTCTTCGACATCGCGCTGCACGTGTCCGGCGGCGCCATCATCATCGAGGCCGAGCCCAGCGCGCCGGAGCACCTCAGCGCCGGCAACCTTGTGCGCAACATGGTCTCCCGCCTGCAGCAGACCGCGGAGTTCGAGCCGCTCTGCCGCGAGGCCGCTCGACAGATGCGGGCGCTCACCGGCTTCGACCGGGTCATGGTCTACCGCTTCGCCCCCGACGGCTCGGGCGAGGTCATCGCCGAGGCCGTGCGGTCCGGTCTCGACCGCTATCTCGGCCTGCATTACCCGGCCTCGGACATCCCCAAGCAGGCCCGCGCGCTCTACGAGCGGAACTGGTTGCGTATCATCGCCGACATCGATGCGCCGGCCATCCCGGTGATCCCGCCGCACGATCCCGCGGGCGAGCCCCTCGACCTGTCGCTCTCAACCCTGCGCACGGTGTCGTCGATCCATCTCGAGTACCTGCGCAACATGGGCGTGGCCGCCTCGCTGTCCGTCTCCATCCTGCGCGACGGCCGACTCTGGGGCTTGTTCGCCTGCCACCACACCGAGCCGCGCCACATCTCCCTGGAGCGCCGCACCGCCGCCGAGCTGTTCGGCCAGATGTTCTCGTGGATCCTGGAGAGCCGCGAGCGCGAGGTCCTCGCCGCCCAGGAGGCGCTGGCGCGCGAGACGCACAACCGCCTGATGAGCGCCATGGCTTCGGGCGGTGCCGGCCTGGAGGGGCTGGCGGATTTCGCCGATGAGCTCTCCGGCATTGTGGCCTGCGACGGGCTGGGCCTGTGGGTGAACGGCGAGGTCACGCTGCAGGGCATGACACCGACGCGCGAGGAGTTCACCGGCCTGGTGCGCTTCCTCAACCGCACGGCGGCGAGCCGGGTCTACGCCACGGACGAGATCGGGCGGTTCCACGAGCCTGGCCGCGACTTCAACGAGCGGGCGGCCGGGATGCTGGCCGTGCCCGTGTCGCGCACGCCGCGCGACTTCCTGGTGTTCTTCCGCAAGGAGGTGGCGCGCACCGTAACGTGGGCGGGCAATCCGGAAAAGCCGGCGAGCCTCGGTCCGAACGGCGTCCGCCTGACCCCGCGCAAGAGCTTCGAGGCGTGGCGGGAGGTCGTGCACGGCCGGTCGCTCCCCTGGACGGATGCGGAAGCCCGCACGGCGGAGGCGCTGCGGGTCACGCTCCTGGAGGTGATCCTCCGGCTCAGCGACTCGGCCGAGCGCGAGCGCAAGGAAGCGCAGGAGCGGCAGGAACTCCTCATCGCCGAGCTCCTCACCGTCGAGGCCGCGGCCTACCTCGGCGCCAAAGCGGACCGCGTCGTGCTCGACGGCGTCGATGTCCTGCTCGAACCACAGGCCTTCACGACCATGGCGCTCGTCGTGCACGAGCTGATGACCAACTCGGCCAAGTACGGCGCGCTGAGCGACAGCGGCGGCCGGGTCGACGTTCGCTGGGAGCGGGACGGCTTCGACAGCCTCGTCGTCCACTGGACCGAGACAGGCGGCCCCGCCGTCAAGGCCCCGACCCGGCGGGGCTTTGGCTCGACGATCATCGAGCGATCCGTCCCCTACGAGCTCAAGGGCGAGGCCGAGGTCCGCTACGCGCTGACCGGCTTGGCCGCGCGGCTCTCCATCCCGGCCGCCTTCGTCCGGGCCGCGCCGCCTCGGGCAGTGCGGGCCGCGAAGCCTGAGGGAGTCCAACCCGTCTCGTTCGGCGGGACCGCGCTGGTTGTGGAGGACAACATGATCATCGCGCTGGAGGCGGAGGAGGTGCTCAGTGCGCTGGGAGCCGACGCGGTCGACATGGCGGCCTCCGTCCGGGAAGCGCTCCGCTTGATCGACGCATCGCCGCCCGATCGCGCGCTCCTCGACGTGAATCTCGGGGCCGAGACGAGCGTCGCGGTCGCCCGGCGGCTCGCAGAGCTCGGCATCCCGTTCGCGTTCGCCACCGGCTACGGCGAGAGCTTCCAGGTCCCGCCCGACCTGGGCGACGTGCCGGTGATCAAGAAGCCCTACGGGGCTGACAGCCTGCGACAGGCGTTCGGTCGCTCCCCGCGGCGCTGAGCCCGGGATCCTATCGGCCAGGAGCAAGAGGCACGGTCCCGGAGCGCCCCCACGCCCGGCCTCGCGGTCTCGTGGTGGAACGGTCCAAGCACGTTCGCCGTATCCGTCGTCCGCCGGCGGAACGCTCCCGGGGGCCGCGGGGCTCAGGCGTGCGGCCGAAGATGGTCGGAGGTCGGGACGGTGACTACGCCGAAGGGTTTCGCCGAGTTCTCCTCACGGGTCGCCCGGGCCGCTGGTCGGCCATCGACGTTCGCGACCAGCATCGGCCTGATCGTCGTCTGGGCGGTCACAGGTCCCCTGTTCGGCTACTCCGATGCCTGGCAGCTCGTGATCAATACCGGCACGACCATCGTCACCTTCCTGATGGTGTTTCTGATCCAGAACACGCAGAACCGGGACGGGGCGGCCATCCAGGCCAAGCTCGACGAGCTGATCCGGGCCAGCGCGGCGCAGAACCGCTTCATCGGCATCGAGAACCTGACGGAGGAGGAACTCGACGAGCTGCGCGCCCGTCTTGCGCTACACAATGGCGTCCGGCCCGGTGCCATCGCAGCGGCGGCCGACCAAGCCGAGGCCGCGGCAGACGCCAGGGCCCGCGAGGCGGCGACCCGGGTCGCAGGGGCGCCGAACTACCCGAGCTGACGGGCCCGGCGATGCAGCTGCGGCGCGCGTCACGACATGGGACCGAGCTCGGGAGCCCGGGTTCGGTGAACCGCTCCGGGACGGCCCCTCATCGGATCATGGCGAAGGCCTCTCGATCCCGGACGCCCGGGCCGCGGGTCGTGCCTTCGGCCGCCCTGAGGCATGCCTCGACCGCGTCACGGAGCGAGGACACGTAGACGTCCGCTCCGACCTCCCGACCGAGCGCGGCGTCGGTGAGCACCCGCTCGCCGACCGGCCAGAGGCCGACCAGGACCGGGACGCCCGGCGCCCGGCGCCTCACCCGCTCCAGGAGATAGCGCAGATGCGCCGGGTTCCCGGTGATGTCGAGGTAGGAGATGCACACCATGGCGACGCCGGTCACGTCGAGGTCGCGGATGCCCTCGCGCGAGACCGCCCGGTAGGGCGTCACGCGCGCGCCGAGCCCGTGCTTGCGCAGCAGCTGGGCCAGCATCGCCGAGGAGGCCTCGTCGAGGGGGCCGCGCCCGGCCACGCACAGGACTGGTGCCTCCCCGCGCCACGCCTCAGGCAGTGTGTCCCGCGGCGGTGCCTGTCCCGGCACGGCCTCGGTACGGGTGTGGGTCCGCTCGGCCAGGGTCGGGGTCTCGCTCGGGTTCACCCTCTTGTCGTCGCCCGCGGGTGGCGCGTCGGGATGGTCCTCGAAGTCCTCCACCAGCGAGCGGGCCGAAGCGCGGATGTTGTCGAGTTGCGCCGGCGTCACCACCCCGCGCGCGAAGTCGTTGGCGGCGAGTTGCAGGCCCTTGAGCGCCACTTCGTCGTAATACGAGGAGAGCGAGCGGTCCTTCAGCATGGCCTCGGCGACCTCGCGCACCTCGTCCGGGTCGCCGGCCAGCATGCGCTGGTAGAAGTTCTCCACCGGCGTCAGTGGTGGCCGGTCGCCCAGCAGCACGTCGAAGAACTCCAGGCTGTCCACGTGGCGGCCGAGCACGACGAGGCAGACGGTGAACGGGGTCGCCAGGATCAGGCCGATGGGCCCCCACAGGAAGCCCCAGAACAGGGTCGAGACGATCACCGCGAAGGGCGAGAGCCCGGTGGAGTGGCCGTAGAGCAGCGGCTCGATCACCTGCCCGAAGAGCGGCTCGGCGACGAGGAAGAGCGCCGCGGTCGCGATGACCATCGACCAGCCCGGGTCGACCGCGGCCGCCAAGGCCACGGGCAGGATGCCGGAGGCGATGGCACCGATATAGGGGATGAAGCGCATGATCGCCGAGAACACGCCCCACAGGAGCGGGTTGGGCACGCCGATGAACCAGAGGCCGATCCCGACGATCACCCCGAACGTCGCGTTCATGCCGAGCTGAGCGAGGAAGTAGGTGCCGAGGCGGCCGGCCGCGTCGTCCATGGCCACCGTCGTGCGGTGCAGGTCGCTCGATCCGAACAGGCGGATCATGCGATTGCGCAGGTCCTCGCGCTGCAGGAGGAGAAACACGACCACGACGAGGACGATACCGACGTCGGTCAGCGGTGAGACGATGGGTCCCAGGACCTTCTCGGCCAGCGCGAAGGGCGAGGGCTCGGGCTGCTCCACGCGCACCAGTTGCGCCTTGGGCGTCTCGCCCGCCGGTCCGGTCGCGGCGGTCGTGCCGGCTGCGTCCGCCTTCTGGGTCACGTCGTGCACTTGGTGGTTGAATTTTTGGAGGATGCGGTTGGCCTCGCCCAGCCAGCCCTGCTGCAGGCCCGCGACCTTCCTCTGCACGGTGGCTTGATATTGCGGCAGGTTACCGGCGAGCCCGGCGACCTGGGTGCCGATGACGGCGGCGATGCCGCCGAGAACGCCGAGGGCCAGCAGGACCGCGACGATGACCGAGGGTACGCGCCCGAGCTTGGCCTTCCGCAGCAGGTTGACGACCGGCCCGAGGACGAAGCTGAGCAGCACGGCCAGGACGAGGGGGATGAAAACCTCGCGCCCGAAGTAGAGCGCCGCGACGAGCACGACGCCGACCGCGAGAGTCAGCAGCCCGCGCAGGCCCGGGACGAGCGGCGGCGGGACCTGGGCGGGTTGGCGTGGCAGGGCGTCGTCGACAGGCATGCGGCGTGAATTCCTCGTCGCTGCGCCGACCTCGTGCGGCACACCGTTGGGACAACCTCGTTGCGCGAGCTTCGGCTCATTCGCGGCATGGCCCGGCGATCGATGTCGTCACGCCTTTTCTCGAGCGCGTCGTCCGGGCCGAGCCGCTTCGAGTGGGAAGCTGGAACGGCAGCATGGACCGCACGGCCATCAGCGCGGCGCCGGCCCATCGGGAGTGTCGTCAGATGGTCGCCTCGTCCCACCCCATCGCCGGCACGCGCGCCCGCGAGTCGATCCGCCGGGACGACGCCGTCACCGGCCGGTCGTGGTGGTCGATTTCACCGGCTTCGACCCCGGCTCGTGCGCCATGGTCTTCGTGCGGGACTCCACCTCGCCGTCGCGGACCTTCGTCTTCGTGTGCGACTTCGAGAAGGTCCCGCCGTCGTGGGCCATCGCCTTCGACTGCCCGTTGAGTCCTCCGTTCCCGGTCCCGTTGACGTGCGAACGATCGTTGGTCTTGCCGCCCGCCGCGCTTCCGCCGGTCGCGAGCGACGAACCCGTCGACCCGTCTGCGCCGGTCGAGGTGCCGCCGGTGCCGACGGTCGAGGCCGACGTGCCGCCGGCCGCGGCCGAGCCGGCCGAGCCCCCGGTGGCGCTGGACTGGGCGAACGCGAGCGCCGGTGCGACGAGGAGCCCGAGGGCCGCGAGCGGAACGATGTGTTTGGTCGTCATGTGATCCTCACTTCCCCTTCGGGACGGTGACGACGCAGTCGCCGTCTCCGGTGGTCGTCATGGTCGTGCCGCCGGAACTCGAACTGGAGGCCGAGCTGCTGCTCGATCCGTTGCCGGATTTCGTCGTCACCGAGGGGCCGCCCGTGGTCGCACTGCTGACGCCGCCCGGACCGGCCGTGACGGAACTCGACATCGAGCCGGTGTCGCCAGCCCCGTCGGAATGCACGACCTTGCACGGCTTGCCGTTCGGGCCGGTGGTGACGGTCGTGCTCCCGGAGACGCCGTTCGGGCCGGTCGTGACCGTGCTGGTCTGGGCGTGGCCCGCGACCGAGCCGGCGAGAATGAAAGTGCCGCAGAGTAACGGCATGATCAGGCGAGGCATGTTCCGGTCTCCTCGAAGACAAGGAGGGCGCGATCCTCCCGGACCGCGCCCGGTGCTTGCACCCGCCGAGGGTCAGCGCTTGTTGTGGCCCGGGGCGTTCTCGGAGTTGCCGGGGCCGCTCTTGTCATGGCCCGGGGCGCTGCCCGACTTGCCCGCGCCGTCCGACATCCCGGACGAGGAACCGCCCGTGCCCATCGACGAGGAACTCGTGCCCTTGCCCGCCGAGGAACCGCCGGTGCCCATCGACGAGGACGAGCCGGAGCCGGAACCCGCGGACGAGCCGCCCGTGCCCACCGTGGAGGAGCTGGTCCCGCCGCCCGCCGACGAGCCGCCGGTGCCAAGCGTCGAGGACGAGCCGGAGCCGGTGCCGGAGCCCGAGGAGGAACCGCCTGTGCCCACGGTGGAGGAGCTGGTCCCGCCGCCCGCCGAGGAACCGCCCGTGCCGACGGTCGAGGACGACTGGGCGAGGGCCATGGCCGCACCGCCGATGACGAAGGTCGTCGCGAGGGCGGCGACGCGAACGTGCTTCAGCATGTAGAATCTCCGATTGAATGATCGTACGGCGCTGAAACGGGCAGATTGCGCAAACCGTTCCAGCAAAAACGGCAATATCCGCGCACGATGCCAACACTAACGGCAGCGGAATGTGCGTGATTCATCGTGTTGAGCATGAGTGTGTCGCGAGGAGAAACCCGCTCTGGAGCCGGTTTTGCCTTCGAAGCGGCAGGCGTCGACTTGCGCGGGGTGGCCTCGCCCGAGGTCGGTCACGTGCTGGCGTGACGCGCGGCCAGGAACGGCGCTCCCGAAGGGACCGTTCCATCGTCGGCTGGGGCTTTATTGGAGAGCGAGGCCTGGTCGGCAGCCTGGACGGAAAGCGGCGATGCCACCGCCCTACGGTGTGCCGATGGGGCTTCGCGGCGGGGAGGGCGAGGCGCGGCCGGTCATCAAACCAAGCTGAGCCGGCGGCGGCCCGAAAACGCTTCGGTCATCGTCGGCCCCGCGGCCGCTTCGGATGCCGCCTCACCAGCGGCCGCAGCCGTATCCGCCGAAGCCGACGTATCGGCGCTCCTCGCAGGTGCGCACGTCCCTGTGTCCGCAGCCGCCGAACTGCGGTGGCGGCGGGTCGGCCAGGGCGGGCTAGGGGGCCGCAAAGACGTCGCCCGCCAGCGTCATCACCCCGAGCACGGCCAGTGACAGTCCGCGAACCATCAAACGCCTGCCTCGTCCCCGGATGCCGCCGGTCACCGACCGGAGACGGTGCACGGGGCGGAGCGGTCCCATGGGGTACGTCCGCGAGGCTGGATGCCCGTCACTGGGCCGCGACCTCACGAAGCTTGGCCGCGACCTGGCATGATGCCTGCGCCATCGGCGACTGCGCACGGTTCAGGCGGCTCGACGGGCTGGCGTGGGCGGCGCTCAGTGGTGCATCGCCAGCATCCAAAGGGCCATCGCGACCATCATCACGTTCTCAGTCAGCGAGACGAAGCCGAGCGGCACCTTGCTCGCCCCGCCCACACAAGCGCATTTGATGTCTCGCTGATCGACGTAGACCGCCTTGAACACCGACACCGCCCCGACCGTGCCGATGAACAGGGCCACCGGGATCGAGATCCAGTTCAGCGCGCCCGCCACCATCAGGACACCCGCGATCCCCTCCAGAAACGGGTAGGCGTAGGCGTAGCGGACCCATCGCCGCCCGAGCAGGTCGTAGCCCAGGAACATCGAGGAGAACGACTCGACGTCCTGGAGCTTCAGCAGGGCGAGCACGCACATGCTGAAGGCGACGAACCACTCCGCCGCGCGCATCGTCAGCGGCGTGCCGTACACGGCGTAGCTGGCCGCCAAGGCCATCAGCGCCGTCATCGAGAAGACCGCGATGACGGGCGTGTAGGTCGGCTTGTTCGGATCGTTGGCGGCCTTGCCGAAGTGGCGCTGTAGGTCGTCGAAGCCGCCGACGCGCGCGCCGTTGATGAAGGTCTGCGGCGTCGACGTGACCTGGTGCTCGGCCTTGAAGCGGTCGGTCTCGGCCCGGTCGGTCAGGAGGTGATCCTCGACCTCGAAACCCTGGCGTTCAAGCAGGTCCTTGGCCTTCAGGCCGTAGGGGCACGTGTGTTCGGGGGTGACCATCCGGTACAGGACGGCCTTGCGGGCGGCTGACGGCATGGTCGGCTCCGGCTCGATGCGGGTCGGGAACGGCGTCGCTGCGCGACGGTGACCCGGTGGCAATTCGTTTTCTCGACGGACACCGCACGGCATTGGTTGCCCGACGCCGGCGCCCGACACTTCACAAATGCGTTGATGGTGGGGAGCGTTACCAGCGTCGGCGGGGCTGGGAACACCGCGCCGACGATCAGCGGTGCTTCGAAGACGACCAAAGTCGGTCAGATTGAGGGGGCGGCGCCTGATGGTTGGCACCTCCCCTCGGCGTCCGAGGCGGGTGGCTGTCTGCCCGTCCGCTTCTGGTCGATCGAGACACCGAAGCAGACACAGCCGCGGTGGTCGCTCGCGCCGCTCCTCGTCTCCTTGAATGACCCCCTCACCGGCTGCCCACCGAGGCTGTATCCATCCGATAGTCCTTGGCTATCCGCCGATGTCGCCTCCGAACGATTGAGCGATCCGTTCCGGACGGCGGAAGCGCCTCAAGCGCTTCCTCACCTGAGCCTACCCCGAGCAGGGAGATCGCGCTGTGTCAGCTGTATCGTAAAGGCCAATCCGAAGATGGATCACTCCGGCGATGCCCGTGAGATGCACCGTGATCGTCTCGATCATCCACGAAGAGGGCGCGGCGGCTGCGCGAGTGCCTCGCGTCCAGTCGCTATCGCAGCCTCAGCGCGGTCACCGCATGGGCGTGCCGGCTGTGACCGAGGCGACACGCGGTCCATCACGGGCGCCGGTTCGATCGCTCCGGCGCTTCCCGGAGTTCGTGCTCCTCACGGATCTTGAGCTTGCCGATGTCCGGGGTTCGGCTGAGAAGCCGGTCGGAGTGCCGCGCGCGGCCGTCATCTGCGCGCGGGCCGTTGAGCCGACCTGCGTCTCCATCTTTGATCGAGGGCTGGGCCTCAGCCTCCGTCGACCTGGACGATGGCGAATGCCAGATCGTTGGAACGCATCCCCCCGGCGCTCTAACGGGTGCGCCGAGTGTGAGCCTGATGGAGACCGCCGCGAATGACGCGACCAGAAATCCCCGCTCGGCTCGAGGAACGGTTTTGCCAGCTTGACCGTAACTGGACCAATCGATCGCGATAGCGCGGCGAGAAGATCTAGGCGGTCCAGGCATGAAGCGCGCTCCATTCCGCATCACGATCTGTATCAACGGCGACCGGCGCATCCTCCTCGCGACGACTGAGCGAGAGGCTGCGCTCAAGGCCGAATCCGTTCTTCGACGCTTTGACACGTCCCCCGGCGGTGCGGGCTTCGTCATCGAAGCGTCGGACTTTCAGGCTCGCGCGCGCCTAGCGGCCTATCTGGCCGACGTCGCCCTCGAGACGGAAGCCGCGTGATCGGCCTCAGGATGACGGCGTCGTACAACGAGGTCCCGTTCGTACTGGGAGCCGCGGGCGTGCGATCAGTCGAGATCATCGACGGCGGCGACACGCTGGCGGTTCGATTGCGCTCGCCCGACGACAGTGAGTTCTGCGTCCTGCTGCCGATCAGCGTCGTGGGCGACCTCCTGTTCCAGATCGCGGATGTGGTGAGCCGCAGCCATGACCCACGCTCGTGACCGAAAGAATACCCGCGTAGACGAAAGCGATGACCCAGTGCTCGACGCGGTCGCGGTCCTTCAGTGTCACGGCTACACGGTTGAACCGGATGACGACTTCGCCCGCTGGCGGATCGATGGCGGTGACTGGATCACGCTGAGCGCCCTGCTCGCGATGGCTTTGCGATTGGGTTTGAGGGACGGGCCGGGACGAGCACAGTAACCCTTGCCGGAGAAGGCGCGATACTGACCGCTTTCGGTAAGCGCCGATGGCATTCCGCCCGATCGGATCGGCCCGCGTGCGGACGGAGTGCCTCGGGTCGATTTCAGGTGACCTATTTCCAGGCCGCGCCTGCGGCCCGTGGGATCCCGCGGCAGGGCGGTTGCGCTGTCGGAGGATTCGGGCACCCAGAGGTCACCGCGATGTTCCTCGACACCCTCTTCGGCACCGGCCGCGACCTGACCCTCTGGCAGGAATGCGCGCGCCGTGCTCATCTTCGCTTACGGGCTGCTGCTGATGCGGCTCTCGGGCCGGAGGACCTTCGGCAAGTGGTCGGTGCTCGATATCGTCGTGTCGATCATGCTCGGCTCCTCCCTCAGCCGGGCCTTGACCGGAAGCGCGCCGCTGTTCGGCACGATGGCGGCGAGCACGATCCTCGTGCTGCTCCACTGGCTGCTCGCGCAGGGCGCGACGCGGTCCCCGCGTCTGGCGTGGCTCGTCGAGGGTGCGGCGATCGATCTGAGCCGCGGCGGACGGCTCGACGAAGCCGCCCGGCTGCGCCAGTCGGTGAGCGCGGCGGATCTCGCGGAAGCGCTGCGGCAGGCGGGGATCGACAGCGTCGGCGAGACCGCCCGGATCACCCTGGAGCCCAGCGGCAAGATCACGGTGAAGCGGGCGGGCTGAGACGGCGTCAGGTCCGCGCGAGGCGGCTCAGCACGTCGGCCAGGGTCAGCGTGAACAGGATCGCCGACCAGAACAGGCCGCAGGCGGCCGTCAGGCGGATCAGGGCCGGGGCCCGGACGAGGCGCATGAACAGGAGGGCCACGAGACCGGCCTGCGTGGCGGCGAGGGCGAAGCTCACCGCCGGGTTCCAGGCGCCCAGCGGCACGTAGGCGAGCGCGCAGCCGACCGCCAGCAGCGCCATCAGGCCGAGCCAGACCGGCAGCACGCGGCGCCAGATCGCGCCCGCGGAGACGGGGGCGCTCATCCCGCGCGCCCCACGAGGTAGAGAGCCGGATAGAGGAACAGCCAGACCATGTCGACGAACCCCCAGTAGAGCGTCGCGACCTCGACCTGCGGGCTTCCGGGCAGGCGCCCGGGGTCCCGCCAGCCGATCCGGACCAGCCGCGCGACGATCCCGACGCCGATCATCAGGTGGAGGCCGTGAATGCCGGTCGACAGCCAGTAGAAGCCGAAGAACAGCTGCGTGGCGGGCTCCTCGAGCTTGAAGGCCGCTCCCGGCACGAGGTGCTCGGCGATGTCCTCGCGATACTCCAGGCCCTTCACGGCCAGGAAGGCGAGGCCGAGGAGCGCGGTCGCCGCGAGGCACCACAGCGTCAGGCGGCGCAGGGACGGGTGGTCGGAGGCGCGCGAGGCGACGGCGGCGGTCAGCCCGCTGGTCAGGAGGATCGCGGTGTTGAGGGTGCCGTAGACGATGTTCGTCTCCCGGGCGGCCTGCGCGAAGGCCTCGGCGTGCTCCAGCCGCACGGCGGCGTAGAACAGGAACAGGGCCCCGAAGAACAGCACCTCGCTGGCGATGAAGATCCAGATGCCGAAGGTTGCGCCGAAGCGCTGGGCGGACAGCGCCGCGTCCTCGGGGAGCTTCAGCCCGTCCCACGGTTCGCGGAGCAGGGCGTCGGGGGCGACGGCGGGATCGCTCATGTCAGCGAGCCCTGCGAGGGGACGCGCGGCTGGTCCTGGAGGGGGACCGCGCCCTCCGGGTGGTAGTTGTAGGGCTTGCCGAGCACGGCCGGTCGACCGACGAAGTTGTCCCGCGGCGGCGGCGAGGTGGTGCGCCACTCGAGGCCCGCGGCGTTCCACGGATCGTTCACCGCCCGCGCGCCGAAGAACAGCGACCACGTCAGATAGCCGAGCGGCATCAGGTAGGCCGCCGCCAGCACCGCGGCGCCGGAGGAGGAGAGCACGTTCCAGAGCTGGAATTCCGGCGGGTAGACGTGGTAGCGCCGCGGCATGCCGAGGTAGCCCGCGATGAATTGCGGGAAGAAGGTCAGGTTGAATCCGAAGAACATCAGCACGGCTGCGAACTTCGCCCAGGTCTCCGGGTACATTCGACCGGTGAATTTCGGCCACCAGAAGTGCAGCCCGGCGAAGTAGGCCGAGACGGTCGCGCCGACCATGATGTAGTGGAAGTGCGCCACGACGAAATACGTGTCCTGCACGTGCACGTCGATCGGGATCGAGGCGAGGAACAGCCCCGTCAGGCCGCCCACCGTGAACAGGCCGATGTAGCCCAGCACGTAGAGCATCGGCGACTCGAACCCGACTTGCCCGCGATAGAGGGTGGCGGTCCAGTTGAACACCTTGATCGCCGAGGGCACGGCGACCACGAAGGACAGGAACGAGAAGATCAGGGCCGCGTAGGGCGACATGCCCGAGGTGAACATGTGGTGGCCCCAGGTGAAGAAGCCGATCACCGCGATGGCCACGAGCGCGTAGACCATGAACTCGTAGCCGAAGATCCGCCGCCGCGCGAAGCAGGTGATCACCTCCGAGACGATACCCATGCCCGGCAGGAGCATGATGTAGACGGCCGGGTGCGAGTAGAACCAGAACAGGTGCTGGAACAGGATCGGGTCGCCGCCCTTCGCGGGGTCGAAGATCGGCAGCCCGAGGCTGCGCTCGGCCACGACGAGGAGCAGCGTCAGGGCCAGCACGGGGGTGGCGAGCACGAAGATCAGGCTCGTCGTGTACATGGCCCAGACGAAGAGCGGCAGACGGAACCACGTCATCCCCGGCGCCCGCAGCAGGTGCGTGGTCGCGATGAAGTTCACCCCCGTGGCGATGGTCGAGAAGCCGGAGACGAACACGCCGAGCACGCCCACCGTGACGGCGGTGTTGGAGAAGGTGGTGGAATAGGGGACGTAGAAGGTCCAGCCGGTGTCGATGCCGCCCGCCACGACGGCGGCGGCGGTGATCAGCCCGCCGACGACGTTGAGGTACCAGCTCGCGAGGTTGAGCTTCGGGAAGGCGAGGTCCCGCGCGCCGATCATCAGGGGCAGCAGGAAGTTGCCGAACGTGGTGGGGATCGACGGGATCAGGAAGAACCACACCATGATCACGCCGTGGAGCGTGAACAGCTTGTTGTAGGTGTCGGCGCCGACGAGGTCGGCCTGGGGCGTGAACAGCTCCAGCCGCACCATCGTGGCGGCCGCGCCCCCGATGAAGAAGAACAGGGTCACCGACAGCGCGTAGAGGATCGCGATGCGCTTGTGGTCGGTGGTCGTGAGCCACGATCCGAGCGTGCTCCCGGCCGCGAGGTAGCTCTCGGGCAGGCCGAGGGCCAGCTCGTCCGGGTCGGCGAGGCTGAGGGGGCTCTGCGCGACGCGGCTGCTCATGCGCGCTCTCCTGGTCGCCGGGACGGGGTCACGGCCGCACCGCCGGTCCGGCGGGGGCCGGGGTGTCGGAGACGGGGGCGCCCGGCACCATGGCGGGGCTGCGGGCGGGCGCGGTGCCGGGAACCCGCGACGACAGGGGCGGCAGGCCGGGCGTGCGGATCACCCGCGGGCCCGCGCCCAGCGAGCGGATATAGGCGGTGAGCTCCTGGATCTCCCCGTCCGACAGCAGGCCGGCGTAGCTCGGCATGACCGGCGCGTAGCCCGCCACGATGTCCCGGGCCGGCTGGAGGATCGAGTCGCGGATATAGGCCGCGTCGACCGTCGCGCGCTTGTCTCCCGCGAGCTGCACCGCCTGCCCCCAGATGCCGGCGAGGCTCGGGGCGTGGACCGACGAGCCCGGGGCGTGGCAGCCCGAGCAGCCCCGGGCCGAGAACAGGCGCTCGCCCTGGTGGGCGAGGTCGTCGCCCTCCGGCTGGGCCGAGAGCCAGGACGCGTAGTCCTGCGGCTCCATCACGATCACCCGGCCGAGCATCCGGGCGTGGTCGGTGCCGCAATATTCGGTGCACATCAGCTGGAACGTGCCGGTCTTGGTGGCCTGGAACCACGCCTCGGTCGTCTGATCGGGCACCGCGTCGCGCTTCAGCCGGAAGGCCGGGATGTAGAAGGAGTGGATCACGTCTTGCGAGGTCAGGACGAGGCGCACCGGCGCGTTCACCGGCACGTGCAGCTCGTTGATCTCGCGGGCGCCGTTGGCGCTCTGCGCCTTCCACATCCACTGCTTGCCGATGATGTGGACCTCGAGCGCGTCCTTGGGCGGCGAGAAGGCGGTGATCTCGGCCGACGCAGCCCACCAGAAGATGAAGACGAACACGAACAGCGTGGCGGCGGTCCAGCCGATCTCGAACTCGCGGGAGACCACTTCCGGCAGCGGCCCGCGGTCGGCCTTCGACCCCCGCCGGTAGCGGATCGCGAAGGTCACCACGAGGCCGACCACGAGGAGCACGATCAGCGCGGAGATGATCGTGAGGCCGATGAAGATCCGGTCGACCTTGGCGGCCTGCGTCGAGGCCGCCACCGGCATCAGCCAAGCGGGCAGGAGGGATTCCATCAGCGCTCCCCCTCGGAGGCGGCGCGCTGCGCGCTGCCGGGCTGCCCGTCGGGGGAGGGCAGGGCGCCCGAGGCGCCGCCCCGGCTGCCGAGAGGGGGCACCCGCTCGGGCTGGAGGGGCGCGGCGAAGCCGGCATCGCCCTGCGCCGCCAGGCGGGCCATCGCCGCGTCGACCGGCATGCGGGCGATGCCCTTCTCGCGGTCGATCCAGGCATAGCCCGTGAGCCGCGCCTTCTGCTCCCTCAGGAAGGCGTCGAGGTCGCGCGCCGGGGCACGCTGGAGGCGGGGCTCGGGGACATCGCGCGGCGGCCGCATCAGCGGCAGGGTCACGGTGCGGGTGTAGTAGACGCGCAGGCCCGCCAGCGTCGCGCCCACGAAGACCACGATGAACAGGCCGGTCAGCAGCACCGGGCGCAGGGCCAGGACGGGCGCCTCCGTGCCGGGGCGGGCATGGCCGACCGCGTCGTCGTGGACGCCGGTGTGGAGCTGGCCCTCGGCCGGAGGCACCGGTCGGTCGCATGCTCGGTCAGGCGCTCGGTCAGGCGCTCGGTCAGACATGGCGCGGCCTCCCGGCGGCGCGGATGCGGGCGACGCGGCGGCCGACCGGCCGCGAGGCGGAGGCGAGCAGGGCGAGGCCCGGCACGGCGAAGAGGGCGGCGAGCCCCGCATCCGCGCCGTAGGCCGGGAGCACGTACCACGCGAGGTGCAGGGCGATTCCGACCAGCACGAGGAGCCCGACGACCCGCAGGGCGGCGGCGCTCCGGCGCAGCCTCGCGAAGAGCAGGGCCGCGAAGGGGAGGATCCCGCCGAGCGCGACGGCGGCGGCGAGCACGGCGACCCAGGCCCCGGTGCCGCGCTTCAGGTACCACGCCGCCTTGGCGGGCAGGTCGCCGTACCACGCGACGATGTAGGACATCAGGCCGAGGTAGAGGACGCCGAGCAGGCTCGCGAGGATCAGCCCGGCGAGGTCCGCGGCGCGGGCCTCGTCGAGCCCCGGCGGGCTCGCGACAGCGGCCCAGGCGAGGGCCGCCAGGATCTGGTGCAGGGCGATCCCCGCCGCGAAGGCGGACGAGGTGAAATGCGGCTCGACCGAGAGGATCCAGTCCACGGCCACGAGGCTGATCGTGAGCCCGTAGAAGCTCAGGCCCAGAGCCGCGACCAGCGGCCCGCAGCGCCCGGCGATGTAGAGGAGGGCGAGGGCCGACCAGCCGGCGAGCGCGAGCGCCGCCCGCAGGTCGAACAGGGCCGGATCGAGATAGAGCCGGGCGACGTCCGGCTTCACCCTCCCTGCCTCGGCCGCCCAGGGATAGAGGGCGGGCAGGCCGAGCGCGACGCCGAGGAAGGCCAGGCCGGCGAGCGGCACCAGGGCGGCGGCCGGGCGCAGGGCGGGGGCCAGGGCCTCGCCCCAGCGTCCACCGGTCACGCCGTGGATCAGCATCAGGACGAGGCTGCCCACCGGCACCGCACTCCAGACGAGCCACGCGACGAGCCAGCCCCGGGCGAGGGCGTCCATCATGGCAGGTGCTCCGCGAGGCCCGGCACCGCCGCGACGCGGGCTCCCTGGGAGAGCTGCAGCGCGCGGATGTAGGCGGCGATCGCCCAGCGGTCGCGGGGCTCCACGCGGTTGGCGTAGGGGTACATCACCCCGTAGCCTCGGGTGATCACGTCCACGAAGTACCGGGCGGGCGCCGCGCGCAGGCGATCCTCCTGGTAGGAGGGCGGCGGCGGAAAGCCCCGCTGCACGACCATGCCGTCGCCCGCGCCGGTATAGCCGTGGCAGGGGGTGCAGATCGCCTCGTAGCGCTCCCGGCCCCGGGCCAGCAGGGCCGCGTCGAGATGCGGCGGCGTGGCGAGACCGTCCGCGACGGCGAGGTCACCCTGAGCCACCGTTCCATCGGGCGGCGTCTGCGCCTCGGCGCCCCCGGGAAAGAGCGGCGCCTTGCCGTAGACTTCGTAGCGGTTCTGCACCCGCATCGACTGGTCGTCGCAGGCCGCGAGGCACAGGGCCGGCAAGGCGGCGAGGAGGAGGGCGGCCCTCATGCCCGCAACTCGGACACGAGGACCGCGCCGGCCTCCTCCAGCCGCCGCCGCAGCGCTGCGGGCTCGGCTTTCGGCGCGACGAGGAGCAGGAAGCGGTCCTGGCTCGCCCGCTCGAACTGCGGCATGTCGTGGACCGGGTGGTTGAGCCGCGGCAGGCCGCAGGCCCAGAGCATCGCGGCGAAGCCCGCGACGGCCGCCGCCAGCACTCCGAACTCGAACGGCACCAGGGTGAAGACCGGCCACGAATGGAGCGGCCGGCCGCCGGAATTCAGCGGATAATCCACGACCGCGCTGTACCATTGCAGCCCGTACATCGCGGCCGCCGCGCCGAACCCCGCCACGGCCATCACGAACCGCACGGGGTTGCGCGCGGGCGGGAGCGCGCCGGACAGCTCCTCCAGCGGGAAGGGCGTGTAGGCGTCCAGCGGCCGGTGGCCGTCGCCGCGCACGAGGCGCAGGGCCCGCGCCAGGGCGTCGGGGGTCTCGAACTCGGCGAGGAGCGGCGCGCGGCTGGCGGCACTCATGCGGCGGCCCCCGCCTCGTGGCTGAGCTGCCGAACCTCGTGCATCGAGACCGCGGGGAAGATCCAAACCAGCACCAGGAAGCCGAGCACGAACAGGCCGAGGGGCCCGAACAGGATCGCGAGGTCGTAGAGACTCGTATGGTAGGTGCGCCACAGGCTCATCGCGTGGCCGTGCGAGAGCGTGTTCCACACGATCAGGATGCGCTCGAACCACATCCCGACATTGATCACGACCGCGATCCCCGCGAGCACCCAGAGGTTGCGGCGCGCGAACGGGAACCACAGGGCCTGCGGCACGACGCAGTTGCAGACGATCAGGGCGTAGTACAGCCAGCGGTAATCACCCGCGAAGAAGTAGCGCACGACGTCCCGGTCGGGATGCTCGCCCCCGTACCAGGCGGTGAACCATTCGGTGGCGTACGACAGGGTCATCACCACGCTGGCGAAGAGCATGACCTTGCCCATGACGTCGAAATGGGCCGGCGTGATCACCGCCTGGAGGTTCAGGCCCCAGCGGACGAAGATCGCGATCATCACGACCATCGCGAAGCCCGAATACATGGCACCGACGACGAAGTAGGGTGGGAAGATGCTCTCCTGCCAGCCGGGCATGAGGCTCGCGGCGAAGTCGAGGCCGACGATCGAGTGCACCGAGCAGACCAGCGGAACGGCCAGCGCCGCCATGGTCTTGTGGAAGGTCTCGTAGACCTGCCAGTGCCGGGCGGAGTTGCGCCAGCCGAGCGCCAGGGCGCCGTAGATCACCTGGCCCCGCCGGGTCGTGGCCCGGTCGCGCATCGTCGCGAGGTCGGGCAGCAGGCCGGTGAACCAGAACAGGGCCGAGAACAGGATGTAGCTGAGGATCGCCCAGAAATCCCACACCAGCGCCGAGCGCCATTGCGGCCAGAGATCCATGGTGTTGGGGTAGGGCGCCAGCCAGTAGGCGTAGAGCGGCCGCCCGAGATGGATGATCGGGAAGATGCCGGCGATCCCGGCGGCGAACAGGGTCATCGCCTCGGCGAAGCGGTTGATCGAGGCGCGCCAGCGCTGGCGCGTGAGCAGCAGCATCGACGAGATCAGCGTCCCGGCATTGCCGATGCCGATCCACCACACGTAGTTGGCGATGGAGAAGCCCCAGACGACGGTGGTGTTCACCCCCGACAGGCCGATCCCCACGGTGAGCACCGCGCCGACGGCGCCGAGCGTCACCAGCACGAAGGGCAGGGTCGCCAGCAGGGCGTAGACCCAGAGCCGGCCCGGTCCCCGTTTCTGGATCGGGTCGGCGATCGCCGCCGAGATCGCGCCGTGGCTGAGCTGCGCCGGGGCGATCCAGCGATGGGCCTGCGGGTCGCCGCTCATGTCCGGCCCCCGAGGTCGGGGTTCGGGGCGCGGAGATCCGCGAGGTAGGTGGTGCGGGGGCGCGTGTTCAGCTCCTCCAGCAGGGCGTAGTGCCGTGGATCCTGCCGCAGGCTCAGGACCGGGTCGCCGGGCCGGGCGAGGTCGCCGAAGGTGATCGCGCGGGTCGGGCAGGCGGACTGACACGCGGTGGCGACGGCCCCCATCGGCCGCCCGTCGCGCGCGGCGTCCTGGCGCGCGTTGGCAATCCGCTGGACGCAGTAGGTGCACTTCTCCATCACCCCCCGGGCGCGGACCGTGACGTTCGGGTTGCGCTGCGCCTTGACGCTCTCGACGCCCATGGTCGCGTAGGGCTGGCCGTCGGCGTAGCCGAAGAAATTGAAGCGCCGGACCTTGTAGGGGCAGTTCGCCTCGCAGAAGCGCGTCCCGACACAGCGGTTGTAGACTTGGAGGTTCAACCCCTCGCCGTCATGGACCGAGGCCGCCACCGGGCAGACCGGCTCGCAGGGCGCGTGCTCGCAATGCATGCACGGCACCGGCTGGAAGCCGGCATTCACCGCCTCGGGCGTCCCGGAATCGTAGAGGTCGACCCTCAGCCAGTGCATCATCCGACCCCGGGCGATCTCCTCCGGCCCGACGACGGGCACGTTGTTCTCGGACTGGCAGGCGACGACGCAGGCGTTGCAGCCGATGCAGGCGTGGGTGTCGATCACCATCGCCCAGGCATGGCCGTCCGCGTCGCCGGTCCAGGGGGCGAGCAGGGTCGGCCGGTCGTCGCCGATGCCCTCGGGCTCTGTGTCCTTCAGGTCCGCCAGCGCGATCTGGCGGAAGAGTTTCCGGGTCTCGCCCTCGATCTGCGTGTAATTCTGGGTGCGCAGCACCTCGCCCGGGCGGTCGAGCTGTTCGACGCTGACGCCCGCCAGCAGGCGCGGCGACGCCGCCGTGGCGAGGCGGTAGCCGTCCGTGCCGATGCCGTTGCCGATCGCTCCGGCGCGGGGGCGCCCGTAGCCGAGCGTCAGGGCGCCGGCCCCCTCGGCGACGCCGGATTCGACCGCGACCAGCGCCTCGATGGTCCGGCCGTCCATCCCGAGGCGCACCACGTCGCCGGCCGCGAGACCGCGACGGGCGGCCTCCGCCGCCGAGAGGGCGAGCGCGTTGCCCCAGACCTGCTTCGAGACCGGCTTCGGGCATTCCTGCAGCCACGCATTGTTGGCGTAGCGGCCGTCGTAGAGGCAGGGATCCGCTCGCAATTCGACTGCGAGGCCGGTGACGGGCCGGCGCGCCGGCAGGGTCGGGAGCCGCGCCGCGCCGGGGGCGACCGGCAGGGCCGCGCTGGCGGGGATCACGCCGTCGTGCAGGGCCCGGCGCCACCAGCCCTCGAAATCGTCCCCGCCCCGGTCGCGCCACGTCGCGCGCACGAGGTCGTAGCCGGCGGTGGCGGGTTCTCCGGCGAGGAGCGCCAGGATCTCGTGGACCGAGCGCCCGCCGTAGAGGGGCCGCACCAGCGGCTGGACGAGGCTCGCCGTGCCGTCCGGCGCGCGCAGGTCCGACCAGCTCTCGAGCTCGTGCGCCAGCGGCAGGTGCCAGTGCGTGACGCCGGCGGTCTCGTCGCCGTGTGTCCCGGCATGGACCGAGAAGCCGGCCCGGCCGATCCGCTCGGCCAGGGCGAGGTCGGCGGGCGCCGTGTGGACCGGGTTGCAGCCGAGGATCGCGAGGCAGGTGACCGCGCCCCGATCGAGATCCGCCGCCAGGGCGGCGAGATCGGCGGGCGCCGCCTCCTCCGGCGGCAGATAGGCGACGGGTGCCTCGAGCCGCCCGTTGATCCAGTGGCCGAGGGCGTGAAGCTCCGGCGCGAGGGCGCCGCCCACGAGGACCAGGGCGCGGCCCTCCGCCCGCGTCAGGTCCGCCGCCACCGCGTGGGCGAACCGCGCCGTCTCCGGCGGCAGATCGGGCACGGGGAGCCCCGCGCCCAGCCCGTTGGCGATCGCGGCGAGCAATCCTCCCGCGTCGCGGGGCGACAGGGCGTGGCGGGCATCGGCCTTGATGCCGCTCTGGGTCAGCGCGGTCTCGGCCACGTAGAGCCGCCCGAACCGCGCCGGATCCCGGCGGCGCTCCATGAAGGCGCGGCTGAAGCGGATCTGGTCCGGCCCGGGCCCGAGCGGGTCGGCGCCGACGCAGAGGATCGTCTCGGCCCGGCCGGGATCGGACAGCGTCCGGTAGCGGCGGCCGAACGCGAGATCGGCGCCGCGCAGGGCCGCCGTGTCGTCCAGGGGCTCGTGGACGTGCCAGCGCGCCTCCGGCAGCGCCGCCAGCAGGGCCGCGATCTGGCGGGCCAGGGTCGGCGAGGTGACGCGTCCGGTGAGCAGGCGCAGCCCCCTGCCATTCTCCCGGCGCGCCTGCGCCAGGGGCGCGGCCAGGGCCCGCTCGGCCATGTCCCACGAGGCGATGCCGGTCTCCCGCTCGGTCACGGTGCGGGAGCGGTCGGGATCGTAGAGGTCGAGGATCGCGGCTTCCGCGAAGACGTCGGTGGCGCCGAGGCTGGCGGGATGGAGCGGGTTGCCCTCGATCTTGATCGGCCGCCCGTCCACCGCGATGGCGTGAACGCCCCGCGCCCAGCCGCCGAGGGAGAGCGCGGTGGCGTAGCGGACCGGCACGCCCGGCAGCAGCCGCTCCGGCTCGACCACGTAGGGCACCAGCTCCTCGGAGGGTTTCGCGCAGGCGCCGAGCCCCGCCGCGATGCCGGCGGAGAGCAGGCCCAGGGCCGTGCGGCGGGTCGGCGGGGTCAGCGGTGGCATATGGAGCACTCGCTGAGCCGGTCCGGCGACTTGACGTGATAGGCCTCGGCGAGCCGCGCCCCCGCGGCCTTCTGATCGGGCGGCGGCGTCCACGTCACGTCGAACACCGCCTCGCGGGGGCGCAGGTTGGGGCCCGGGTTCCGGTGGCAGTCGAGGCACCAGCCCATGGTGAGCGGTGCCACCTGCCGCACGAGCTTCATGGTCTGGATCGGCCCGTGGCAGGTGGTGCAGCCGACGCCCTTCGCCACATGCACCGCGTGGTTGAAGTAGACGTAGTGCGGCAGGGTGTGGACCTTGCGCCATTCGAGGGGGCGCCCCTCGGCGAGGCTGGTGCGCACGGGGGCGAGCATCGGCGCGTTGGTCCAGATCTGCGAGTGGCAGCTCATGCAGGTCTCGGTCGGCGGGATGCCCGGGAAGGCGGCCTTCTCCACGGAGGTGTGGCAGTAGCGGCAATCGATCCCGAGGCCGCCCACGTGGTGTTCGTGGCTGAACGGCACCGGCTGCTCGCGGGTCACGTCCTGCTGGGTGGCGTAGGGCGAGCGCCAGTAGGCGTAGGCGAGGCCCACCCCGAAGACCGGCGCGGCGGCGAGGGACACGAGGACCAAGCGGGCGACGGCGTCGGCGCCCGGTCGGAAGATCTGCACCATTCCGCGCGTCCGCCTCCGCGAGACATCGGATCCGTCGGTCGGTCGAGGTCTAGGGGAGGCCGGCGGGCCTGGCCTCGATCTATGTTTGTCTCGTCGGAGAACGCGGGCTCGATCTCGGGCGGCAGGCGTTCGGGCGAGACGGGCTCGGCTGGGTCGACGCGCGCGGAGGCCGCCTCCGGTCGGACCGATCGGTCGGGTCCGCCGACACCCGGGTCGAGCGAACGACATCTGACGAAGGCGATTGTTTTCTCGAGGACCGCCGAGATCCGGTCCCCGACAGGCCATTCGCCGGAGTGTCATGAACGCCGAAGCCGCATCGGACCTCCTGCGTCGACCCGGCCCGCCCGCGCCCGTGCCGCACGTCGATCCCCCGCGGGCCTCCGATCCGCGCTTCTCTGCGGTGGTGCCCCACCACGCCCGCCTCGTCTCGCTCTACGATCAGGCGACGTTCAGCGAGGGCCCGACGTGGTGGCCCGCGCGGGACATCCTGGTCTGGTCGGACATCGAGGGCCGCCGGGTGCTGGGCTGGCATCCGGACGGCTGCGTCCGCGTGGTGATCGACGCCACGCCGTTCATCAACGGCAACACCGTCGATGGGGCCGGCAACCTGATCCATTGCGAGCACGGCAACCGCCGCCTGTCGCGCACCACGCCCGACGGCCGCACCACGCCGTTGGTCGAGACCTACGCGGGCCGCCGCTTCAACGCCCCGAACGACGTGGCCTGCGCCGCCGACGGCGCCCTGTGGTTCAGCGATCCCGCCTACGGCCTGCGGCAGCCCAAACAGGGCGTGCTCGACGAGTCGGAACTCGGCCATCACAGCGTCTACCGCTTCGACCCCGCCGACGGCAGCCTGCGGCGCATGGCCGACCTCGGCCAGCCGAACGGGCTGGCCTTCTCGCCGGACGGCCGCATCCTCTACGTCAGCGACACCTCGCGCACGGAGGGCGGGGACGGGCACACGATCTACGCCTATCCCCTGCGGCCCGACGGAGACCTCGGCGAGCGGCGCGTCCTCGCCCAGGTCGAGCCCGGCGTGCCGGACGGGCTCCGCGTCGATCGCCGCGGCTGGGTCTGGACGAGTTCGGGGGCCGGGGTGCAGGTCTTCTCGGCCGAGGGCCATCGTCTCGGACTGATCCCGACGCCGCAGGCCTGCTCGAATTGCTGTTTCGGCCCGGACGAGCGGCGCCTGTTCATCACCGCGAAGGAGCACCTCTACGCCATCGACCTGGCCGGTGGGTGAGGGCGCCGCGCGTCGCGGCCACCTCACGGGAACGTCAGAACGCCCGCGCATCCGGCAGGAACGCCCCCGGCGACCGCCGGTTAGCCCGTGACACAGGGCGCGACGCAGCGCGCCGAGTCAGGAATCCCGGCGCAGGTACCGAGGCGCGCGCCCCTCCGCAGGGACGCGCGGCCGCGCGGGATCGAGGAGCACCCCCATGGCCGATGCCGTCGCCGACTTCTTCTGGAAGCGCCTCGCCGAATGGGGCGTCAAGACGATCTTCGGCTACCCCGGGGACGGGATCAACGGGCTCCTCGGCGCGCTCCAGCGCAACGACCTGCCCTTCGAGTTCATCCAGGTCCGCCACGAGGAGATGGCGGCGTTCATGGCCACCGCCTACGCCAAGTTCACCGGCGAGGTCGGCGTGTGTCTCGCCACGTCCGGCCCCGGCGCGACGCACCTGCTCACCGGCATGTACGACGCCTATTCGGACCACGTCCCCCTGCTCGCCATCGCCGGCCAGCAGGCGCGCAACGTCAACGGGGCGCATTACCAGCAGGAGCTCGACCTCACGAGCGTCTACAAGGACGTCGCCGCCTACGTGCAGCAGGCGGCGAGCCCGGCCTCGGTCCGCCACATCGTCGACCGCGCCATGCGCATCGCCAAGGCCGAGCGGAAGGTCGCGGCGATCATCCTGCCCAACGACCTGCAGGACGTCCCCTACGAGGCGCCGGTGCGCAAGCACGGCAACACCTTCTCGGGCGTCGGCTACACGATGCCGCGGGTCGTGCCCTTCGACGCCGATCTGCGCCGGGCCGCCGACGTGCTCAATGCCGGCAAGAAGGTCGCGATCCTCGTGGGCGCGGGCGCGCTGCACGCCACCGACGAGGTGATCGCGGTGGCCAACAAGCTCCAGGCCGGCGTCGCCAAGGCGCTGCTCGGCAAGGCGGCGCTGCCGGACGACCTGCCCTTCGTCACCGGCACGATCGGGCTCCTCGGCTCCAAGCCCTCCTCCGACATGATGGCCGAATGCGACACGCTGCTGATGATCGGCTCGGGCTTCCCCTGGGCCGAATTCCTGCCCGAGGAGGGGCAGGCCCGCGGCGTGCAGATCGACATCGCCCCTGAGATGCTGTCGCTGCGCTACCCGATGGAGGTGCCGCTCTGCGGCGAGTCGGCCGAGACCCTCACTGCCCTGCTGCCGCTCCTGGAGCAGAAGAAGGAAGGCGGCGCTTGGCGCGCCGGCATCGAGAAGGGCGTCGCCTCCTGGTGGAAGGAGGCCGAGGATCGGGCCATGGCCAAGGCCGACCCGGTGAACCCGCAGCGCGTCACCTGGGAGCTCTCGCCGCGCCTGCCCGAGCGGGTGATCGTCACGTCGGATTCCGGCTCCTGCGCCAACTGGTACGCCCGCGACCTGAAGATGCGTCGCGGCCAGATGTGCTCGCTCTCGGGCGGCCTCGCCTCCATGGGCGCGGCGGTGCCCTACGCCATCGCCGCCAAGGTCGCCCATCCTGACCGGCCGGTGATCGCGCTGGTCGGCGACGGCGCCATGCAGATGAACAACATGGCCGAGCTGATCACGGTGGCGAAGTACAGGCACCGCTGGTCCAACAAGACCTGGATCTGCTGCGTGTTCAACAACGAGGACCTGAATCAGGTCACCTGGGAACAGCGGGTGATGGAGGGCAACCCGAAGTTCGAGGCGAGCCAGACCATCCCGAACGTGCCCTATCACAAGTTCGCCGAACTGATCGGCCTGAAAGGCATCTACGTGGACGATCCCGCCCGGGTCGGCCCGGCCTGGGACGAGGCGCTGGCGAGCCCGGTGCCGGTGGTGCTGGAGGTCAAGACGGATCCCGAGGTGCCGCCGCTGCCGCCCTTCTTCACGCTGGACCAGGTGAAGAACTTCATGTCGATGCTCGGCAAGGGCGACCCCAAGGAGCGTCACCTGCTCGCCGACACCGCCCGGCAGGTGCTGAGCTCGGTCCTGCCCGGCGACAGGAAGTAGGGCCGGGACCCGGTTCCGATCATGCGTGGTCAGGGTCCGCCGGATCTTGGTCCGGCCGAACGGTGAGCCTCCGGATCTCACTCGGCGGCCTGCTGGGCGCCTGCCTACCAGCGACCCGCCGCCTGGCGCTGGCGGAGCGCGCGCTCGTCCGCGCTCGGGGGTTTGGTGGCGAAACTGCCGGTCCGAACCGCCCCGTCCCGCGCGAGCATCGCGACGTGGACACCCTTCGGCGAGTGGGTCTGCTCGACCAGCGTCCAGGTGCGGGCCGCCGACGGGTCGTCCGCGTACCAGCGCTTGCCGCGACCGAGCATGACCGGGAAGGTGATCAGGACCATCCGGTCGATGAGGCCCGCCGGGAGCAGCGCCGGGTAGAGCATGCTGCTGCCCTGGATGAGGAGGTCGGGCCCGTCGCTCTCCTTGAGGCGGGAGATCGCCGCGACAGGATCGCCAGCGAGCCGGAAGCTGTTGTTCCAGCCGAGCGCCCCGTCGGACGCGGTCACGACATGCTTGCGGATCGCGTTGAAGGTCGCGCCGATGGGCTGATCGGCGTTGTGCGGCCAGTAGGCGGCGAAGATCTCGTAGGTCCGTCGACCGAGAAGCAGCTCGTAAGCGCCTCCGAGCAGCTTGCCCATCGGCGCGGCGAGGGATGCGTCGAAATACGGGAAGGTCCAGCCGCCGTGCGCGAAGCCGGTCTGATCCTCCTCCGATCCGCCCGGCGCCTGGATCACCCCGTCGAGGGACTGGAAGAGGGAGCCGGTGATCTCACGCATGGGCCGAGTCTCCGCGGATGGCGGCCTCGATCCGGGCGATGTCGATCCGGCGCATGGTCATCATGGCCTCGAACGCGCGCCGGGCCGCTTCCCTGTCGGGGTGGCTGTTGGCGCGCAGGAGCGCGCGCGGGGTGATCTGCCAGGAGAAGCCCCAACGGTCCGTGCACCAGCCGCACTGGCTCTCCGCACCGCCGTGGCCCACGATGGCGTCCCAGTACCGGTCGGTCTCTGCCTGATCCTCGGTCAGCACCATGAAGCTGACCGCCTGATTGGCCCGGAAGGCGGGGCCGCCATTCAGGCCGATGAACGGCCGGCCGAGCACCGTGAACGCGACCGTGAGTTCGTCGCCCGCGGACCCGCCGGGGAAATCCGATGGGGCGTTCATGGGGGCGCCGACATGGCTGTCGGGAAAGGTCGCGGCGTAGAATTCCGCGGCCCTGCGGGCTTCGCCGTGGTCGAACCACAGGCAGGTCGTCAGCGTGTCGCTCGCCATCGCCGCCTCCCTCACGACACGGGCCGCGGGCCGGCGAGGCCGAGCCGGTTGCCCGCGGGATCGGCGATGTTGGCCGCGTAGCTGCCTCCGGGGATCGGGTCCGGCCCCTGGAGGACCGTGCCGCCCCGATCCCGGACAGTCGCGAGCGCGCCGTCGATGTCGGCCACGTGGACGTACCAGTTCCACCGGGCTGGCGCGCCGGTGGCCGCGCTCGACATCACCGCGCCGGGGCGCAGGTCGCCCCGCCCGATGAAGGCGTACTCGCCCATGTCGCCCATCGGCATGGCCCCGAGCTTCTCCCAGCCGAAGAGCGCGCCGTAGAAGGCGAGGGCCGCCGCGGGATCGGGAGTGGCGAGCTCGATCCAGACGCCGTGGCCGCGGGTCCGCTCCGTGCCGAGGGGTACCGGCCCGAAGGCCCGGCTCGCGCCGGGATTGGCCGGATCCATCACGGCGAAGATCACGCCCTGCGGGTCGCTCACCATGGCGAAGCGGCCGACATGGGGGATGTCGACGGGTCCGAACGGGACCGCGCCACCGAGTTCGACCGCGCGGGCCGCCACGGCGTCGACGTCCCGCGTCGCGAGGTAGATCGCCCAGCCGGGAAGGCCGGGCGCCTCGGGCATCGACCGGCGGATCCCGGCCACGGGCACCCCGTCGGCCTCCGCGATCCGGTAGCCGCCGTGCTCGGGCATCGGCGACGGCGCGACGCGCCAGCCCGCGACCGCCTCGTAGAAGGCCTGTGCGGCGTCCGGGTCGGTTCCGTTCAGCTCGAACCAGATGGGTGTCCCCTCGGCGGGTGGCATCGGGCGCTCCTCCGTGACAATCGGCGCTACGGCCGCTCCGCGGCGCCCCCTCCGGCCCCGCTTTGCCCAGGCTCGCACTCTCGGTTACACAAAGCAACCATGAAGTCAGAAAAAGTAACTGTTTCGGCGTCCGGGCCGCGCGAACGCGTCTACGACGACGCCTGCGGCACGGCCCTCGCGCTGGAGTTCATCGGCGAGCGCTGGTCGCTGCTGATCATGCGCGAACTGGTCTACGGCCCACGCCGCTTCGGCGAGATCCGGGCGAACCTGCCGGGGATCAGCGCGAACGTGCTGACGCAGCGGCTCGAGAGCCTGAAGGCTGCGGGCATCGTCCTGCGCTACCGGCTGCCGTCGCCGGCCAACGTGCAGGTCTACGATCTCACCGACTGGGGCCGCGACGCCGCGCCCCTGATGCGCGACCTGGGCCGCTGGGCCGCCCGCTCGCCGCGGCACGACCCGAGCCTAGTCATGTCGGCGGCCTCGGCCATGATGTCGCTCCAGGCCCTGGTCGATCGCGGGCGCGCGGCGGCGCTATCGGCGACGGTCGCGTTCCACTTCCCCGGCGAGGATTTCGTCGCGACGGTGGCCGGCGGCGAGATCCGCGTGCGCCGGGGCGTCGCGGAGGCGCCCGACCTCGCCTTCACCGGCGACACGCTGGCGCTGCGCCGCACGATCTACGGCAAGGCGCCCCTGGACCGGGACGGCGCCGGCGGCACGCTCGCGGTCGCGGGGGCGATCGACTTGGCGCGGTCCTTCATCGACCTCTTCACCCTGCCGGCCAAGGCGGGCTGAGGCGCCCGTCGCGCGGGCGCGACGGCCTCCTCGAACGGGCGGACCAGCCCGGGATCGCACCGGGCGGCGCTCAGGGGCGCCGGCCAGCGCGGGTCGGGGCCGGTTCGGCGCCCACCATGACCCGACGCGCCGGACCCGTCACTTGGGCAGCGGCACGCCCTTCGTGGTGAAGCGCTGACCGCCCGGACGGTACACGGGTCGCGGCTGGCCGCCCGAGCGGCCCGCGCCGGCCCCGGTTCCCGGCGGCTGCGAGAACGGCACGAGCTGGTCCGGCCGCGGCCCGATGAGATCGGCGCGGCCCATCTCCCGCAGGGCCTCGCGCAGCAGCGGCCAGTTCTCGGGGTCGTGGTAGCGCAGGAACGCCTTGTGCAGCCGTCGCTGGCGCAGCCCCTTGATCGCCTCGACCGGCTCGCTGCTGCCGCGGCGCACGCCCCGCAGGGGGTTGATCTCGGTGTGGTACATCGCCGTGGCGGTCGCCATCGGCGAGGGCAGGAACGTCTGGACCTGGTCGGCGCGGTAGTTGTTCTTCTTGAGCCAGAGCGCGAGGTGCATCATGTCCTCGTCGGTCGTGCCCGGATGCGCCGCGATGAAGTACGGGATCAGGTAGTACTTCTTCCCCGCCTCCTTGGCGGCGGCGTCGAACATCTCCTTGAAGCGGTCGTAGGTGCCGATCCCCGGCTTCATCATCTTGTCGAGGGGGCCGCGCTCGGTGTGCTCGGGCGCGATCTTCAGGCGGCCGCCGACGTGGTGGGTGACGAGCTCCTTGATGTATTCGGGGCTCTTGACCGCGAGGTCGTAGCGCACGCCCGAGGCGACCATCACCTTCTTGACGCCCTTCACCTCGCGGACCTTGCGGTAGAGCCGGATCAGGTCGTCGTGCGACGTGTTCAGGTTCGGGCAGACGTCCGGGAAGACGCAGGAGGGCAGCCGGCACGCCGCCTCGATCTTCGGGTCCTTGCAGGCCATCCGGTACATGTTGGCGGTCGGGCCGCCGACATCCGAGATCACGCCCGTGAAGCCCGGGGTCTTGTCGCGGATCCGCTCGATCTCGCGCAGGATCGAGCCCTCCGAGCGGTTCTGGATGACGCGGCCCTCGTGCTCGGTGATCGAGCAGAAGGTGCAGCCGCCGAAGCAGCCGCGCATGATCGTCACCGAGAACTTGATCATGTCCCAAGCGGGAATCTTCGCGTCGCCGTAGGACGGGTGGGGCGCGCGGGCATAGGGGAGGTCGTAGACCGCGTCCATCTCGTCGCTGGTCAGCGGGATCGGGGGCGGGTTGAGCCACAGATCGCGGTCGCCGTGGCGCTGGACGAGGGGGCGCGCGTTGCCGGGATTGGCCTCCCGGTGCAGGACGCGCGAGGCGCGGGCGTAGGCCTCCTTGTCGTCCTTGACCTGCTCGTAGGCGGGCAGCCGGATCACGGTCTCGCCCGGCCGGCGGGTCGCGGCCTCGTCCGTCGAGTCGAGGTCGTCGGCGGGCAGCTCGGTGTAGTGGGCAGGCACGCGGCGGAACAGGGCGACGCCCCGGATCGCGTCGAGCTGGTGCGGCGCCTCGCCGGCCGCGAGGCGGTTCGCCACCTCGACCACGGCGCGCTCGGCGTTGCCGTAGATCAGCAGGTCCGCCTTGGCGTCTGCCAGGATCGAGCGGCGCACCTTGTCGGACCAGTAATCGTAGTGCGCGATGCGCCGCAGCGACGCCTCGATGCCGCCGAGCACGACCGGCACGTCCTTGAAGGCCTCGCGGCAGCGCTGCGTGTAGACGATGGTGCAGCGGTCCGGGCGCCTTCCGCCCTCGCCGCCGGCCGTGTAGGCGTCGTCGTGGCGCAGCCGCCGGTCCGCCGTGTAGCGGTTCACCATCGAATCGAGGTTGCCGCCGGTGACGCCGAAGAACAGGTTCGGCTTGCCGAGCGCCTTGAACGGCTCCGCCGAGTGCCAGTCGGGCTGCGCGATGATGCCGACCCGGAAGCCCTGCGACTCGAGCAGCCGGCCGATGATGGCCATGCCGAAGCTCGGGTGGTCCACGTAGGCGTCACCCGTCACCAGCACGATGTCGCAGGACTCCCACCCGAGGGCCGCCATCTCGGCGCGGCTCATCGGCAGGAACGGCGCCGCAGGCCCGCGCGGCGACGGCGTGCGGACGGGGGGCGCCAGGGGGCGGTCGGCGGTCGCTTGCAGTTCCATGATGCCCCTGCATAGGCCTCCGGGGCCGCGATCTCAACGAATGGCAGGGCGGCGATGGCCGCGGCCGTGCCGCCGGAGGGCGCCCTGCGCCGATCCGGCGCAGGGCGGGAGCGCCCGCGGGCCGCCGCCAGGGCCGGTCAGGTTCCGCGCGCGATCATCTCGCGGATGCGGGCGGCCAGGGCCTCCACGGCGAACGGCTTGGTCAGCACAGCCATGCCGGACTCGAGACGCCCGTCGCCCGGCAGCGCCGACTCGGCGAAGCCGGTGATGAACAGCACCTTCAGGTCCGGTCGGCCGACGCGCGCGGCGTCCGCCATCTGGCGCCCGTTCATGCCGCCGGGCAGACCGACATCCGTGACGAGCAGGTCGATCCGCGCGCCCGACTGCAGCACGCTGAGCCCGCCGGCGCCGTCCGCCGCCTCGATCGCCGTGTAGCCGAGGTCGCTCAGCACGTCCGTCACCAGCATGCGCACCGTCGGCTCGTCGTCCACGATTAGCACGGTCTCGCCCGCCTCGGCCGGCGCCATCCGGCCTCTGCCCGGGTCGGGCCCGTCCGCGTCCGCCTCGCCGAAATGCCGCGGCAGGTAGATGCACACATTCGTGCCCCGGCCGACCGTCGAGTTGATCCGGACCTGTCCGCCCGACTGCTTGGCGAAGCCGTAGATCATCGACAGGCCGAGGCCGGTGCCCTCGCCCATCGGCTTGGTGGTGAAGAACGGATCGAACGCCCGGGCGACGACCGCCGGCGGCATGCCGGTGCCGGTATCTGACACGCACAGCGACAGGTACGGCCCCTCCGGCATGTCCTGCGCCTCGGCCCGCTGCCGGTCGATCCAGCAATTGTCCGTCTCGATGGTGATCCGGCCGCCCTCCGGCATCGCGTCCCGCGCGTTGATGCAGAGGTTCAGGAGCGCGTTCTCCAGCTGGGACGGGTCCGCCAGGACGGTCCAGAGCCCGTCCGCCCCGACGTGCCGCACCTCGACGCTCGGCCCGACCGTGCGCTGGATCAGGTCGAGCATCCCGCGGACGAGCCGGTCGGCGTCGATGGCCTTGGGCGCCAGCGTCTGGCGGCGCGAGAACGCGAGCAGGCGGTGGGTCAGGGCCGCGGCCCGCCGGGCGGCCCCCTGGGCGGCGGCGATGTACTTGCCGACATCCTTCGACCGGCCCTGGGCGATGCGGGCCTCGATGAGCTCCAGCGAGCCCGAGATGCCCGCCAGCAGGTTGTTGAAGTCGTGCGCCAGCCCGCCGGTGAGCTGGCCCACCGCCTCCATCTTCTGCGACTGGCGCAGCGCCTCCTCCATGCGCGCCCGCTCCTCCCCGGCCTGCCGCAGACGGTCGGCCGCCGCCCGGAGATCGCGCGTCCGCTCCTCGACGCGGGCCTCCAGCGACGCGTTGAGCTGGCGGATCTCGTCCTGCGTGCGGCGCTGCCGGTAGGCCGCGAGGGCCAGCAGCGCGGTGGCGAACAGGCCCCCGCCGCAGACGAGCCAGATCTCCGGCAGCGCCGAGCCGCGCCGGGGCGAGACGCGCTGCGCGAACGCGACGGTCCAGGTGCGGCCGCCGAGCTCGAGATGCGCCTCGCGGGTCAGGCGCCCCGCCCCGGCGGCGGGGACCCGCGCGGACCGGTGCAGCAGGTTCGCCTCGCTCGGCGCGCCGTCGTAGATGGCGAAGGCCGCGTCCTCCTCGGCCTCGGCCGCCACGATGCTGTTGAACAGGTCGTCGGCCCGGAAGGCGCCGAACACGAAGCCCAGGAAGCGCCGGCGCCGGTCTTCGAGGTCGGGCGGCACGGCGCCGCCGGCATAGACCGGCATGGCCACGAGGAAGCCCGCCTGCTTGTTCGCGTCGATCTCCTGCACGAGCTGGATCCGCGCCGAGGCGGCCGGCCGGCCGGTGTCCCGGGCGCGCTCGACCATGTCGCGCCGCACCGGGTCGGACATCACGTCGTAGCCGATGGCGGCGAGGTTGCGCGGGTTCGGCGGCTCGGCGAACAGGACCGGGCTGATCATCGGGTTGTCGGTGGGCGGCCGCACCCGGAACTTCTCGACGCCCAGCGCCTCGGCGCGCGCGGCGAAGGTCTCCCGCGCCGAGGCGGGCAGGGTCGGCGTGAAGCCGATGCCGAGGAAGCCGGGATAGAGGCGCTGCAGCTCGATCCGCTGCACGTAGGCCCGGAACTGGGCCAGCGTGACGGTGTCGTCCTCGGCGGCGAACAGGCCGGCGGCGCCGCGCAGGAGGGCCGTGTAGGTGCGGAACTGGTCCTCGACGGTGCGCAGCTCGATCTCGGTGGCGTGCTCGAAGGTAAGGCGCTCGCGCAGCGCCGCCGCCTGCCACGTGAGGGCGGTGCTGACCCCGGTCGCGAGCAGGCCGGCGGCCAGGATCGCGGGCGCGATCCACCGCGCCGCGCCCGCCCCCCGGCGGGCCGCGCTCGCATCAGGACCCTGCGATGAGGAGAGGTGGGGCAAAGGGCGAGACCGGACTTCGACAGCGGCCCGTCAAAGCAGGCATGCGCCGGGATGCAAGCCCATGGTGGCGTCACCGGGGCGGATTCGCGCGCCGCGGCGGCCCCGGCGACGGCCGCCGGCCGCGCGCGGCTCTCAGGGCGCGCGGCACGCCATCGCGGTCGCGGCCTCGATCACGCTCAGCGCCCGGCGCCGCACCTCCAGCGCCGCGTTCGGGCTGTCCGAGATGGCGGAGGCCTCGCGCTTCAGCGCCGCGTCGCAGGCGCACGAGCGGTATCCCGCCGTGTCGTAGCAGGCGTCGTGGCGCATGCACGCCGCATCGAGGGCGTCGGTCGGCGGCAGCCCCTCGCCGCGCTGCCCCGTGCCGCAGTAATTGCCGTGGAACAGCTCCTTGCCGGCGATGACCCGGCCCAGGTCGCCCTTCGGCGGTGCCGGCGCCTCGGCCCGGCCGCTCGGGTTGAGGTCGTTGGCCGGCCCGCCCGCCTTCGACCCGGAGGAGCGCAGGGCCTTCGGGATGCCGGAGCGCTCGCCCGGCTCGTTCAGGGCCTCGCCGGCCCGGCCGTTCGGGTCGGAGATGTCCGGGAGCGGCGGGGGCGGTCCCGGGCGGGGCTCGCCCGGCTCGACGGTGGCGGCGGGCAGGCCCCGGACGTCCTGCACGTCTTGCTGGACGCTCTGGACACGTTGAGGATCGCGGACATCCTGCGCCCTGGACGGGTGCGGGCAGGCGACGAGCAGCAGCCCGAGCGTTGCGAGGAGAGACGGTCTCACGGTTGGCCCCCGATTCAGCGGCCCCTCAACTCGAAGCTCGGCTTTCCCGTTCCGGAATTTCGTCCACCCCGGTTACGGGGCCCTGTACGCGCGTCGCGCGGCCGGGGGCGGCACCGGGCTGTTCGGTGCCGTGCGCGGGCGCACGGGTGTCTGGCTGGCGGGTCGGGCCGCGTGTTGGACCGCGGGTTGGCCGATCCCACATCTCGAGGAACGCGGCCGGGCTGATCCCGGCGACAGATCTGAGCTGGACCGCCGCCATGACCTCTCGTCGACTGATCGGCGCCCTGATCGGGATCGGCCTCTCCGGGCCCGCCCTGTCCGGGCCCGCCCTGGCGCAGAGCTTCACGGCCCCCGCCGGCATCCCGGCCGTCACGGCTCCCGGGGGCCTCCAGGGCCGCGCGGCGGTCGCGGATCCGCGCACGGCGCCGGACGGGCGCGCCGGTATTCTCGACGCCGGCGGCAAACGCCCGCCGACGGTCGGAATCGCCGATCCGCGCCGCCCGCATCGCGAGCGCTAGGGCGCTCCGCGCCGGAGCCCCACTGGTCAGTCCCGGCCGGGCTCGTCCGGCGCCTCGGTCGTCGCGGCGGGCGCGCCGAGGGCGCGCGAGACCGCGGCGGCGCCTCTCCGCACCCGCTCGCCGATCGCGCGCAGCTTCTCGTCGGACAGCCGGTGCGTCGGCCCCGACACCGAGATCCCCGCGATGGCCTCGCCGTGGACGTTGAGGATCGGGGCGGCGACGCAGCGCATCCCGATGCTCCGCTCCTCGTCGTCGATCGCGTAGCCCCGGCGGCGGGTCGCCTCGACGTCGTCGCGCAGCTGGTCCAGCGAGCCGATGGTCTTGTCGGTGAAGCGCGCGAAGGTCCTCCCCCGGAACAGGCGCTCGGTCCGGGCCGGCGCGTAGGTGCTCAGCAGCGCCTTCCCGATGCCCGACGCGTGCAGCGGCGACAGGGATCCCGGCGGGAAGAAGGCGCGGATCGTCTCGTGGGTCTCCACCTGGCTGACGAACAGGACGTTGCCGTCCTTCTCGACGCCGAGATTGGAGGTCTCGCCGGTCTCCTGCATCAGCGTCCACATCATCGACCGGCTCCGCTCGACGACGTTGTGGCGGCGCAGGAAGGCCGATCCGAGCCGGTAGGCCTCCGCACCGACGTGCCACTCCTGCTTGTCGGCGCTGATCTCGACGAGTCCGCGGCGCTCGAGCGTCGCGAGGACCCGGTGCATGGTCGCGACGGATTGCTCGAGCCTCCCGGCCAGTTCGGAGAGCGTCAGCCCGTCGCCGCCCGCCAGAACGTCGAGGACATCGAGGGCGCGGTCGAGCGCCTGGATGGTCGCCGTGGGCTTGGCGCCGCCGAACCCTTTCGGCCGCCCGCGCCGCCGGTTTCCCGTATCCATGGCGTCCTCGCCCCTCCCGGTCCCCGCCTTCCGTAGAGTGGAAAATTTTTTCTCTCAACGGAAAAAGATAAGCCTCTGCCGCGACGCGCGTTTTCACGGCCGACGCTTTAATGAAAAAGTTTTTCAAAAAAATATCAATGTGGCGGGGGCGGTGCTATCGTCCGCGTATTGGAGGAGAGCGCCGCCGATGTTCGCACAGAATCCCGTCTTCATTCCCGGCCCGACCAATATGCCGGAAGTGCTTCGTCGCGCGGCCGACATGCCGACGCTGGATCATCGCTCGCCGCTGTTCGCGCAGATCCTCCACCCGGCGCTCGCCGGCGTGAAGACGGTGCTGAAGAGCCAGGACGCCGAAGTGTTCGTCTTCCCGTCGACGGCGACCGGCGGGTGGGAGACCGCGCTCTCCAACACGCTCAGCGCCGGCGACGCTGTGCTGGCCGCCCGCCACGGCATGTTCAGCCATCGCTGGATCGACATGACCCGCCGCCACGGCCTCGATGTCCGGGTGATCGAGGCCCCCTGGGGGGAGGGTCTTCCGGCGGACCGCTTCGCCGAGGCCCTCGCGGCCGACACGGCGCACCGCATCCGGGCCGTGCTCGTCACGCACAACGAGACGGCGACCGGCGTCCGCTCGGACGTCGCCGCCGTGCGGCGCGCCCTCGATGCCAGCGGCCACCCGGCCCTGCTGCTGGTCGACGGCGTCAGCTCGATCGCCTCCATGGATTTCCGCATGGATGAGTGGGGCGTCGATGTCGCCGTCACCGGCTCGCAGAAGGGCTTCATGCTGCCCGCGGGCCTCGCCATCGTGGCCTTCTCGCCGAGGGCCATGGCCGCCACCGCGACGGCCACGCTGCCGCGGACCTATTTCGACGTCCGCGACATGGCGAAGGGCTACCCGAACGGCGCCTACCCCTACACGCCGGCGGTCGGCCTCCTGAACGGCCTGAAGCTGTCGACGGAACTGCTCCTGGCCGAGGGGCTCGACAACGTCTTCGCCCGGCACCGCCGCATCGCCGACGGCATCCGCGCCGCCGTCGCCGCCTGGGGCCTGGAGCTGTGCGCCGCGCGCCCGGACCTCTACTCGGACACGGTGAGCGCGATCCGCACCCCGGAGGGCTTCGACGCCACGCGGATCGTCACCCACGCGGCGCGCCACTACGACGTCGCCTTCGGGGTGGGGCTCGGCGAAGTGGCCGGGAAGGTCTTCCGCATCGGCCATCTCGGCAGCCTGACGGACGTGATGGCGCTGTCGGGGATCGCCGCGGCCGAGATGGCGATGGCTGATCTCGGCCTGCGCATCGAGCTGGGATCGGGGGTCGCGGCCGCGCAGGCGGTGTACCGCCGCGCCCCGGCCGCCGGCCTGCGCGCGGCCGCCTGAGGGGGAGCGCCATGGAAAGCGCCCTGATCACGCCCACCCTCGACGACGTTCTGGCTGCCCACGCGCGCATCCGGCCGCACATCCACGAGACACCGGTCCTGACCTCGCGGCTCCTCGACGAGGCGGCCTGCGCGCAGCTGTTCTTCAAGTGCGAGAACCTGCAGAAGGCCGGCGCCTTCAAGGCGCGGGGTGCCTCCAACGCCGTCTTCAGCCTCACGGACGCGCAGGCCGCCCGGGGCGTGGCGACCCACTCGTCGGGCAACCACGGCACCTGCCTGTCCTACGCGGCGGGCCGGCGCGGCATCCCCTGCACGGTGGTGATGCCGCGCACCGCGCCCCAGGCGAAGAAGGACGCCGTGCGCGGCTACGGCGGCCGGGTGGTGGAGTGCGAGCCGTCCACCTCCTCCCGCGAGGCCGTCTTCGCCGAGGTCGTCGCCGAGACCGGCGCGGAGTTCGTGCACCCCTACAACGATCCCCGGGTCATCGCCGGGCAGGCGACCTGCGCCCGCGAGCTGATCGCGCAGGTCCCCGATCTCGACGCGGTGATCGCCCCGATCGGCGGCGGCGGCATGGTGTCGGGCACCTGCCTGACCCTGGCCGGGCTCGCCCCGCACATCGCCGTCTACGCGGCCGAGCCCGAGCAGGCGGACGACGCCCATCGCAGCCTGAAGGCCGGGCGGATCATCGCGGACGACGCGCCGGTGACGGTCGCCGACGGGCTGAAGGTGCCGCTGAAGGACCTCACGTGGCACTTCGTCCGCCACCACGTCGCCGACATCCTCACGGTCTCCGAGGCCGAGATCGTCGCGGCGATGCAGCTGATCTGGAAGCGGCTGAAGATCGTCACGGAGCCGTCGAGCGCCGTCGCCCTGGCGGCGGTGCTCAAGAACCGCCCCGTCTTCGCGAACAAGCGGGTGGGCGTGATCATCACGGGCGGGAACGTCGACCTCGACGCGCTGCCCTGGCAATAATGGGAGGCTTACAATGCAGCTGAACGCCCGGCACATGAACGCCCGGACGGCCGATCTCGAAGTCGGCTTCGACGTCCCGGCGCTGCCCGGCATGCGCGAGGACGAGATCCAGACGCCCTGCCTGATCCTCGATCTCGACGCGCTGGAAGGCAACATCCGCAAGATGGGCGACTACGCCAGGGCGCACGGGATGCGCCACCGCGCCCACGGCAAGATGCACAAGTCCGTGGACATCCTGAAGCTCCAGCAGAGCCTCGGCGGCGCCTGCGGCGTCTGCTGCCAGAAGGTCTCGGAGGCGGAGGTCTTCGCCCGCGCGGGCATCACCGACATCCTCGTCTCGAACCAGGTGCGCGACCCGGGCAAGATCGATCGGCTGGCGCGGCTGCCGCGCCACGGCGCCCGCATCATCGTCTGCCTCGACGACGTGGCGAACGTCGCCGAACTCTCGGCGGCGGCGCAGAGGCACGGCACGCAGCTCGACTGCTTCGTCGAGATCGATTGCGGCGCCGGCCGCTGCGGCGTGCGGACGACGCCCGAGGTGGTGGCGATCGCCCAAGCCGTCCAAGCCGCGCCGAACCTGCGCTTCGCGGGGCTCCAGGCCTACCAGGGCGCCATGCAGCACATCGACGGCTACGAGGAACGGCGCGCCAAGCTCGACGCGGCCATCGCCCAGGTGCGCGACGCCGTCGCGGCGCTGAACCGGGTGGGACTCGAGCCGGAACTCGTCAGCGGCGGCGGCACCGGCAGCTACTATTTCGAGGCCGGATCCGGCGTCTACAACGAGCTGCAATGCGGCAGCTACGCGTTCATGGACGCCGATTACGGGCGCATCCGCGACCGGGACGGCAACCGCATCGACGCGGGCGAGTGGCAGAACGCCCTGTTCATCCTCACCAGCGTGATGAGCCACGCCAAGGCCGACAAGGCGATCTGCGACGCGGGCCTGAAGGTCCAGTCGGTCGATTCCGGCCTGCCCTTCGTCTTCGGCCGCGACGACGTGACGTACATCAAGTGCTCGGACGAGCACGGGGTGATCGAGGATCCCGAAGGCAGGCTGAAGGTCAACGACCGTCTGCGCCTCGTCCCCGGCCACTGCGATCCGACCTGCAACGTCCACGACTGGTACGTCGGCGTGCGCAACGGCCGGGTCGAGACGCTCTGGCCGGTCTCGGCCCGCGGCAAGGCCTACTGACTCGCGCTGCACACACTCCGTCGCTGCGGGCGCAGCGCGGCGATCCGGGGACGCGCCGCGCCTGAAAAGGGCCCGCTGCCCTGGGGCGCCTGGCTCCGCCCGCGATGACGGAGGCGATACGACGGCTCACGAACCGAGGAGACATCCGCGATGATCATCGTTCCCGAGCACGCGATCGACGGGCTGCTGACCGAGGCGGAGTGCTTCGGCGCCGTCGAGCAGGTCTTCGCCTCCATGGCGCGGCGGCGGGCCGGGAACTTCCCGGTCGTCCGGGAAGCCATCGGCCACGCCGACGCGCTCTACGGCTTCAAGTCCGGCTTCGACCGGGACAGCCTCGCGCTCGGGCTCAAGGCCGGCGGCTTCTGGCCCGGCAACGCCGCGAAGGGCCTGACCAACCACCAGTCGACGGTGTTCCTGTTCGACGCCGATACCGGGCGCTGCCGGGCCGTGGTGGGGGGCAACCTCCTCACGGCGCTCCGCACCGCCGCGGCCTGCGCCATCTCCATCCGGCACCTCGCTCGCGAGGGCGCGCGCGTGCTCGGCATGATCGGCGCGGGCCACCAGTCGGCGTTCCAGCTGCGCGCGGCGCTGGTGCAGCGGCCGTTCGAGCGGGTCCTCGCGTGGAACCTGCATCCCGGCATGTTCGGCCGGATGGAGGCGGTGGCGCGGGAGCGCGGCGTGCCGTTCGAGGTGGTGGACCTCGACCGCCTCGGCGCCGAGGCCGACGTCGTCGTGACGATCACGTCCTCCTTCGCGCCGATCCTGAAGGCCGCGCAGGTCCGGCCGGGCACGCACGTCGCCTGCATGGGGACGGACACGCGCGGCAAGCAGGAGGTGGAGGCCGAACTGCTCGCCGCCGCGACGGTGTTCACCGACGAGGTCGCGCAGTCGGTCAGCCTCGGCGAGGCGCAGCACGCCGTCGCGCGGGGGCTCCTCGCCGCGGATTCCATCGTGGAGATCGGCGCGGTGATCAACGGCGATCATCCGGGCCGCGTGTCGGACGCCGAGATCACGGTCTTCGACGGAACCGGGGTCGGACTGCAGGACCTCGCGGTCGCCGCGGTGGCCGTCGACCGTGCTCTGGCGAAGGGGCTGGCGACCGAGGTGGGTTTCTGACCGGCTCGACGGGCGCCGCCCACGGGTGAGGGGCCCGGTTCTGTCTCCGCTCTGCGGATGGCGATGATCATATCTCCAGCGGATCGCGACGCTGATGCGGGAGCGCGACGCCCCCCCGTGCGCTAGTGGGGACCCGCGCCCGATCGTTAAGTCGCGCTGCCGAACCCGATGTCTGGATCCGCGAGTCCCTGTGCGGGGGAGGGGCGCGGCCTACGCCTCGTCTCGCACCAGGGCCGCCGCGAGGGCGTTGTGGCGGGCGGCCAGCGCCTTCGTGTCGAGGGTGGTCAGGCGGCCCTCGCGGACCACGATCTTCCCGTTGATGACGCTCCAGGCTACCGTCTGCGGCGCGCAGAAGGTGAGGGCGGCGACGGGGTCGTGCAGCGCCCCCGCCATGCCGAGACCCCGCAGGTCGAAGGCGACGATGTCGGCCGCCATGCCGGGGGCCAGCGCGCCGATATCGTCCCGGTTCAGCACCTTCGCGCCGCCGAGCGTCGCGATCTCCAGCGCCTCGCGAGCCGTCATGGCCGCCGGTCCGGAGCCGACGCGGGCGAGCAGCATGGCCTGCCTCGCCTCGCCCAGCATGTGCGACCCGTCGTTGGAGGCCGAGCCGTCGACGCCGAGCCCGACCGGAACGCCCTCGCACCGCATTTGCCGGATGGGCGCGATGCCCGAGGCCAGGCGCATGTTGGAGCACGGGCAGTGCGCCACCCCGGTCCCGGTCCGGCCGAACAGCGCGATGCCGGCGCGGTCGAGCTTGACGCAGTGGGCGTGCCACACGTCGGGGCCCGTCCAGCCCAGGTCGGCGGCGTACGCCGCCGGCGTCATTCCGAATTTTTCCAGGCTGTAGCGGACGTCGTCGTCGTTCTCAGCGAGGTGGGTGTGGAGCGAGACGCCGTAGTGCCGGGCCAGTTCGGCGGCGTCGCGCATCAGGCCGCGGCTCACCGAGAACGGTGAGCAGGGCGCCACCACGATCCGGCGCATGGCGAAGCGCTCCGGATCGTGCCAGCGCTCGATCAGACGGCGCGTGTCGGCGAGGATCGCCGCCTCGTCCTCGACCACCGAGTCCGGCGGCAGACCGCCCGCGCTCTCCCCGACGCTCATCGCGCCGCGGGCGGCGTGGAAGCGCATGCCGATCTCCTCGGCGCCCTCGATGGAATCGTCGAGCCGGCAGCCGTTCGGGTAGATGTAGAGGTGGTCGCTCGACGTGGTGCAGCCCGAGAGGATCAGCTCCGCCATCGCGGTCTGCGTCGAGGCGCGGACCATCTCCGGCGTGAGCCGGGCCCAGATCGGGTAGAGCGCCTTCAGCCAGCCGAACAGCTCGGCGTCCTGCGCGGCCGGCACCGCGCGGGTGAGCGTCTGGTACATGTGGTGGTGGGTGTTCACGAGGCCCGGCAGCACCGCGTGGCCGCGCATGTCGAGGACGGTATCGGCCCGCTGCGGCACCTCGGCGGCGGGGCCGACGGCGACGATGCGGTTGTCCTCCACGTAGACCGCGCCGCCGGGGATCTCCCGGCGCTGCGCATCCATCGTCACCAGGATATCGGCGTTCGTCAGCAGCAGGGAGGTCATCGCGTCTCTCCGGGTGCACCCTGGAGGCCGCGCCGGATGGGCCGCGCCGCCTCCCCACGGCCAGATGCCGCCCTCTGGCGGCAGGAACGCCGTGCCGGGCGCACCGTCTCGGGGCCGTCAGCGGGCCGCAGCATACGGCAGCAGCCACCGGCCACCTTGGCGATTTTTCGCAAACTGCTTCCGAAATCCCGGCATGGCATTCGCGGCCAGCCATGCAAGGTTTGAGAGCCAGCCAAGTCGGCAGCGCATGACCCCGGAGCGGCCGCCGAGAGCCCGCTCCCCCGCCCCCGGGCGTGCCGCCACGGCCCGCCCTGCGACTGGCCCCACACCCGCTCCTGGCGGCCCGGACCCGGAAGAGGTCCGGCCACCGCTGCCGGGTCCCTGACGACACCATCGCGGGACGACGCCTCGACAGGTCCCGGCTGGCGGAGGACACGCCCATGACGTCTCACGACAGGACAACGCGCGAGGTGGACGCGGTCGACGCGATCCCGCCGCTTCCCAAGCTCCTCGCCTACGGCATGCAGCACGTGCTCGTGATGAGCGCGGGGGCGGTGGCGCCGCCGCTCATCCTCGGCGCGGCGATGAACCTGCCGACCGAGACGGTCGCCTACCTCATCAACTGCGACCTGCTGGTGACGGGCATCGCGATCCTGATCCAGTCCCTTGGCCTGGGGATCTTCGGCATCCGCCTGCCGGTCATCATGGGCGTCAGCTTCGCGGCGGTCGGCCCGATGGTGGCGATGGCGCAGGACCCGACCATCGGCCTGCCGGGCATCTTCGGCGCGACCATCGGGGCGGGGGTGTTCGGGCTGCTGCTCCGGCCGTTCTTCTCCAGGCTCGCGAGCTTCTTCCCGCCGCTGGTGACCGGCACGGTCATCCTGATCATCGGCGTCACGCTGCTGCCGGTCGGGATCAACTGGGCGGGCGGCGGCTTCGGCGCCCCCGATTTCGGCGCACCGGTCCATCTCGGCGTCGCGGCCTTCGTCCTGGCGGTGATCCTGGTGGTCAGCCGCTTCGCCACCGGCTTCGCCGCCAACGTCGCCGTGCTGATCGGCCTCGTCGCGGGCCTGTGCCTCGCCTGGCCGCTCGGCCTGTTCCGCCTCGACGGGCTGGCCGAGCGCCCGCTGCTCGCCCTCGTCACGCCGTTCCACTTCGGCTGGCCCACCTTCCACCTCACGGCCGTTGCGGCGATGTGCATCGTCATGATGGTCACGCTGGTCGAGTCGACCGGCATGTTCCTGGCGGTGGGCGACATCGTCGGGCGCCCGGTGGACAAGCGGACCCTGACCCGCGGCCTGATGGCCGACTCGCTCTCGACGCTGATCGCGGGCTGCCTCAACACCTTCCCGCACACCTCGTTCTCGCAGAACGTCGGCCTCGTGAACATGACGCGGGTGCGCAGCCGCTACGTCACGGTCGCGGCGGGCTTCATCATCCTGGGCGTCAGCCTCCTGCCCAAGGTCGCCTTCGCGGTGGCGTCGATCCCGCCGGCCGTGCTCGGCGGCGCCGGCATCGTCATCTTCGGCATGGTCGCGGCGGCGGGGCTCAAGATCGTGAGCGGCGCCGATCTCGGGGACCGCCGCAACCAGATCGTCGTCGCGGTCAGCATCGGCCTGAGCCTCATCCCGATGGCGGCGCCGAAGCTCTTCGCCGCCACGGCGCCGGACTGGGCCGGGCCGATCCTGCACAGCGGGATCACCCTCGGCGCCATCGGCGCGATCGTCCTGAACCTGCTGCTGAACTCGGACCGTCTCGGTGCCGGGGCCGAGCACCGCGCCGCCGACGCGGAGCCCGACTTCGCGCACGCGGCCGTCCTGGACCGGGCCTGAAGGGGAGACGTCATGTCGACCGAGACCATCGGGGCGCTCTCGCGGCGCCACTTCCTGAAGGCCGGCGCGGCGGCGAGCGTCGCCGTGAAGGTCTCCTTCCTGGCGCCCCCGGCCCGGGCGCAGCTCGCCGAGACCGGCCTGTCCGCCGGCTCCCCGTGGACCGCGCCGGGTCGGCCCCGCTACCGCCTCGACGCCGTCGCCAAGGTCACGGGCGCCAAGACCTTCTCCCGCGACTACCGGGCCCGCGACCTCGCCGGCTGGCCCGACGGCCAAGCCCACGCCTTCCTCGTCGCCGCGACCCGCGCCGACCGCCGCTTCACCGGCCTCGACCTGTCGCGGCTCCCGGCCTCCCTGCAGCCGGACCGGATCGTCCGGCACGATGACCTGGTGGCGGACGGGGTCTCGGTCCCGCACGCCGACTTCTTCGGCGACTGGTTCCTCGTGCCCCAGGGCGAGACGCCGCGGCTGCTGGGGCAGCCGGTGGCGATCCTGATCTACGACGACTTCCCGCGCTTCGCCGCGGCCAAGCGCGCCCTGCGCTTCGCCGACGACGTCGTGCGGTACGGCGCGGAGACCGGTCCCAGGCCGCCAGCCCATTACGGCGCCTCGCGCTGGGTGCGGATCGAGGGCGACGCGCCGGACGCGCCCGACCGGTTCTCGCCGTTCGAGCAGTCCCCGATCTTCGCCGGCTTCTCCGGCGACGAGCCCGCCTGGCCGGAAGCCGGCGACGACGGCCCCTTCGCCAGGGGTATGGCGGCGGCGGCCGCCATCGCCGCCGAGATCGACGGCGCCGGCGCGGACGCCCTGGTGATGCGGCGGACCTACCGGTCGCAGTCGACGGACGCCTCGGCCATGGAGGCCGACAACGGCAACGTCTGGTACGATCCGGCCACCGGCACGCTGCGCCTGATGATGGCGACGCAGTCGCCCTACGACGTCGCCGAGGCCGCCGCCGCGCTGGTCTCGAAGTCCCGGTTCCCGCTCAGGGAGGTCGATCTCAAGGTCGGCTACACGGTCGGGTACGGGACGAAGGACCACCACATCTTCCCGTTCCTCTGCGTCGTGGCCGCCCTCTACGCGGGCGGCCGGCCGGTGCGCCTCGCCAACGACCGGTTCGAGCAGTTCCAGAACGGGCTGAAGCGCCACGCCTTCCGCATGGACACCGTCCTGCTGGTGGATCGGGCCAGCGGCCGGTTCCGGGCCATGACCGGGCGCTTCGCCTGCGACGGCGGCGGGCGCCCCAACTACTCCGTCGCGGTCTCCTTCGTCGGCGCCACCGCGGCGCAGTCGATCTACTACCTGCCGAAGAGCGACTTCCAGGCGATCGCCCTGGCCTCGCGGGCCGTGGAGGCCGGATCGACCCGGGGCTTCGGCACGCTCCAGACCATGTCGGCCACCGAGATGATGGTCGACGAGGCGGCGGCGCTCCTGGACATCGACGCGATCGACCTGCGCCTGCGCAACGTGCTCCGCTCCGGCCAGCGCAACAGCCAGGGCGCGGTCCCGGCCGGGGCGCTGCGCAACGCGGAGATCCTGACGAAGGCCGCCGCGCACCCCCTCTGGCGGGACCGGGCGGCGCGCAAGGCCGCCTACGAGGCCGCCCATCCCGGCCGCCGCTACGGCGTCGGCTTCGCGCAGGTGCACAAGGATTACGGCACGGGCGCCGAGGCGGCGGTCGCCTCGCTGGAGCTCGACCCGCGGGGCCGCCTGAGCCTGCGCCACGTCGCCCACGAGATGGGCCCGGGCGTCACCACCTCGCAGGCGGTCATGGTGGCCGAGATCCTCGGCCGGGTCCCCGGCGAGACCGCGTTCGGCATGGTGCGCTGGCCCGAGATGCCCCTCGAGACCTCCGACCAGCCCTACACGACGTCCCAGGAGGAGGAGGACCGCCGGGCGCAGAACCCCCGCTGGACGCCGCGCTTCACCTCGCCGATGAGTGCGACCAACTCGGCCTACTACCTCGGCCACGCCACCCGGACGGCCGCGCGGTTCCTCGTCGACCACGCCGTCTGGCCCGCCGCCCGCGCACTCTGGGCGCGGGGCGGCGGCGGCGGGGCGCTGACCTCCTACCACGTGGTCGCCCGCGAGGACCTGCGGCTGGTGGACGGGCAAGTGCTGGGCGGCGGCCTCCCGCCGCTGTCGCTGGAGGAGGTGGCCGCCGAGGCGCACCGGCTCGGGCTGCCGGTCGGCGTGACCCTCCACACCTTCAACCGCTGGCAATGGGCCGAGGCCGAGTTCGACCTGCCCGGAACGGGCCGGACGCGCCTGCCGATCGACGCCCTATCGGTGCGCTACGGCGCCGGGGCCCCGCCCGAGCGCCGCGCCCTGATGGCGGATGCGGGCTGGCACTTCGTGCCCCGGGCGGCGGTCTTCTACCCGCCGACCCAGCGCAACAATGTCGGCACGACCTACTACGCGCCGATGGCCACCCTGGCGGAGGTCGCGGTCGACACCGCCAGCGGCGACGTGACGATCCTGTCCCACCACTCGATCCTCGAGTGCGGCCGCCAGATCGTGCCCGCGCTGGTCTCCGGCCAGGTGCAGGGCGGCCTCGCCATGGGGATCGGCCACGCCCTCAAGGAGGTGCTGCCCCTCTACGAGGACGGCCCCGGCGACGGCACGTGGAACTGGAACCGCTACGAGCTCCCCCGCGCCAGCGACGTGGCCCCGTGGAACCAGACGGTGGAGATCCTGCCGCCGCTCTCCGAGACCGACCCGCCCAAGGGCATCGCCGAGGTCGTGATGATCGCCGTCGTCCCGGCGCTGGCCAACGCCGTCGCGCACGCGATCGGCCACCGCTTCCACGAACTCCCCATCCGGCCCGAGCGCATCCGCGAGGCACTGGCATGAGCGCCGCCATCGAGATCAAGGACCTCTCGCTCCGCGTGAACGGCGCGGCGGTCGGTCCGATCCCCGTCCCCGTCGGCACGAGCCTGCTCGACGTCCTGCACGAGTGGCTGGGCCTCACCGGCAGCCGCATGGGCTGCGGGCAGGGCATCTGCCACGCCTGCACGGTGATGCTGGAGGAGGCGGCCGGCCCGCGGGAGATGCGCGCCTGCATCACCGGCGCCCACTGGTTCGAGGGGCGCAGCATCCGCACCGTCGAGGGCCATGCCCGCACCGCGCCGGACGGCACCGTCGTGCTCTCGCCGGTCCAGCAGGCCTTCATCAAGAACTTCGCGTTCCAGTGCGGCTACTGCACGCCGGGCTTCGTCACCGGGGCGAGCGTGCTGATCGAGCGCCTGCGGCGCGAGCCGATCCGCCGCGACGAGGTCGAGCGGGTCGTCACCGAGGCGCTCGACCGCCACATCTGCCGCTGCACCGGCTACGTCCGCTACCATCAGGCGGTGCGCGACCTCGTGCTGGCGACCCCCGGTCTGGTGACCGCCTGAGGCGCGCCGTGCGGATCCCGTCCCTCACCACCCCCGCCCGGCGCGTCGGCGCCGGGCTCGCTGCGGCCCTCGCGGTCGCCGTCTCGGCGGCCGGCCTCGTCGCCTCCGGCACCCTGGAGCGCAGCGTCGTCGGCCGCGACGTCGAGACCCCGCTGAGCGCTGAGGCCCTGCGCGGCCTCGCCCCCCGCGGCGCCGAGGTCGCCGCCGCGGCCGACTGCTTCGCCTGCCACACCGCCCGGGGCGGCGCGCCCTGGGCGGGGGGACTGCCCCTGGAGACGCCCTTCGGCACGATCCACGCCACCAACATCTCGCCGAGCCCGCAGGGCATCGGCGGCTGGAGCCGCGCCGACTTCCACCGGGCCCTGCGCGACGGGATCGCGCCGGGCGGCCGCCACCTCTACCCGGCGATGCCCTACACGTCGTATCGCGGCCTGACGCCGGAGGATGTCGACGCCCTCTACGCCTACCTGATGACCCGCGCGCCGGTCGCGGTGGAGAACAGGGCCAACACCCTCGCCTTCCCGTTCGACCAGCGCTGGACCCTGGCGGCCTGGAACCTCCTGAGCCTGCCGGCCACGGTCGCCGCGCCCGATCCGGGCCGCTCCCCCCTGTGGAACCGGGGCCGCTACGTCGCCGACGCCCTCGGCCATTGCGGCGAGTGCCACACGCCGCGCACCGTGATCCAGGCCATGCGCCCGGACGCCGTCTATCGCGGCGCCACGATCGAGGGCGTCGAGGCGCCCGACATCACGCCGGCGGGCCTCGCGCGGATGGGCTTCACCCCGCACGGGCTCGTCGGGTTCATGCGCACGGGCCTCTCGGCCCAGGGCGGCGCGACGCACCAGATGTTCGACGTCGTGCATTTCTCGACGCAGCACATGGACGAGGCCGACCTCGCGGCGCTCTCCGCCTACCTGTTCGACCGCGACGCCCTGCCGGCCGAGCCCGAGACGCCCGTCGCCGCCACCCCCGCGGCGATCCCCGCGGCGGTCGCGGCCCGCGGACGGGCCAGCTACGCCGGCCTCTGCGCCGGCTGCCACGGCGGGGCGGGGGAGGGGATCCCCCACGTCTCGGTGCCGCTGCGGACGAACGCCGCGATGCGGGTCGCGGGCGCGGGCGGCCTCCTGCGGGCGATCCTCGCTGGGCTCCCGGCGCAGCGCTTCCCGGGCAACGAGCGCATGGAGGCCATGCCGCCCTTCGCCGCCCTGATCGACGACGCGGCGCTCGCCGACCTCGCGACCTGGATGCGGGCCGAATGGGGCGGGCAGGGGCGGGCGGTCACGCCGGACGAGGTCGCGCGCCAGCGCGCGGGTTTGCGGGCCGACGCTTCGAACTGAAGGCGGCCGGGAGGAGGGGGTGGACATGACCATGGCTTGTCGGATCGCGGCCGCGCTGCTGCCGCTCGGGATGACGTGCGCGGCGGGGGCGCAGGACCTCGGGACGGCCTCCTCGGCGCCGGTGGCGCCCGAGGCCACGACGGTGGTGGAGGACGGCCCGTTCTTCCTCTTCGCCGACACCCAGATCAGCTACCGCTACCAGTTCCCCACCGTCTCGCCGGGCGTCCAGATCCAGCGCCCCGACGGCAGCTTCGTCTCCCGCGAGGCGCCCAAGCAGATCCTGAACATCTCCCACGCCGATGCCTGGGCCTATGGGACGAACTTCTTCTCCCTCGACATCCTCAAGTCCGGATCCCAGTTCCCGGCCGGCACCACCAACGCGCCGGGCTCCGTCGCCGCCCCGTTCTTCGCCGATTACGGCAACACCGAAGCCTACGGGCTGTACCGCGGCACGCTGAGCCTCAACGCGCTCACGGGCACGAAGGCCTTCACCGTTCCCGGCCTCGTCAAGGAGGTGTCCCTCGCCTTCGGCTTCGACGCCAACGCCCAGAACGACGCCTTCGGCTCGAAGAAGCGCGACATCGTCGGCGGCCTGAACTTCGCCTTCGACGTGCCGGCGGGCTTTCTCAACCTCTCCGTGCAAGCCTACAAGGAATGGAACCGGAACGGGTTCAATCTCCAGCCGGACCGCGACCAGAGCTTCGACACAGTTCCGGAATTCGAACTGGTCTACAGCTTTCCCCTGACCTTCACGGGGCTGCCGCTCAGCCTCGTCGGCTTCAACAACATCGTGCTGCCGAAGGGGCGCGGCGTCCGCAACCCGGCCGCCTTCGCCTTCAACCCGCCCCGCGGGCTCGAAGTCCTGTCGCGCACCAATCTCGTACTCGACCTCGGCAAGCTCGTCTACGATCGGCCCAACCGGGTCGATGTCTTCGTCGGCTTCCAGTACTGGCACAACAAGTTCGGGAACGTCGAGACCGCGACCTTCAAGGGCACCGAGGAGAAGAGCTTCCTCGCCGGGGTCGCCTTCCACGTGTTCTGAGGGACGGCGCGGTCGGGCCCCTTGCCGAGCCGCCGCAGCCCTCGCGGCCGGGAGACGACCGGCGCAGTGTCCGAACGCGCCCGGGAAATTTCGTTGACAGCTTCCGGATGCGTCTGAAGATCTCGACGCATGATGTCCCTTGAGAGCATCCGCATCTTCTTACGCTCGGCGGAGACGGGGAGCTTCTCGGCGGCCGGCCGCTCGCTCCGGTTGTCACCGTCGGTTGTGAGCTACCGGATACAGACCCTGGAGGAGCATCTCGGCTGCCTGCTGCTGACCCGCACGACGCGGCGCATGAGCCTCACGGAGGCCGGCCGGATCTTCTACGACCGCTGCCTCGACATCACCGCGGCGGTGGAGCAGGCGGAGAAGAGCGTCGAGATCGCGGGCGCGGTGCCCCGCGGGGTGCTGAAGGTGACGGCGCCGCTCGGTCTGGGCCGCCGGGTCGTCGCGCCGCTCGTGCCGCGCTTCCGCGCCCGCCACGGCGAGACCGATCTCCGCCTGCGCCTGTCGGAGCACCTCCTCGACCTCGTCCAGGAGGCGGTCGACGTCGCGATCCGCCTGTCGCAGATGCGCGACTCCACCTTCACCCTGCGCAAGGTCGCGGAGATCGACCGGGTGCTGTGCGCGGCGCCGGCCTACCTGGCCGAGCACCCCGCACCCGCCGAGCCGGCGGATCTGCTGCAGCACGAGTGCCTGCTGCTGCGCTATCCCGGCTCCGAGCAGTTCCGGTGGACCCTGGTGGACGGGCAGGAGACTGTGACCCTGCCGGTCGCGGGGCATATCGATGCCGACGACGGCGACACGCTCACCGCCTGGGCGCTCGCGGGCGAGGGCATCGTCCTGAAGCCGCTGTTCGAGGTCGCGGCGCACCTCGCCGAGGGCCGGCTCGTGCAGGTCCTGGAGCACACCCCGCCGACCAGCGTGACGCTCGGCCTGCTCTACCCGTCCCGCAAGATGCTGTCGGCCCGGACCAAGACCTTCGTCGACATGACGCACGAGGCGCTGCGCCAGCACGTGAGCGAGCAACTCGCCCTGGTCGGCGCCCGGGCGGTCTGACGCGGGCGCGTCAGTCCGCGACGAGGGCCTCCAGGCGCAGGGCGGCGATCCGTCCGACCTGCCGCAGGGCCTCGGCCCGCTCGGCCTCCGGCGGGTTGCCGAGCCGCTGCTCCAGCCGGGCGAGGATCGCGTCGCGGTCGAGGCCCCGGACGGCGATGATGAACGGGAAGCCGAAGCGCTCCGCGTAGGCCCGGTTGAGGTCCTGCAGTCGCGCCACCTCCGGGGAGGGGCCGCCCAGCAGGCCGCTTCCGGCCTGCTCGCGGCTGGAATGCGCGGTGAGCTCGCCGCGCTGTGCGGCCCGCCCGGCGAGTTCGGGATGGGCCCGCAGGAGGGCGAGCTGACGGACCCGGTCGGCGCCGGCCACCGCCGCCTCCATCGCCGCGTGCAGGTCCGCGCGCGCCGCGAAGGGCCCGCGGTCGAAGGCCGCCTCGGGGACCCAGGGGGAATGCTCGTAGACCTCGGCGAGGAGGTCCACGAAGGCGTCGCGCGCGAGCGCGTTGAGCGCGGCGACGGTGATCACGGGATCGTCCTCTCCGGGGTCGGTCCCGCCGCCGGGGCGCCGGGAGGATGGTGGGCCGCCCAGTGCCGGGCGATGTCGATCCGCCGGGTCACCCAGACGTCTGGCCGGGCCAGGACGTGGTCGAGGAACCGGGCGAGGGCCGGCAGGCGGGCGGGGCGCCCGACGAGGCGGCAATGCAGCCCGATCGACAGCATCTTCGGGGCGCTCGCCCCCTCCTCGTAGAGGCAGTCGAAGGCGTCGCGCAGGTGCGCGAAGAACTGGTCGCCCGACGGGAAGCCGCCGGGGATCGAGAAGCGCATGTCGTTGGTGTCGAGGGTGTAGGGCACCACGAGGTGGTCCCGGCCGGCGACCTGCACCCAGTAGGGCAGGTCGTCGGCGTAGCTGTCGGAATCGTAGAGGAAGCCGCCGTGCTCGACCACGAGCCGCCGGGTGTTCGGGCTGTCGCGGCCGGTATACCAGCCCAGCAGCGTCTCCCCGGTCAGGCGCTGGATCGTCTCGACCGCGCGGGCGAGGTGCTCCCGCTCGAGCGCCTCCGGGACGTCCTGGTAGGGCAGCCAGCGCCAGCCGTGGCCGGCGATCTCGTGGCCGTCGCGGAGAAAGGCCTCCACGGCGGCCGGGTTGCGGGCGAGCGCCTGCGCGACGCCGAAGACCGTGAGGGGCGCGCCGCGCTCGCGGAACAGGCGCAGGATCCGCCAGACGCCCGCGCGCGCCCCGTACTCGTAGAGGCTCTCCATGCTCATGTGCCGGGCGGGGAACGGCGTGGCCCCGGCGATCTCGGAGAGGAAGATCTCGGCGTGGGGGTCGCCGTCGAGGACGGAGCGCTCGCCGCCCTCCTCGTAGTTCAGCACGAACTGGACGGCGACGCGGGCGCCGCCGGGCCAGCGGGCGTCGGGCGGCGTCTCGCCGTAGCCGACGAAGTCGCGCGGGGGGCCGTCGGTATGCGGTGCGGTCACGGGCGGGATCCTGCGTGGGGCCGGAGGCGGGGCCTGACGGTTATCGCGCTGCCAGCCAGCGGGCGAGCGCCGCCCGCTCCTCGGGCTGCATGTCGGTGATGTTGTTGGGCGGCATCGCGTGGGTCAGGACGGCCTGCAGGCGGATGGCCGGCGCGAAGCGCGCGACGTGCTCGGGGCTGTCGAGGAGCACGCCCTTGGGCGGGCCCGTCATGCCCGGCCACAGGGGCTCGGCGGCGTGGCACATGGCGCAGCGCGTCCCGACCACGGCCATCACGGCGTCGTCGACCGCGGGGCCCTCGAGGGCGCCTGTCCCGGCCGCCGCGAGGCTGATCGCCGGGGCCGAGGCCGGCTCGGCGGCGGCCGACAGGCCGATCCGCTCGCGGGCGCCCGGCGAGGAGGCGACGCTGATCGCCACCGCCGCCGCCACGCAGGCCGTCGCGACGCCCCAGGTCCACCAGCGGTCGCCCCCGCCGGCGTTGCGCACGTTGAAGTAGTGCCGGACCACGCCGCCCGCGATCACCACGAGGCCGACGATGCTCCAGCTGTAGGGTGAGGACCACGCCATCGGGTAATGGCCGGACAGCATGAAGAACAGCACCGGCAGCGTCAGGTAGTTGTTGTGGGACGAGCGATTCTTCGCCTGCCTGCCCCAGGCGGGGTTCGGGACCCGGCCCGCGACCAGCTCGGCGATCGCCCTGCGCTGGTTGGGCATGATGACGAAGAACACGTTGCCGGTCATCCAGGTCGCGATCACCGCGCCCGTGTGCAGCATCGCGGCCCGGCCGGAGAAGACCTGCTGGAAGCCGTACGCGAAGGCGACCACGGTGAGGAACACGGCGGCCGCGAGCAGCGGCGGCCGGTTGGCCAGGGGCGAGCGGTTGAGCCCGTCGTAGATCAGCCAGCCGAGGGCGAGGGCGCCGAGGCCGATGGCCGCCCCGGTCATCGGCGTGATCACGCGGACCGCCGGATCGATCAGGTAGAGGTCGGCCTGACCGTAATAGACCCAGCACAGCAGCGAGAAGCCCGACAGCCAGGTCGCGTAGGATTGCCACTTGTGCCAGATCAGGTGCTCCGGCACGCGGTCGGGCGCGACGAGATACTTGCGCACCTGGTAGAAGCCGCCGCCGTGCACCTCCCAGGCCTCGCCGCCCTTGCCGGTCGGGATTGCCGGAATGGCGCGCAAGCTGGCGTCGAGATGCATGAAGTAGAACGACGCGCCGATCCAGGCGATCGCCGCGACGACGTGGGTCCATCGAATGAGGAACCCGCCCCATTCGTGCAGGATCGGATACATGGGACGGATCCTCCGCGATCTGTCACGGGGCCGGGTTCGGCCTCGATCGCGGCTCGTGGTTCGGCCCGAGCCGCTGCCCCGGGTGTGCCCGGAACCGGGGCCGGCAGCGACCCGCTCCGGCGCCAAGGACCTTCAAAATCGTTCGGAAAATGCCGAGCGCTTTCCGGGTTGTCCGAGTCCCCGCCGCGTGCTCCTCTCGCCCGTCTCCTTCGGCCCGACGGACCTCCGCCCGCAGCGGGCGGCGGGCGCGGGCCTCTCCGTCCGGGAGGACGCCGATGGGCCATCTTTCGACACACGTCCTCGACACGGCCGCGGGCAAGCCGGCGGCCGGGGTCACCGTCGAGCTCCGGCGCCTCGCCGAGGACGGCACCGGGGAGATCCTCGCGTCGGCCACGACCAACGGCGACGGGCGGACCGACGCGCCCCTGCTCGCCGGCGAGGCCCTGACGCCCGGGACCTACGAACTCGTCTTCGCCGTCGGCCCCTATTTCGCCGGGACGGGCGCCGGCGCCGAGCGACCCTTCCTCGACCGCGTGCCGGTGCGCTTCTGGGTCTCGGACCCCGACGCCAAGTACCACGTACCGCTGCTCATCACCCCGTGGAGCTACGCGACCTATCGCGGGAGCTGACACGGGGATGGGCCGGCATCGGCCCGGGCGGAGCGGGTCGGAGCGCCGGAGCTCAGCTTTCCAGCCGCGCTCCGGCCGCTCGACCGGTCGCCTCCCTGGGCGAGTGGCCGAACAGCGCCTTGTAGGCCCGGCTGAACGCCGCCTCCGACTCGTATCCGACGCGCAGCCCGATCTCGCCGACGCGCCCGTCGCCCGCGGCGAGCATGTCCCGCGCGAGGTTCAGCCGCCACTCGTTCTGGTAGCGCAGGGGTGAGCGACCGACGAGCGCGTTGAACCGCTCGCAGAAGCTCGAGCGCGACATGCCGGCGACGTCCGACAGGGTCTCCACGCTCCAGCGCTGCAGGGGCCTCTCGTGCATGACCTTGAGGGCGCGGGCGATCCGGGGATCGGCCAGGCCGGCGAGCCACCCCGATGTCCGGCCGAGATGAACCCAGGTCCGCAGCGTGCGTATGACCGCGAGGTCGATGATGCGGGAGATCATCAAGGCCGCGCCGGGTTCGGCGTCGGTCGTCTCGACGAGCAGGAAATGCACGAGGCCGTCGAGCCACCCGGCGCCCTCCTCGCGCCGGATGCAGATGTGCTGCGGCAGGAGCGCGATCATGCTGCGGAGACTGTAGGGATCGAACCAGAATCGGCAGACGACGACCTCCGCGCCCTCGGAGGCGATCAATCGCCCGGTTCCGAGGCCGTGAGGCAGGAACAGCAGGTCGCCGGCGCCGACTGTAAGAGCCGCCGCGCCGCCTTCGAGGCGCAGGGCGCCCGCGACCACCACGAGGACGTGACCTGCGCCGACATCCAGATCCAGGCGCTCGCCCGGCGCGACCGGCCGGGATTCGACGCGGTCGCCGGTCAGGCGGATCTGGGCGAGCACGTGTGAGAGCAGGTCGCCGGAGGCCGCGCTGCGCGGGCCGCCATCCGGAAGATCGGTCAAGTTTTCCAGCGTTTCCGACATGGTCGGCCTCGGCCCCCGATCCTACACGTGGATCCATCGCAGCGGGTATTCGCTCGGCGCATCCGGATCAACAAAGCTATAAATCGGCACCCGTCGTGTCCATCTGGGATGTTCACGAATAGATCCGGCCCGCCGCTCCGCGCTCATGACACGAAGGAGCCGACGATGAGAGCCGTCCCGCAGCACGATCGCGATCCTGCGTTGCCCTGGCTGAGCGCCTATTACTTCGTGCGTGCCGGGGTCGCCGCCGGCTGGGTGGCAGCCGCCCTCGCCTTCGGCAGAGGCATGCCGGCCGTCGCCGCGACGCTTCTGGTCGCGTATCCCGCCTGGGACGCGCTCGCCAACCTGGTCGACGCGCGGCGCAACGGCGGCCTCGCGGACAATCCCAGTCAGGCCCTCAACGCGGCGATCAGCTCGGTGACCGCGCTCGCGGTCGCCGTCGCACTCGGATGGGGGCCGAACGCGGTGCTCGCGGTGTTCGGCGCCTGGGCCATCCTCTCGGGACTGTTCCAGCTTCTGACCGGCGCGCGGCGCTGGAGGGCCGGCGCACAGTGGGCCATGGTCCTGAGCGGCGCCCAATCGGCGCTCGCCGGAGGCTTCTTCATCAAGCAGGCCGCCGGCGCCGCGGTCCCCGGGATCGTGGATGTCGCGCCCTACGCGGCGTTCGGCGCCTTCTATTTCCTCGTCTCTGCGGCCTGGCTGAGGGTGGCGATCATGCGCGACGCATCGCGGACGCGCGCCGCCTAGGCGGCGCGCGTCCGTGCGGGCCGGGCCTCGATCAACGACCCGGATCTCCCGGACACCGCGCCGAGGGGGCGACGTCGGACTGCAATCGCCCCCGAGAGAGCCTCCGCACATCTGCACCGTCGTCTCGTCCGGCCCTTCCCGGACCAGCAGAGGCCATGTTCCATGCGCGAGCGATCGAGCGCGAAGTCGCGAAAGAGTCCGTTCGAGGCCTACCTGCACGTCCTGCACGCGCTGATCCTGCGCGACATGCGCACCCGCTTCGGCGCGTCGATGTGGGGCTACGGGGTCGTCGTCCTCTGGCCGTGCGTGCACGTCTTCGTGCTGATCACGATCTACACGGTTCAGAAACTGGCCGCGCCGCTCGGCGACGACAGGGCGCTGTTCTTCGCGACGGGCGCCGTTCCCGTCCTCGTCTTCCAGTACATCTCGCGCGAGGTCATGAAGTCGGTGATCACCAATCGGCCCCTGACCTACTACCCGCAGGTGCGGCTGTTCGATCTGGTGTTCTCCCGCGTGCTCGTGGAGATCGTGACCGGCTTCCTGGCGTTGCTGGTCGTGAGCGCCGTGCTGGTCGCGCTCGGCACGGACCCGGTGCCGGCGGACCCGCTGACGGCGGTGGGCGGCTATCTCGCCGCCATCACGCTCGGGATCGGGATCGGCACGATCAACGTCGCGATCATCGGCTTCTTCCCCGGATGGCTGATCGGCTACGCCCTGTTCAGCATCGTCCTGTACGTCTCCAGCGGCGTTCTCTTCCTGCCGAGCTATCTGCCGGAGAGGCTCTATTACTGGGCCAAGTTCAACCCGGCCCTGCAGCTGGCCGAATGGATGCGGTCGGCCTATTACCCGGCCGCCGGACTTCAGGTCGACCACCTCTACGTCATCATGTTCGGCCTGACAGCGGCGAGTGTCGGCCTGTGCCTGGTCGTGCGCGGCGGCGGCCGGCTGCAGGGCTGAGCGGGGACGGGACGCCCGAGCCCGAGAGCGCCGTGCCGCGGTCGGCCGCGGCCGCCCGACCATCGAAAGAGGCCGCCCCGCGTCGCCCGGAGCGTCGACGGACTCGCTTTTGCTAGGCGCTCCCGCGGACGGATCCGGACGGGGGAGGAGCGGCCGACATGCGCGTCATTCATCGCATCCTGGGCAGCCGGCAGGACGCCGCGATGGCGCATCGCCTGCACCATCTCGCGCATCACGGCGCGGTGGACGTGCTCGTCGTGTCGAGCACCGACGTCGCCCGGCGGCGGATCCGCGCGACCACCCAGTCCGGCGAGGAGATCGCCCTGGCCCTGCCGCGGGACGAGCCGCTCTTCGACGGGGCCGTGCTGGCGCTGGACGCGGACCGCGCCCTCGTCGCACGGGTCGGCGCCGAGCGCTGGCTTCGCCTCGTCCCGGCAAGCCAGGCCGCCGCCCTCGAACTCGGCTACCACGCCGGCAACCTCCACTGGCGGGTGCGCTTCGCCGAGGGAGCCCTCCTGGTGGCCCTGGACGGGCCGGCCGACGACTACCTCGTCCGCCTCGGCGCCCTCGTCACCGACGGGCAGGTGACCCACACCATCCTCGACGAGGCGGCGCCGTGCTGAGCCGGCTCCTGTCCCTCCAGCAGGCCGACGCCGCGTTCCCGAGCGGGAGCTTCGCCTTCTCCAACGGGATCGAGGGCCTCATCGCGGGCGACCCGGCCTTCGACACGGAGAGCCTGACGCGGACGCTCACGGCCCTCGTGCGCTTCCGCTGGGCGGAGAGCGACCGCGTCGCCCTGATCCTCGCCCATCGCGCCGGCCCCGATCCGGTCCGGCTCGGCCGCGTCGACGCCGCCGTGGAGGCGGCCACGCTCGTCGAGGCGATGCGCACCGGGAGCCGGCGCAACGGCGCCTCCCTGCTGACCACGCACGCGCGGCTCGCGACACCCGGTGCCGCGGAGATCCGCGCCGCCATCCGGTCCGGGCTCATGCTCGGGCACCTCGCCACCGTGCAGGGCGCCCTGTGGCGCGCCCTGGGCCTGTCGGAACCCGAGGCGGCGGCCATCGCCGGCTATCAGCTCGTCTCCGGCCTGGTCTCGGCCGCGGTCCGGCTCGGGCAGGTCGGCGCCATCCAGGGTCAGCAGGCCGTGCAGGCGGTGCTGCCGCTCGTCGCGGAGATCGCCGAGCGGCCGGTGCCGGACGACCCCGACGGCGCCATCGTCCTCACGGGCTTCACGCCGCTGATCGAGGTCGCCGCGATGCGGCACGCGCGCGCCGACCTGCGCCTGTTCGCCAACTAGGGAGCGCGCGATGCTGCTCACGCCCACCGAGCTCGAACGTCTCACGATCTTCACCGCGGCCGAGCTCGCGCGCAAGCGCCGCGCCCGCGGCCTCAAGCTCAATTACCCGGAGGCGGTGGCGCTCATCACCGACGAGATCCTGGAGGGCGCGCGCGACGGGCGCAGCGTCGCCGACCTGATCGGCTGGGGCTCCACGATCCTGTCGATCGAGGACGTGATGCCGGGCATCGCCGCCATGCTGCCGATCCTGCAGGTCGAGGGCGTCTTCCCGGACGGGACCAAGCTCGTCACGGTCCACGAGCCGATCCGCGCCCGGGAAGGTGCTCCCGCCGACACCCTCGAGCCCGGCGCGATCCTGCCGGCCGACGGCGCGATCGAGCTCGCCGCGGGCCGCCCGCGGGTCACCCTCGACGTCGTCAACACCGGCGACCGCCCGGTCCAGATCGGCTCGCACTACCACTTCTTCGAGGTGAACCGCGCGCTCGACTTCGACCGGGCGGCGGCCCTGGGACACCGCCTCGACATCCCGGCCGGGACGGCGATCCGCTTCGAGCCGGGCCAGCGCAAGACCGTGACGCTGGTCGGCTTCGGCGGCGCCCGGGAGCTGACCGGGCTCAACGACCTGACGCAGGGGACCCTGCCCGACGACGCGGCGCGGGCGGCGGCCCTCGCCCGCGCCAAGGCCCGCGGCTTCAAGGGCGCCTGAGGAGAGTGCCATGGTGACGATCCCGCGCCGCGACTACGCCGCCCTCTACGGGCCGACCACCGGGGACGGGGTGCGGCTCGCCGACACCTCCCTGGTGGCGGTCGTCGAGCACGATCACGCCGTCTACGGGGACGAGTGCCTGCACGGAGGCGGCAAGACCCTGCGCGACGGGATCGGGATGGCGCCCGGGGTGACCGCCGCGCAGGGGGCGCTCGACTTCCTCCTGTGCAACGTCGTGGTGATCGACCCCGTCCTCGGCATCCAGAAGGGCGATCTCGGCATCAAGGACGGGCGGATCGTGGCGCTCGGCAAGGCCGGCAACCCGGCGATCATGGACGGCGTCGACCCGCGCCTGATCGTGTCGGCCGGGACGACGGTGCGGGACTGCGAGGGCCTGATCGCGACGCCCGGGGCCATCGACGTGCACGTGCATTTCGATTCCGCCGGCCTGCCGGACCACGCGATCGCCTCGGGCGTCACGACCCTGCTCGGCGGCTCGCTCGGGCCGATCACGGTCGGCATCGATTCCGGCGGCCCGTTCAACACCGGCCGCATGCTCCAGGCCGCCGAGGCCTGGCCGGTCAATTTCGGCTTCCTCGGGCGCGGCAACACCCACCGGCCGGCCGCCCTGAAGGAGCAACTCGAGACCGGCGTGCTCGGCCTCAAGATCCACGAGGACTGGGGCGCGATGCCGGCCGCGATCGACGCCTGCCTGGGCTTCGCCGACGCCTACGACTTCCAGGTCCAGCTCCACACCGACACGCTGAACGAGTCGGGGTTCGTGGAGGACACGCTGGCGGCGATCGGCGGCCGCACCATCCACATGTACCACACGGAGGGGGCCGGGGGCGGCCACGCGCCGGACATCATCCGGGTCGCCGGGCTGCCGCACTGCCTGCCGTCGTCGACGAACCCGACCAACCCCTACACGGTCAACACCTTCGACGAGCACCTCGACATGACGATGGTGTGCCACCACCTCAACCCGGCCCTTCCGGAGGACGTGGCCTTCGCGGAGAGCCGCATCCGCGCCCAGACCATCGCGGCCGAGGACGTGCTCCACGACATCGGGGCGATCGCGATGCTCGGCTCCGACAGCCAGGGCATGGGCCGGATCCACGAGGTCATCTGCCGGACGTGGCAGCTCGCCTCGAAGATGAAGGACCAGCGCGGCCCGCTCCCCGAGGAGAGACCGGGCTTCGGCGACAATGCCCGGATCAAGCGCTACATCGCCAAGTACACGATCAACGCCGCGCGCACCTTCGGCATTCAGGACCATATCGGCTCGCTGGAACCCGGCAAGATGGCCGACATCGTCATCTGGCGGCCGGCCTTCTTCGGGATCAAGCCGGAGCTCGTGATCAAGGGCGGCTTCATCGCCTGGGGCGCGATGGGCGATTCCGCCGCCTCGCTCATGACCTGCGAGCCGATGCTGATGCGCCCGCAATGGGGCGCCTTCGGGCGCGCCAAGCAGGCGCTCTCGGCCTGCTTCGTCCATCCCCTGGCGATCGAGGCCGATCTCGGCGGCCGGCTCGGCCTCCGCAAGGCGCTCCTGCCGGCCCGCGGGACCCGCACCCTCACGAAGGCCGACATGCTCTGGAACGACGCCTGCCCGGAGATCCGCGTCGACCCGCAGACCTTCGACGTCTTCGTCGACGGCGTGCTCGCCACCTGCGAGCCGGCCCGGACCCTGCCGCTCGCCCAGCGCTACATGCTGCGCTGAGCGCCGCCGAACCCCGACACCCCTCTCACGGCCCAGCTCCCCATGACCGACGTGACTCCCGCGAACGCCGCCCGGATCGGGATCGGCGGCCCGGTCGGATCCGGCAAGACCGCGCTGATCGAGCGGCTGATCCCCGTGCTGCAGGCGCGGGGCGTCGATCTCGCGGTGATCACGAACGATCTCGTCACCAAGGAGGATGCCGAGCGGCTGCGCCGCTCCGGGCTGATCGATCCGAGCCGCGTCGAGGCGGTGGAGGCCGGGGCGTGCCCGCACACGGTGATCCGGGAGGATCCGACCCTCAACATCGCCGCGGGCGACGCGCTGGAGGCGCGCTTCCCGGGGCTGCAGCTGCTCGTCTTCGAATCCGGCGGCGACAATCTCGCCTCGACCTTCTCCCTCGACCTCGTGGACTGGTGGATCTTCGTGATCGACGTGGCCGGCGGCGACGACATCCCGCGCAAGCGCGGTCCGGGCGTGCTGCGCTGCGACCTCCTCGTGATCAACAAGATCGACCTCGCGCCGCATGTCGGCGTCGACCTCGAGGGGATGCTGGCGGAGGCCGCGCGGGTCCGGGGCGGCAAGCCGGTGATCGCCACGAACGCGCGCGCGGGCCTCGGCATCGACCGGGTGGCGGATGCCATCGGCCGCGCCGTGCTGTTCACGCCCTAGCCGTGCCCGACGACATCCAGACCGGCCGCCGCGCGACGGCCCGCCTCGGCTTCGTGCGCGGCGGCGGCACCAGCGTGCTCGCCGACCAGCACGTGCCGTACCCGTTCCACATCACCAAGCCGTTCCGCCTGTATCCGCAGCGGCCGGAGCTGATCACCCTGTACCTGCAATCGGCCTCCGGCGGCCTCTACCGCGGCGACCGTCTGGGCCTCGACATCGCGATGGGCCCGGCTTCGGCGGCGCACGTCACCACCCAGGCCGCCACGGTCGTCCATCGCAGCGCCGATCGGCCGGCCCGCCAGGACACGCGGATCCGCGTCGCCGCGGACGCCTTCCTGCACTGCGTGCCCGATCCCCTGATCCTGTTCCCGGGCGCCGCCCTCTCGGCCACGACCCAGATCACGCTCGAGCCCGGCGCCCGGGCCGTCGTGTCCGAGAGCATCGCCTGCCACGACCCGGAGGGCCGCGGCAGGCCGTTCGACCGGGTCGAACTCGGCCTCGGCATCGAGACGGCGGCGGGGGCAGTCCTGGTCCGCGAGCGGGCCCGCATCGCCGGCGCGGAGTTCCACGCTCCCGACTCGCCGCTCGGCCCGTGGCGGGCCTACGGCGCCATGGTCATCCTCGGTCCGGCCCCGTGCCTGCCGGACCCCGGGGACGTCCAGGCCGCGGCCGACCGCACCGGTTGCCGGGCCGGGCTCAGCCCGCTGCCGAACGCGGCCGGCCTCGGCCTCCGGCTCCTCGCGCCCGACGGCGGGACCCTCGCGGCGGGCCTGGAGGCGGCCGCCGGTTGCGCCTTCGCGGCGCTGACCGGCCTCGCGCCGGCGCGCCGCCGCAAATAGCCCCCGAGGGCGGCACGCCGCCGGCGATATGGGCAGGCTGCCGATGTTTTCATCTTGAGGAAAGATATTTTCTTTGGAAGAAATATGCGTGCGGAGACGATCCCCTGCGTGACGGCTGATCCGCTGCGGATGGGGCGGCTCAACCCTCTCGGACGATCGGAAGGATCAGCCCGCCATGGTGACAGACGATCCCGCGCACTTCACCCTCCGCCGGCGCCTGCTGCTCGGCCTGGCGGCGGCGCCGCTGGCGGCCTCGCTGCCGCGCGTCGCGGCGGCCGCCGATGCCGGCGGGCTGGCGGTGACCGACCGCGAGGTGACGGTCGGCATCCTGCACTCGATCACCGGCACCATGGCGATCTCCGAGACCGGGCCGAGCCAGGGCGAGAAGCTGGCGATCCAGCAGATCAACGACGCCGGCGGCGTGCTCGGCCGCAAGATCAAGATCATCCAGGAGGACGGCGCCTCCGACTGGCCGACCTTCGCCGAGAAGGCCAAGAAGCTCCTCGTCAACGACCACTGCGCCGCCGTGATGGGCTGCTGGACCTCGGCGTCGCGCAAGGCGGTGCTGCCGGTCTTCGAGCAGTACAACGGCCTCCTCTACTACCCGACCTTCTACGAGGGCCTGGAGCAGTCGAAGAACGTCTTCTACACGGGCCAGGAGGCCACCCAGCAGATCCTCGCCGGCCTCGACTGGGTCCACAAGGAGAAGGGCGGCGACAGCTTCTACTTCATCGGTTCCGACTACATCTGGCCGCGCACCTCCAACAAGATCGCCCGCAGGCACATCGAGACCGTGCTCAAGGGCAAGGTCGTCGGCGAGGAGTACTTCCCCCTCGGCCACACGCAGTTCAACTCGGTCATCAACAAGATCAAGCTGACCAAGCCGAAGGTGATCTTCGCCGACGTGGTCGGCGGCTCGAACGTGGCGTTCTACAAGCAGCTGAAGGCGGCCGGCATCGACCTGTCGAAGCAGGTGCTGATGACGATCTCGGTCACCGAGGACGAGATCGACGGCATCGGCGGCGAGAACATCGCCGGGGCCTACGCCTGCATGAAGTACTTCGAGTCGATCCAGAACGAGAACAACAAGGCGTTCGTCGCCGCCTTCAAGAAGATGTGGGGCGAGAAGACGGTCATCGGCGACGTGACGCAGGCGGCCTATCTCGGCCCGTTCCTGTGGAAGATGGCCTGCGAGAAGGCCGGCTCGTTCGACGTCGACAAGGTGGTGGCGGCCTCGCCCGGGATCGAGTTCAAGGGCGCGCCCGAAGGCTACGTGAAGATCGACGAGAACCATCACCTCTGGTCGAAGACCCGGGT